>NZ_JBCNKR010000004.1:552223-919446 GCF_039595935.1 Flavobacterium sp. | reverse complement strand
AAAATGTTCCCTAAGTGATTTTCCTTTAATGGTAATTCCTTCCTGAATAACCATTTGGGTTTCACGTAAAGTCATTGTATTTCCTTCAATACTATTCGAATTATAGGTCCATTCCAGCGATAAGCTTTCCCGAATTTTATTCAAAGCAATATTAGGCAATGGCCTGCTGTTTTGCAGTTCCTGCCTTTTTTGATACAATCGGTCAAAAGTTGACTGAAATTCGGGTCTGTATGTTAAGTCTATATTCCACATTTGACCACAAAGGTATATCTTAATATCGGATACGACAAATTTTTAACTTATCCGATATTAAAACTATTCAATCGTCATAGAACGCAGTTTCATTCTGTAAGCTTCTAATGCAATAGATTTTGAAATGATCCCGAAGTATTTATCATTTCGTAAAACGGGAAGAAAAGCCGATTTAGATCTTTCAAATTTAGTCATTACAATTTCCATGCTGTCGTTTGTTGATATAGTGGCAGCCGGAATTTTCATTACATCTTTAATCAGAGTGTATTTTACACGATATGCATTAAAAATAATTTCCCGAATATCATTAAAATGAACAATACCTACAAGGTCTTTTTCATTGTTTACAACTGGGAAAACAACTTGATTAGAATGTGAAATAAGATCAACTAATTTGCTTAAATGTTCATCAGGATGTACGGTTAAGTAATCGCATTGTATTATGGTATCGATATCTAAAGTTGATAAGATATTAGAGTCTTTATTACTCGTAAAAGCATGACCTTTTTTGGCTAGATTTTTTACATCAAGTGAATATTTTTCAAATCGTTTTGAAATTGCAAAACTAATTGACGAAACGATCATAAGCGGAATCATTAATCCGTAGCCTCCTGTAATTTCTGCGATAAGGAAGATTGCGGTTAGCGGGGCATGAAATAATCCGCTTAGAATTCCGGCCATTCCTACCATTGTAAAATTGCTGATCGGCAGCTTTGATAAACCAGTTAAACTAATGAATTTTGAAAAAAAGTATCCTAAATACGAGCCTAGAAACAGAGAAGGAGCAAAATTTCCTCCGTTTCCTCCACTTCCAAGTGTAAGTCCCGAAGCAAAAACTTTGACCATCATTGTACAGCCTACAAAAAGCAGCAAGACCCAATTATTGTTTCTGAAATCAGCAAATAAAGTATTATCTAATAATTGTCCGGGATCGCTTTCTGATAATATTTTAATACTTTCATAACCTTCACCAAAAAGTGTTGGAAAAATGAAAATTAACAATGCCAAAAGAGAAGAACCAATTAAGGCTTTTTTATAGGGGCCAATTTTTAATTCTGAGAAATAATGTTCAACTCTTTGAAAATTTCGGGCATAATATACCGCAATAAATCCCGTAAGCAGCCCTAAAATGACATAAAACGGAATATTGTGATAATCGAATGTTTCTTGTTTTTTAAAAGACAGAAGAATGCTCTCGTCTAATACAATTGCCGAAACCAAAGCTCCGGTTGCTGCAGAAATCATAATAGGCGTAAATGCCGAAATACTAACATCAACCAATAAAACTTCTATGGCAAAAAGAACTCCCGCAATCGGGGCATTAAAAGCTGCAGCAATTCCTGCCGCAACACCACAGCCAATTAATAAAGTTCTGTCTTTGTATGCGAGTTTATAATTTTGAGCATAGTTAGAGCCAAAAGCAGCACCGGTAATAACGATAGGGCTTTCTAAACCTGCCGATCCTCCTAAACCAACCGTTAAGGAACTCGTAACAATCTGGGCGTACATTTGCTTTTTCGGAATTATACTTGCTTTTTTGGCAACGGCATATAAAATTTGAGAAGTTCCTTTTTGTATAGAACCATTTAATACTTTGTTGACCACAAAAACAGTCAGTACAATACCAATAATTGGCAAGATACTATTAATGAAACTAAGTTTTAAAATTCCGTTTAGATAAGTTGCAAAAGAAAATACGCTATGCGCAAAAGTTTTTAAAATAATTACTGCAAATGCACAGGAAATACCCACCAAAACACTTGATAAAAAAATAAATTGCTTTGGTGTAAGTATAGATTGTCCCAAAGCGATAATGCTTTCTAATCTGCGAAAAAGTTTTCTTATCATTAGTTTTAAAAAATATTACGGAGAATGCAAATTTAGCTCTAAACATTCAATTTTGTCAAATTTTTCTATTGAAAAATTTTCATTTTAAAATCCGGCAGCTTTGTCATCGCCTCTAAAATCAGCTCCTCCTTCAAGAGTATTATCTGGTAAAACTAAAATAGCATCTACTTTACCAATTACGGGTGTTGTTTTTTCGTTAATTAAATATCCTTTGGTTTTTAAACTTTCAATAGTGCTGTAATTGAAAGTATTAGGTTCGAATGTAATTAAATCCGGAAGCCATTGATGATGAAAACGAGGTGCATTTACTGCGGCCTGCATACTCAAATTATATTCATAAACATTCAGGATTGTCTGTAATACAGAGGTAATAATGGTCGATCCGCCCGGAGAACCTACAACCATATATAATTTTCCATTTCTTTCAACAATAGTCGGAGTCATAGAACTCAGCATTCTTTTTTGCGGTGCAATACTATTCGCTTCATTTCCAACTAAACCAAACATATTTGGCGATCCCGGTTTTGCACTAAAATCATCCATTTCGTTGTTTAAGAAAAAGCCTAATTCATCACAATAGTATTTTGAACCAAAACCGTCATTTATTGTTGTGGTGGCAGAAACGGCATTTCCAAATTGATCTACAATAGAATAATGTGTTGTTTCGGTGCTTTCGTTATAGGTAATATTTCCTTCTTTAATTTCTGATGATAAAGTGGCTTTTTCAGAATCAAAATTGGACATTCTTTCTTTTAAATAAGTATCTGATAAAAGCCCTTTTACTGGAATTTTTACAAAATCCGGATCGCCTAAAAACTGGCTTCTGTCTGCATAAGCTCTCCTTTCTGCTTCTACAATTACCTGAATTGACTGTTCAGAATTATGTCCCATTTTTGATAAATAAAAGGGAGAAATCATTTTTAAAATTTGAGCAAGACAGATACCGCCGCTGCTTGGCGGCGCCATCGATGTAATTTTTAAATCTTTGTATTCAAACTGCAGCGGATTTCTCCATTTTGCCTCGTAAGATGCTAAATCTTTAAGTGTTATAATTCCGCCTTTTTTCTTAAGATAATCAACCAAAACCTGAGCTGTTTTTCCTTTGTAAAATTCGTCTCTTCCGTTTTTCAAAATTCGTTTCAAAGTACTGGCAAGAGCAGGATATTTTATTGTGTCGCCTTCTTTAAACCTTCCGGCCATTAAAGTATTGGGACCATTTGCTTTAACAATTGATTCGTGATAATTTTCAAGCTGTTTTTGTTGCTTTAGAGTTACAACTACGCCTTTTTCAGCTAAAGCGATAACGGGTTTTAAAATCTCTGATATTGGCAGTGAACCAAATTTTTTATGAACGGCAAAAACTCCAGCAATTGTTCCCGGAACACCAATGGCCAAAGGAGATTCTGTGCTTTTTCCGGGAATTACATTTCCGTCTTTGTCAAGAAACATATTTTTTGAGGCTGCAAGCGGTGCTTTTTCGCGGTAATCTAAACTTCCTACTTCGCCGTTTGCTTTTCTGTAAACCATAAATCCGCCGCCGCCAAGATTTCCTGCATACGGGTATGCGACAGCCAGAGCCAGTTCGGTTGCGGCCATGGCATCAAATGCATTACCGCCTTTTTTCATTATTTCGACACCAATTTTTGATGCTTCTACACGAGCCGAAATGACCATTGCTTTTGAAGCGGTTAAACCAGTTGGTGCAGCTGTATTTTGTGCAAAATTATAAAAGGATATAAAATAAAATAAAAGTGAAATTTTTTTCATAACAAGAACATATTTTATAAAATGGTTAGGTTTATAAGGAAAGTAATTTTTGTTTGGCCTGATACTGAATATCCTCGAAAAAAAGAGTAAATTCCTGTTCAAATTCATTATAAAATTCTTTTAATTCTTCGCTGGCAAATTGCATTTTTGAAATATTTTTCGACCTCCTGTCCATCTGAGTCAAGATTTGATGGATTCCCTCTACAGTTCTGTAACTTAAGAGCCAGTTTCTTTCAATCATATATGGCATTAAGCCCTGGGTTTTTTCGGTTAAAATAGCATAGTTTGTATGTAAGGAATTGTAAAATCGGGTAATAAAATCTTCTAGTTTTTCATCTGAATAATTGGTCCAGTTTTTGGCCAAAAAATGATCGTAAACTATATCTATAATTACACCCGAATAGTGATGGTATTTATCATGCAGACGTCTCGTACTTTGCCTGAAAACATCATGAGAATCGGTATAAGTATCGATAAATCTATGCAAAAGAATTCCTTTCTGAACATCTTCTGGAAAATGTTCAAACTGTTTTCCGCGAATACCGTCGGCCATAAAATTGCCAATTTTAATTAAGTCGTTATCGCCGGAAAGGTATATGTGAGCCAGGAAATTCATTTTTTGTCAAGATCCTAAGGTTCTTAGATACTAAGAAGCTAAGTTATTTTAGTAAATGTATAAAAACTTTTTTAAATCGTTTTTGTTGTATTGTTTGACTATAAACTTTCGTTATTAATTATTTGTTATTATAATCTTAGCAACTTAGAACCTTAGTAACTTTTTTTAAATCTTAGTGTCTTAGTATCTCAGAACCTTAGTAACTTTTCTATATTTGTAATAAAATAACCATAACTCACAAAGATGACTTTAATAAAATCGATTTCGGGTATACGAGGAACTATCGGTGGAAAAGTGGGAGATAACCTGACTCCTGTTGATGCTGTAAAATTTGCATCGGCATACGGAACTTTTCTAAAAAACAATACTTCAAAAGAAAAATTGACAGTGGTAATTGGCCGTGATGCGAGAATTTCGGGACCAATGATTCATAACCTTGTGGTAAATACTTTAATTGGTTTAGGAATTGATGTTATTGATCTTGGACTTTCGACTACGCCAACGGTTGAAGTTGCTGTTCCGCTTGAAAAAGCTGATGGTGGGATTATCTTAACAGCCTCTCATAATCCGAAACAATGGAATGCTCTTAAATTATTAAACGAAAAAGGTGAATTTTTGAGCGGTGCCGATGGTGCTAAAATTCTGGAAATTGCCGAAGCTGAGGCTTTTGATTTTTCTGATGTTGATAGTTTAGGTGAAATTACGCCTAATGATGCTTATATGGATATTCATATTGATGAAGTTCTAGATTTGGCTTTGGTTGATGCTGAGGCTGTAAAACAAGCTAAATTTAAAGTAGTTGTTGATGGTGTAAATTCATCAGGAGGAATTATTATTCCTAAGCTTCTTAAACAAATGGGAGTTGAAGTGATAGAATTATACTGCGAACCAAACGGACATTTTCCTCACAATCCAGAACCATTAAAAGAACATTTAACGGATATTTCTGAATTGGTTGTAAAAGAAAAAGCTGATTTTGGAATCGTTGTTGATCCAGATGTTGATCGTCTGGCTTTTATCAGCGAAGATGGAGAAATGTTTGGAGAAGAATATACATTAGTAGCTGTTGCTGATTATGTTTTAAGTAAAACTCCGGGAAATACGGTTTCTAACATGTCATCTTCACGTGCATTGCGTGATGTAACAAATGCACATAACGGAAACTATGAAGCAAGCGCAGTAGGCGAGGTGAATGTGGTTGAATTGATGAAGAAAAATAACGCTGTAATTGGTGGTGAAGGAAACGGCGGAATTATCTATCCTGAATTGCATTACGGGCGTGATAGTTTGGTTGGAGTTGCTTTGTTCCTGACACATTTGGCAAACAAAAAAACGTCAGTTTCGGCATTGAGAGCTTCGTATCCGGAATATTATATGAGCAAAAACAAAATTGAATTAACACCGCAAATTGATGTTGACGCGATTTTGACTCAAATGACTGAGAAATATAAAAATGAAGATATTACGACAATTGACGGTGTGAAAATTGATTTTGCTACAGAATGGGTTCATTTAAGAAAATCAAATACAGAACCCATTATTCGTATTTACACTGAAGCGCCTTCTCAGGACGCTGCTGATAAATTAGCACTTCGTATTATTGATGAAATTAAAGTTATTGCTGGGATATAATTTTTTGCAATTCTTACTATAGAAAAAGCCTTTCTTATCTGAAAGGCTTTTTCTATTTAGTTAAACTTTAGTTTTTAATTATTTTCATTGATTTCTTAACGGCTCCATAAGAAACATTTACGATATAAATTCCGCTTGATAATTTATCACCAATTTTAATATCTTCATTTGTAAAATGATCATTTGATGAAAAACAAACTTTTCCGTTTGCATCAATAATTTTTAAAGACAAAGGCTCAGTTGTAAATGATTTTATATGAAGTGTCGACTGTACTTTTACCGGATTTGGATAAATGGTAAACGAATCATTTTCTGCTGTAGGATCGTTTACACCTAAATTTGCTGCAGCTACATCAATATAATTAAAGTTCATATCATCTGATTTGAATTTAATTTTCAGATAAACTTCTCCTTTTGGTAAATTAACACCAGTAACCAATTTATCTGCATACGTCTGCCAGTCTCCAGTTGGCTGAAAAGTTTCATCGGTTTTTACAACGACATTGTTTACCAAAATATCAAATTTACCCGGAATTGTAGGCGAAGCCACTCTAAAAGTTAAATTGTATGTTCCGGCATCGGTAACATTCAGCATAAATTCATTCCAGTCGCCTTTTTCAATAAAACAAACATTTTGTCCAGTACCAGAATCTGTAGTGTTTTGTAATCCCGTTCCTTTTCTTCTATAATGTTTGTTTGCAGTAATTCTTCCCGGAACGGTCATTTTTTTTGTTGTATAACTTTCGTTTACATAAGCGGTTCCAATTGGTTTTAAAACACCACTTGTCGGGCTTAATAATTGTCCTTCAAGCATATCTGTCCAGTTTGACGGAACCCGGCCTGTAAACCATGAATATCTGTAAATATCAGGATCGTTTTCAAAACTGCTGACGATTTGTTTCATAAAAGCAATTTTATCTGCTTCTGATTGAATTACGCGGTTTGCAAACTCAGTTACCCAAACCGGGCGGTTGTAGTTCTTTAAAAGTCCTGTTACACCTATTACAGCACCAGCAGTAGCATCATAAGTATGAAAAGCAATATAGTCTACCTTACAATTTGGACATAAAAGAAAAAATTGATCATGCCATGCAGTAGGACTGCTGTAACCTCCATAATTATCAGGTCCGTTATAAGCAGGAGAAGCACTCACAATTTCCAGATTTTTTGCGGCAGCTACTTTTTCTACATTTACCCAGGCATTTACAGCTTCTTGCGGAGTTAAACGTGCGCCGTCATTAAAATTAGGTTCGTTAAAAGCCAAAAGATATTTAGCTCCCGGTTTAATTTTGTCTATAAAAGCCTGTAAATCGTTATCGCTTAATTTTCCCCAAATCATTGGAACATATTCAACTCCAAGATTTGCGTAATTTGCATTAACGTCATTTTCAGGAAGAGATCCCCAATTGTACCACCAGGAAATTCCGGGTTTTAGTGCCAGCAAATCGGCAGTAGAATTATTTCCATAAGCAATCCCACGTTTTGGACTTTGCGAAAATGCCGAAATCGAAACCGTTACTATGGAAAATGTAAAAAGTAACTTTTTAATCATAGTTAAAATTTTGATGAGGTTTTTTATTTGATTTAGTTAACTTCAAATTTATGTTGTTTATATAATTTTTCTACAAAAAAAAACAGTACAAAAACCCATCAAAATCTATTTGAAAGCCTTTAAAAGCTTTGCTCTCATGATTTCATAATTACCATAAAAAGAAAATCCAAAAAGCCTCAATTACTTTTTGGATTTTCTTTTGTATATTATTCTTTCACGCGATGTTTCCATCTTTTATGTGTCCAAAGATAAAATTCCGGAGCTTCAAGAATTTGTTTTTCTACTTCGTTCAGGTATTTTTCTGTGATGTCAAAGTTTTTATATTCATTCGGATTGTCGGCAATAGTTAAAAATGTAGCTTCATAATACCCTCTGGCCACTTTTTTTACTTTTACCATTATTACGCTCAAATCATATTTTTTTGCCAGCATTTCGGCTCCCGTATGCACAGGAACTTCAATTCCCATAAATTTCATCGAATGAAAAATTCTGTCCAGTTTTGGCGACTGATCGCTTGCTAAACCATACATACTCAGTTTTCCGTCACGCTGGTTTTGCGCCATAGTTGGAATCGCTTTTCTGGTTTCGATCATTTCGGTATTGTATTTTGAGCGTATTTTTCGAACCAGTTTATCAAAATAAGGATTAGCCAGTTTTTTATAAACTGCGATTCCCTGAAAACCAAGTTTTGGATTAATTGTTAAAAGCCATTCATAACTTGCATAATGCGATGCCACAAGAATGACGCTTTTTCCTTTTTTAGCATAATCCAGAACAAGATCAATATTGGTTACCTGAAATCTTTTTTCCATTTCTTCCGGGGTAATGCTCATGGTTTTGATCATTTCCAGAAACATATCACACATGTGTTTATAGAATTTTTTCTCAATATTCTTTCTTTCGGCATCACTTAAATGCGGAAAAGTAAGCAGCAGGTTTTCGCGAACTACTTTTTTGCGGTATCCAATAATTCTATAAACTAAGATGTATATAAAATCAGAGAACAAATAAAATAAACGAAATGGGAGTATAGAGATTAGCCAAAGTAAAGGATAGGCTAAGATATAAACAATAAATTGCATCTAAATTTTTTCTGCAAATATAACGAAAAATGAATAGGGTTGATATTTTGGATATTCTTCAACTTATATTTGATAATGTTTATCTTTACATTTCACATTAAATAATATTTATGAATGCCATTTTAATTGGAATTATCGTTGCCAATGTATTAATCAGCTATAAAGGTTTTAATGATCTTTATTTTTTTAGAAAATATGAATTTCACATAGGAAGTATAAGAGCAGGGGAACAAATTAGAATGCTTTCGTCTGGATTTTTGCATGTCGATTTTATGCATTTGGCTTTTAATATGATTACGCTTTGGTTTTTTGCTCCGGTTGTTATTAATAATTTAGGAAATTTTTCATTTGCTCTGGTTTATTTTGGAAGTTTGATTTTTGGAAGTCTGCTTACAATGTTATTTCATAAAAATGATTACAGTTATCGTGCAGTTGGAGCTTCTGGTGCTGTAACCGGAGTTTTGTATTCGGCAATTTTATTTCAGCCAGATATGACGTTGGGAATTTTTGGTATTATACCTATACCGGCTTATCTTTTTGGAATTTTATATTTATTGTATTCAATTTACGGAATGAAAGCTAAAAATGATAATATTGGTCATACAGCGCATTTTGGCGGCGCAATTGGCGGATACTTAATTACTTTGATAAAAGAACCTTCTTTAATTACCGATCATACGTTTATTGTTATTTTACTTTTAGTGCCAATTTTAATTCTTTTTGGAATGGCGAAATTGGGAAAATTATAATGCTGGCATAACTTTTGAAATGCCTTTATCAAATAACTTAAAATATCACAGAAATGAGAAAACTAGTATTATTTTTAACAATCATGTTTATGACTATGTCTTACGGCCAGGAAACCAAACAAATTCCTCAAATTAATGTAAATGGGGAAGGAAAAGTAAAAGTAGCCCCTGATCAGGTTTGTATTTCAGCTACGGTTGAAACAAAAGGGAATAATGCTAAAGATGTCAAAAAACAAAATGACGAAAAAATGGACGCTGTTTTAAAATTCATCAAAAAAATGAATGTTCCAACAGCTGATTTCAAAACAAAACAAGTAGCTCTTAATCCACAATACGATTACGAGAAAAAGAAAACAAGCTATAATGCAACGCAGACTGTGGAAATCATTTTAAAAGATTTATCTAAATATGATGAATTAATGGAAGGTTTGGTTCAGCAGGGAATTAACCGCATTGACAGAGTTTCTTTTGAAACTTCAAAATTAGCGCAGTTAGAATCTGAGGCTAGAAAATTAGCGATGAAAGAAGCTAAATTAAAAGCAGAGGATTATGTTTCTGTTTTAGGACAAAAAGTAGGTAAAGCGTATACAATTTCAGATAATACTCAAATTTACCGTCCTCAGCCAATGTACGCTGCTATGAAATCAATGGCTGCTGATAATGCAGGAGCTTCTAATGAAACATTAGCAATTGGTGAGATTGAAATTACTGCAAATGTTAGTGTAAGTTTTGTTTTAGAATAAAAGTTTACAAAAATTTCAAAATAGAAAATCCAAATTCCAACTTAAAATTGGGATTTGGATTTTTTTTATTGGAATATTTCGGCACTATTATTTTTTTGCTTTTGCCTTTTTAGATTTTGATTTTTTGCCTTTTTTCCACCAAATGATAAATCCGGTTATAGGCAGTGATGCTCCAATAATACTTACTAAACTCCAGATTATTTTTCCTGTAATTCCAAAGAAAACTCCGGTATGCAGATCATGGTTGCTGGCTTCATAAATATCTGCTGCATTATTGTCTTTATAGAGTTTGGTTCGCAGTATTTGTCCTGTTTTTCCATCAAAGAAAATAGTATTTTGATTTCTGGCCCAGTCGTTTGGATAGGTCATTCTTAATCTCAACTCTCCCGTTTTTCTAATGGAGAATGAAACTGAAGCTGCACCTGGATATTTTGAATTGGCAGTTTCATAAATGTTGTTATATCGAACCGGAATTGTCGTTGAATCAATTTTTTCCTTTGATGCAATTTCGTCGCCTTTTCTTAGTTTAGTTCCCGTTACCAAACTCACGCTTTTTTTTACGGTATCGTATTTAAAATAGGTTCCTGAAAAAGCAATTAAAAGCAAAATTAAAGAAGCATAAAATCCTAAAACCTGATGCAAATCATAGTTTACTCTTTTAAAAGAACCGCTCCATTTTATTTTCAGCGATTGTTTTATTAAACGCTTCTGATTTGGAAACCATAAAATAAGTCCGGTAATCAGCATGATAATAAAAATCACCACAGACCAGCCCTGAATAAATTCTCCAAATTCGCCTAACAGTAAAGTGCGATGAATTTCAAGAACAATATTTAACCAATCGGCACTTTGTTTGTTAATTAAAGAGCCATCGTAAGGATTAAAATAATACGCTTTTTTCTTTTTAGTCGAAATTTCAACTGAAGCATTCGGTTCTTCTTTGTTTACTTTTAATGCCGTAATTTTCTGTTTAGGCTCCAGACGTTCATAATTCTCAATTATGGTTTTCAGACCTATAAAAGGTTTTTGCTGAACGGGAACATGCAGATATTCTTTGTTGGTATAATCACGGATTTCTTCTTCAAAAACATACAAAAATCCGGTTATGCTTACTATAAAAACAATGAGGCCCGATGCTAAACCGAGCCACAAATGTATTTGTCTTATGGTGTTTTTAAAACCTTTAGTCATAATTTGTAATAAAATCCAAATGTAGATAATATCATTTAGAATGATTAACTTAAAATCTTAGAATTTAAAGGTGATATTTCCTGTAACTCTCGTAGGATTTTGAGCTGCTAAACGGTATGACCAATATTTTTCGTTTGTTAAGTTATCCACTTTTAAACCTAATCTGTATTTTGGTCTGTCATAGAAAACAGAGGCATCTAAAACAGTATATTCCGGAATTTGGAATTTAAAAGCTGCTGTATTAGTTTGGTAATACTGGCTTCCGTAAATTCCACCCACACCAAATCCAAGACCAGATGCTGCACCTTCGGTTAATCTGTAACTTGCCCAAAGATTAGCCGTTGTTGGCGAACCTGCAGTTGTTGGTCGTAATCCGTTTGTTGCCGGACTTGCTTTAGTCAATCTGCTGTCATTATATGTATAACCCGCTACAATGTTTAAACCTTTAATTGGGTTTGCAATAAGTTCAGCTTCAAAACCTTTACTTAACTGTGTTCCGTCCTGAATTTGAAAGTTAGCATGATCCGGATCTTCACGAGTTATATTCGTTACTTTAATGTCATAATAACTTAAAGTGGCACTGATTTTATTAAAGTCGAATTTAAATCCTCCTTCTAACTGATTTGCCTGATTTGGTTTGAAAGTATCTCCGTTAAAATCTGAACCTCCAACATTATTAAATCCGTTCATGTAATTTGAGAATACAGAAACTTTGTCTTTTACGATTTGATAAACGGCTCCAAATCTTGGAGAAAATGCCGTTTGGTTGTAATTTCCTGTTGTAGTATTTGTACTTGGATAATACGCTCCTTTGTTAATATAACGGTCAGCTCTAAGTCCGGCCATTACGATTAATTTATCTGTAATGTTCAATACATCAGACACATAAGCGCTGTATGTTCTCTCATTATTAGAAACATAATTTGCGTAAGTAGCTGTTGCAAACATTGGTTTAATCTTTTCAAGAGTAAAGTTGTTGTAAGCATCGCCAGGTGTTCTAAAATTGATAGCCGGCATGTTTATCGATGCATCGTTGCGTGTTGCGCGAAGGCTGTAAAAATCTAAACCAGCAACCACTCTGTTACGCAGACTTCCAATTTTAAAATCTCCGTTAAAATTCTGCTGAATGTCAGTTCCATAATATGGATAATCCTGATTGGTAACCTGTTGTCTTAAAGTTTCATTACTCAAAGCAGTTAATTGTACCGTATATCCTTCTGAAGATGATCTTGTACGGGAAATGATAGTTTGCGATGTCCATTCATCTGAAATTTGATATTTCAACTGAGCAAAAATATTGTATTGCTGACTTGTGTAATTAACCGTATTGTTAGCGAAAGACAATTTGTATGGAATTCCCATTTCTTTAATACTATGAGCTGTAGCATCTGCTTTTGTATAAGGCGCTAATCTTGTTGGAGAAGTTCCTTTTGCTGCACTAAACTCAGCATCAATAAGTAAAGTTAATCTTTCGTTTACCTGATAAGAAAAACTTGGCGCAATAAAAAAACTTTTATTGAATCCTGCGTACTGAAAGCTTCTTTCGCTGTGTAAAGCCGTATTAATTCTAAAAAGTGCTGTTTTTTCGTCGTTAAGAGGTGTATTGATATCGGCTGTAAAACGATTCAAATCCCAATCACCAGCAGAGTAGGATACTTCACCTTTAAAGAAATCAAAAGGTTTTTTAGTTACTCTGTTGAATAAACCTCCAAAAGAAGAAATTGTACTTCCGAATAAAGTTGCAGATGGTCCTTTGATAACCTCAATACGTTCTAAGTTAGATGGATCGATCGTGGTATAAGTAAAACTTCCAACTCCGTTTCTTACCAATTGTGGTGTTGCAAAACCTCTTGAAATATTCGTTGTTCTTCCCTGATTTCTAACCTCGGCAATACCGGCACCAGGAACGTTTTTAAAAGCACTGTTATAATCTGTAATAACTTGCTCTTTCATAAGTTCCTTGCTTACAATAGTATAAGTTTGAGGGTTTTCCATATTTTTAAGTTTCATTTTCGAAACTTCTTCACTTTCTTTTCTGGCAAATCGGTTTCCTCCAGAACTTACAATTACTTCTTCTAATTTTTGTGAAGTATAAGTCAATTCAAAATCCAGAGTTGCATTTGGATTATTTTGATCGACTAAAACCGAAGCTGGAGTAGACTCGTAACCGTTTAATTTTATTTCAACTAAATACGTTCCGAAAGGAATATTTTTTAATTGATAAGAACCGTCAGAATCTGTAGTTGTAGATTTATTTAATTCTGAAATTTTTACTGTTGCACCTTGTAAAGAATTTCCGTCTTTCAAAATTGCTTTACCAGAAATTGTACCTGTAGTTGACTGAGAAAAAGCGGTTTCTGAACATAAAAAGATAGTTAGAAAAACTAGAAACACTTGTTGTAAACGATTGTTTTTAAGTGTTTTGAAAATTGTTTTCATATGAAATTAAATGATTTATTCTTATTTAGACTGATTACAAATATATTAAACAAGATATAACTTCATAGTGCTTCATTAAAATTTTCTTAAAAAAACATTAAAAATTAATGCCCCATAATAATGACATAACTTTAAGATTAGACCTGAAAAAATAATAGATTGATAAATGTGAAATAAAAAAAGACAGTTTTTGATTACATATTGATTGATTTCTTAGATTTGTATTGTGCACCGTAAAAAACTCTTTTATCATGCCAATAATTGAACAATCCAAATACAATTTTCCTCCTATTATTCATCGCAACAGACATGTTTCGACTATTTATGCTGCGTTGATTAAAAAGTTTGATGCGCCTCAATATACAAGGGAAAAAATCGAACTAAACGATGGAGATTTTATCAATGTCGATTTTATACTAAACGACTCTAAAAAGGCTGTTATTTTATGTCACGGTCTCGAAGGAGATTCACGAAGAACCTATAATAATAGCTGTGCGGCTTATTTTCAGCAGAAGGGGTTTTCTGTTTTTGCATGGAATAACCGCACTTGCGGAGGTGAAATGAACCGACTCCCGAGACTGTATCATCACGGTGCTGTTGATGATCTTGATGAGGTTGTTCAGTTTGTTTTAAAAAAAGGATTTGAAGAAGTATACATGATTGGCTATTCGATGGGAGGGGTTCAGCTGCTGAATTATTTTGGCTGGACAAAAATTGATGATCGTATAAAAGCCGGAGTATCAGTATCTGTGCCTACACATATCGCAACAAGTGCTGAGGTGCTAAAACAAGGTTTTAACCGTGTGTACTTAAAGAATTTTACAATTGATATTAAAAGAAAACTAAAATATAAAGCGGCTCAGTTCCCAGACTTTATAAATAAGGATCAAATTGATAAAATTTCTTCTTTTGATGAAGTCGATCAGTATTTTACGGCGCCTCTTCATGGTTATGCCAGCCGTGATGATTATTACACACGTGTTTCTCCGGAGTTTTCGCTTAAAGATATCACGACGCCGGTTTTAATTATCAATTCGCTTGATGATCCTTTTCTTGGTGAAAGATGTTATCCTAAAGCTATTGCACAAGATAGTGTATATGTTTATCTGGAAACTCCAAAATATGGCGGACATTGTGCTTTTCCGCTGAAAGATTCAATGTATTCGTATGCAGAGAAAAGAGCGTATGATTTTTTTACTTCTAATAAATCTTAACTAAACATAAAAAAGTCCTAATCGAAAAATTAGGACTTTTTGTTTTTCTATAGTTGCTTTTTAATCGTCATAATCACCAAAAATTTTGATAAAACTGCGAATTAATTAATAGGGAAATAGGGTTACGAGTGTTAATTTTGACTGCTAAATTTTGCAATTGCTTCTTTGGTTACGGGAGTAAATAAATTTACCAGATTACCATCAGGATCACGAAATAAAAATGATTTGTTTCCCCACGGCATTATTGTGGGTTTTTGAACGATTTTGTTTTGAAGGCTGTCGGCCAGTCTGTTATAGTCTTGTTCAACATCATCTGAACGAAATTCAATAATAACACTATTGTTTTGAGCTGGTTTTGCAACCTCGTCACCTCCAAAAAACTGAAGGGTTTTGGTACTTCCAATAGCTAATGTTGTAGCTGGTGTTTTAACTTCGGCAAAATCCGGAGTATATTGCACAGCAGTTACACCGGTAATAAGCTCATAAAATTTAACTAATTCTTCTAAACGGGCCGTAATAATGCGAATTGATACTAAATTCATTTCTCTTTTCTTTTAAAGTTATTGAGCAAAAGTAATGGGGCATTATGACAGCTGTTTGTCAGTAGACTTTATCTTTTTTGTATTAAGAAAGGCGAAATTCAGCAATTTGAGATTTATCATTTTTATAGATTAACTTTGAACGCAATATTAAAGTGTAAAGAAGAAAAAGTTATGATAAACGACTATAAAAAACACGATTTATATTGCAAAACCCTAATTCAAAAAATTGAATTAACACCGCCTTTTAAATTCGATTTTCCGGTTACAGAACAGGCTTGTTTTTTATATGTGAAAGGAGGAGAGGTTGAATATCAAATCGATGAAGAAGAAATCAGCCTTGCTGCTAATTATTCGTTATTATTGAACTGCATAAATTCTGGAAAACAAATACACAATTCAAAATCAAACAGTAATTGCGAAATTGTGATCGTTACATTTTACCCTGAAATATTAAAAAAAATATACGACAGAGAACTTCCTTTACTATTCCAGAAACCTAATAATGTAGTATCGAATAAATCAAGTGAAAAAATAAATAACGATTTTCTAATTCAAAAATACATTGAAGGATTATTGTTTTATTTTGAAAATCCGTCTCTTATTAATGAAGATATATTAGTGCTTAAAGTAAAGGAAATAATATTGCTGTTGTCTCAGACACAAAATTCAGAATCTATACAGCTGATATTATCCCAGCTTTTTTCTCCAGCTACTTACACTTTCAAACAAATAATTGAAGCAAATTTGTTTTCTCAATTCACAATTGAAGAGTTGGCGCAGCAGAACAATTTGAGTTTGTCATCATTCAAACGTGAATTTGCAAAGATTTACAATGATACTCCTGCCAATTATATTAAAACTAAAAAACTGGAGAAAGCGGCAGAATTACTTCAGTTTTCTGATCAGCGCATTAGTGAAATTGCATTCGACTGCGGCTTTAATGATCTGGCGAATTTTACCAAAAGTTTTACAAGCAAATACAATATCAGTCCCACAAATTACCGTCAAAAAATGCAATAATGATTGTGAACAAATTTGCCAAATAATTGAACGAATTGGCAAAAACATTTTCTTAGAACTGTTAGAAGTTTGTCCCTGTATTTTTAATCATTTAAATCAATAAAAAATGGGATTATCAAGTCTGGGAATTTTTCACACAATTATAGGTGTTGGTGCTATTGTGGCAGCATTAGTAGATTTTATCAAGTATGGTAAAATCAATCTGAACAAAATATCCGGTAAAATTTACTTTTACGGAACAATCATTACCTCATTAACTTCATTAGGAATTTCAAAACATGGCGGATTTAATCCGGGACATGCCTTTTCTATTTTTATAATCGTTCTGGTATTAGCAGCTTATTTTCTGAATTCGAAAAGAACGAATAGCGGGAGAGCGCGTTATTTTGAAAATTTCTGGTTGTCTTTTAGTTTTTTTCTTTCTCTTGTTCCAACCGTAAATGAAACTTTTACAAGAATTCCGTTAGGACATCCATTGGCAAAAGATATTAAAGATCCGGTAATTGGGAATACGCTTTTGGTTATATTACTGCTTTTTATTGCAGGTTCGGTTTATCAGTTTAGAAAACAGAAACTGAATAATAAAGCGGTTGGGTTTTAAGGTATTTGGTATTTCTGTAGAATCTTAAAATAATGATTTTTATTCAAAAAGAGCCGCCTCAGAATTAGAACTGAGACGGCTCTTTTTTTATTACTAAATGTTTTAACCTAACATAAACTCCAGTCTTTATCCAGAAATTCATCTTCTCCGGGTTCTTCTGTTTTATAAGCGATGGCTTCAGGAATAGACGTTTTTGGTATGTTTACATGTACAATGGTATTTTCCTTAATGCCGTCAAGCTGTTTTAAAACCTCTTCAAGCTCGTCGAGACTGCTCACTTCAAAACCTTTGCCTCCAAATACATCAACAAGTTTCGCATATTTCCAACGGTGCATTTCGTTGTAATCGTAAATGTTGTTTAAATCGGGAACACTGTATTCTACTTTGTCTTCACCACGAAACGGATTCGGATTTACAAGCATTTGTTCGATACCATAAATACCATTATCCAAAACAAAAATAATAGTGTCATGTTTCAGTTTATTTTGTGTTGATATGGCTTGACAAGTTTCCTGAAAAGCACCGTCTCCAACAAATACTACCGGTCTTTTATCAGGTCTGGCACATTTTATTCCGGTTGCAGCAGGAACAGAATACCCTATAGAAAGCCATGATGCCTGCGCTATAAATCCGTTAGGTTCTGCAATACGAATACCCTGAGCACCTAATAAAGGAAAACCTGCATCTGCAACTACTACATGACGTTCGTCTATAAAAGTATTGATTCTTTTAAAAAATGTATCATAAGTCAGTTCCGGTTTGCTTTTTTTCAGAATGCTGTCATCTGCAACAAAAAAGGATTCCGGCAGTTCTTTATCATCATACATTTCGTAAGCACTAAATTTAACTTTGGTAAGTTCTTCTTTCAGAAATACCATAAAATCTTTTAGCGATACATTGGCGATGTAAGAAGCGCCAATTCTTACACCACTATGATTAGCAAGTACAGTATCTTCTTTCCAGACATCAAAACCACCCAGATTTTTACCGGTTGTCCATACACCAAGACCAATTTTAAGCTGGGCTTTTTCGAATTGTTCCTTAACGTCTTTTGGTGATGCTTTACCATTAAAGACACCTTTAAATTTAGGATGGTTTTCAGATACGATTGATTTGCCAAGTATTGAAGTTACAAATTCTGTATCAGTAGTTTCGATAAGGTCCAGGAATTCTTTTTGAATACCATAGCGCTGAATTTCTATACCGCCCCAAAAAATAATTTCTTTTCCACGTGCCATTGCTGCCACTCTTTGAGCAGCCTTGCGAGCACTATTTTTACATTTAGAAGTTTCTCTTTCAGCCAATGGAGCGGCAGGCGGATCGCATTCCATTCGCCAGGCATCTTCAAAAACTTCAAGATAAACTGGTCTTCCGTATAAAATACAGGCATTTAACACGGCATCAATTTTATAAGGAGCATCTGATGAACCTGTTACTTGTTCTGCAGCGACAGTAACATTTCGGAATACGTTGATGTTACTGTACATATCACCTGTCATGTGTGATGCCAGCATGCCCTGAACTAGGCTTCGCTGTTGGTCTTTGTTCGTTGGAGCGCCATTAATAACAAGTACAGGACAGTGTTCTACATAAGAGCCTGCAACTGAGTTAAGCAGCGTAAATGCTCCTACGCCATACGTTACGGCTACTGCTGCAAAACCGTTTTGACGTGCGTAGGCATCTGTACAATGTCCGGCGTTTATTTCATTTGTGTCGTTTACGATTTTAATTTTTGCCTTTTTGTCTTCGTGAATTGTATTTAAAAATGGCGCGGTATAATTGCCTGCAATTCCAAATAAATGGGTAAGCCCTAATTGTTCCAGACGTATTTGCAGGTATTTTGCAACGGTTATTTTGTTCTGTGACATCTTAAATTGGATTATTCAGGTTACCGGTATTTTCGTTAACTTCAAGTGCGGTGCGAATTCCAGACTCGATGGCGCCTTCTATCCAGGCATGTTTCAGAGAAGTATGTTCTCCGGCAAAATGTGCTTTGCCATTCCACTCGGTTGAGATTATATGACGCTGTAATAAATGTAATTGTCCCGGATTAAATATTGCGGCTTCACCATAAGCATAAGGGTCGCGCATCCAGCTTTGTGTTGCACCGCCAATTAATTTTCCGTTTTTGTCTTTACGGTTTTTGATACTCGAACTCACTACGGCAAGGTCGATAATACGCTGTTGTTCTTTTTCGTCATCAGAGTGCATGATGGCCAGGTTTTTAAGTGCATAAAAATACCTGTCGTCATCGTCCATAGAATCCCAGCGGCTTGCTTCGTCAGACCAGCAATAAGATGCCAGCACGACACCGTGTCCTTTGCTTCCCAGATCATTGCTCGGATAATAAGTAAAACGGTTAGAAAAATCAGTAATGGTACCGCCGCCCACAATATTATAAGGCGCTTCCTGCCACCATTTCTCACGGAATTCCAATAAAATTTTAGTAGCAGAATCGTAATGCAGTTCGCGGATTGCTTTTCTTTTAAGCTGTTTGAATTGTGGTGTTACATACACATGTCTTAATGCCGAAAAAGGTATGGTAACAATTACTTCATCAAATTCAAGATCACTAACCGGCGTTTTTAATGCTTTGAAACCGGCATCTTCATAAAACTGAAAATCACGCTGAACCTCAATATCTACTTCTATTTTTACTTTGTTGTTAACGAGCATCATTTTGGTCATCCTGCAGTCAAAATAGGTATTTTCTTCAAGATGATGGGCTTTAAAGAAAGCATTTGGCAGCATGTCGCTTCCGCCCACGATTTCCAAAAAGCGAGTAGAATCTTTGATGATATTTTGTTCAATAAAGCTCTGAATAAAATCATAAGCCATTCTCGACTCCAGATTTTGCATTACGCCAATCATTTCGATAGCATTTTCTGAATACATCGAATTTTCCTTTAAAAAACGGCGCATCGAATATTCTCCGTAACGCTCGATCAATAATGGCCAGTTTTTTTCAGGATCTTCAGCAATAAAAGCTTTAAGCGGATTAATAAGATTGGCCATTAATACGTCAGCACGCATGTTTTCACTGCTTCCCAAATTAAAGTCCAAAAGTTTGTTTACATCGACCTTAGCGCCATCTTTTCGGATATATTCATTTTGCACAACACGTTTGCGGTTAACGTAAAAAATAGAATTTCTGGTAACTTCGGGTTCTGGTTTTGAAGGGTCTGCCTGATGTGCAATTGCCTGTTCCTTATCGACAGACAGATAATAAAAAGGTTCGGTTTTAAGTCCGAGTTTAGCAATGTATTTTAAAACCATTTGGTGTATGGTCGGGATACGCATCGCACCGGCTTCGCCATAAACACTATCATCTTCAAAATATTTTTTGTCTTTAGAATTTCTAAAAGTCTTGATCCTGCCGCCAACACGGGTATTTGATTCGACAATTGTAACTTTATGTCCGGCTTGTTTTAACAAAGCTGCGGCGACCATTCCGGCCATTCCCGCACCAATGATTAATACGTCTTTTGGTTTATTCGTACGCGGAATTCCCTCGTCGATGTATTTTAAGTATTGCTGGATAATAGGATCGTTGTCTTCGTCAAGTAAGCCGTGTAAGTAGTTTTCCATAATGAGCTGGTTTGGTTATTAGTTTATTTTTTTAAATGATTTTGGATTTAAAGCCGAATGGACAGATTTTGTGTTTTATAAATTAGATAAACAGGAACGTACATGCTTAGCGTTTATATAAGCATTGTAAAGTGCTTGATCGGAATCTAAAATTATAGCAGATATAAAATAAACTTAAAAGAAATGACACCAAACGGAAATTGTTTGGCATAAGAGTAATTTTATATGCAATAAGATTTTTAAAGCACCAAATTCTAATTGATTTCAGAGGGAATTAAAATTTCTGAATTAATAAAAAAGCTTCCTGAATACTTTTCAGGAAGCTTTTCTCAATCAAAAAAGACTACTATTTATTTTGATATAATTTCTTTTAAAAGTTTAGTCAATTCTGGAGATTTAGATATAAACGGACTGTGCCCTGAATTGACCGTATAAGTATTGGTAATACCTGCAGTTTTAGCCATTTCCTGTTGAAAAGAATATGTTATTGTATGATCAGCTGTTGTAAAAATGTAATATTTTTTGCCTGCTAAATTGTAATCCTCAGTTTTATAAGTCAAAGGTGTTGCCAGCGGAATTGTAGGTTCGGCTTTGTATTTTGCAACAAGAAACTGTTTTTGAGCCTCTGTAGCATCCTGAGAAAATATTTTAGGAAGATTAACTTCTGGATTTACAATTCCTGCTAAAGTTTGATCTTCAGATAATTGTAAAGAAGCAGGCAAAAGTGATGCTTTGTCCATTTGAGAATAATCTAAAACACTTTTTCCGCTTTGTGGAATAAAACCAGCCACATAAACCAATTTTTTTATTTTTTGAGGAACTTCGGCAGCCGTTTGCGTAATAACAGCGCCGCCTAAACTATGTCCAATTAAAATTACAGGTTCGTTATAACTGTTAATAGCTTTTTTAACTTCGTCAACATAAGCTTTAAACGAAACCTGATAAGCAGGAGTTGTATCGTCACCGTGTCCTGGTAATTTTACAACCGTAACATTGTAACCAGCTGCTTTTAAATCAGTTTCGGTTTGGTCCCACACATAAGATGCCTGCCATGCGCCATGTACAAGTACAACTGGAGATTTTTTGGCATCGGGTGTATTTTCATCGTTTGAACAGGATGCAGTTGCAATGGCTGTAAACAATAACAGAAAAAGTTTGGGAATTGTTTTTAAGGAATTTTGAGTATTAATTTTCGATTTTTTCATTGTTTTAAAATTTATTATTTGTTTTTATTTTTTATAAAATTGGATGTCTTATATGAATTAGGAAAGCACATCAAAACCATTTAAAACTGTTGCAAGAAGGGTGTAGGCTCCAATTAAAAATATAAGTTCGGCCAGACCTTCTTCTCCTAATATTTCTTTTGCGAGATTATAAGCAGAGTCTGGAATAATTCTCCCTTTTGTTAAAACAGAAGCGATTTCATAAGCGATGGCTTCTTCGTGATTTAACTCAGCCGGACGAATTCCCGATGCCAGTGATGCTATTGCTGCTGCAGAAAAACCAAAATGTCTGGCCATGATTTCGTGTGCATACAATTCGAATCGTGCGCCAAAAGCGGCACCAACCGTAAGAATGGCCACTTCCCGAACTTTTTTAGGAAGCGATGCATGATTATCTAATGAACGCACAAAGCTTAAAGCCGTAATTCCGAATTGAGGAAAACGCAGCATGGGAGGAAAAGGACCGGTTAGAGCACCTTCATCGTTAATCATTGAAACCGGTCCCTGACTGTTTGTAATGAGTTTAAAAATTTCATCATGTACATATCGAACTTCTTCGTTCATTGTTTCTGGGTTTATAGGATTTACTCGCATACTATTTTGTTTAGGTTTAACGAAGGTTTTCTTCAAATTGCCCGTCAATTAAGATGAAGACAACACGGCATACTTTTCCTGATTTATTGCTCCAGGCATGATTTGTACCTCTTTGCACAATAATATCTCCTGCTTTTGCTGTGGTTTCACCTTCGTCAACAATTAAGGTTAATTCGCCATCCAGAACAATTCCGTAATCAATCGTTTCTGTTTTATGCATTAAAGGATGAGGTGCATTTCCGCCCGCTTTAGAAGCGTGCTCACCGTTCATGGTTTTAAAATGCTCAGCAGCTTGTTCTTTGGTAAGATTTCGTATTTCATCACCTTCTGGCGGAAAATCGATAACTCGTATTCTTGTTCCCTGTTTTGGAGGCCCCAGAATAAGTCCGGTTTCTTCAGGATCTTGAGAAACAGCATCAATTAAAGCAGGAGTTTGTTTCGTGTTCCAAACCTCATGAAATTTGGCTCCGTTTGGTCCGCCAACCATATAAGTTCTTGTTGGAACTTCATCTGAAATAATAATCGCTTTACCTTCTGTATTATGTCCGGTTACGATACGTCTGAATGTTGTATTTGTTTCCATGGTTTCTTCGTTTTAGATTCTATTTTTTCTGAATACATATACACCTAAATAGTGAAAAACAACTCCAACTGCCCAGGCAGATGTAGACCATAAAGGCCATGGATAAGTAGTGTCTGTTAAATACCAAATAATAAAGATTATTGGGGTTGCTAATAAAAAGACAAGGAAATGAATTTTGAATCCTAATTTTAGATTTTTGTTTGTCTTAGTGTCGATGTTAAATCTGGTTTTCATGATTAAGTTTTTTAAACGTTGGTAATAGATTATTTTAAAATGAAATATTTAATTAATTGATTTTCAATTTATTTACATGGCAAAGGTAGAGACGGAAAATCAGTAACGTCATTGACTTTGGTTAAGAACGAATGTTGATTTTTAGAGAGAAAGAATTTTGTATTTAGCAGAATAAAATCTAATTTTAAACAAGTTATTTCTCTTAACGTATTGCTATGGATGCTATTAAAAATGTCATAACATCATTTGTTCCTATGTCTGATGAAGAGTATAATTTGATGCTTCCGATCATTGAAAGAAGGGAAGTTTCAAAAGATACAGACTTGTTACAGCAAGGAGAAATCTGCCGGCATATCTATTTTATAGAAAGCGGCTTTTTTAGAATGTTTTATGTGGATTATAAAGGAAACGAAATCAACTGCAGGTTTGCTAAACCCAATGATTTTCTGGTTGATTTTGCTAGTTTTATTACCCAGAGAACAGCTCAGTATTATTGCAGGGCGATGGAAGATTCGAAAGTGATTGCTTTAGAATATGAAAAAGTAGAAAACTTGTATAACAGTTCTCCAAATTGGTCAAAATTTGGAAGATTAATAGCCGAATCTGCTTACCTTATTATTATCGAAAGAGAAGAAATGCTTCATTTTCAAACTCCCGAAGAACGGTATAAAACCATCTTGAAAAAAGAACCTTATCTTTTTCAACTAGTATCACAGAATCAGCTTTCATCTTACATTGGTATTAAACCAGAATCCCTAAGCAGACTTCGCAAAAGAATGATTGGAAAATAAAATTTAAAGTAATTGTAGTTCTTTATACGTTTTCCAGTCCGTATAACCTTGATTTCCTAAACCGTAATATAAATTTCGATCTGGAGGAGTCAATTCCCAATTGTTTTCTAAGCGTTCTGCCAAATCAGGATTTGAAATAAAAGGTTCACCAAAACCAGCAACATCAATAGTTCCGGCATTAATTAGTTTTTCAGATTTTTCGCGGGTCATGCTTCCTGCCAGAATAATTACACCATCGTACCAGCTTCTAAAGCGTTCCAAAAATCCATCAGGCAAAGCATGACTTCCTTTAGACTGCTGATCCATTAAATGAACATAAGCCAGATTTCTTTTAGTTAATTCTTTTGCCAGATATTGATAAGTTGCTTCAATTTCATCATAATGTGGTAAATCTCCCAAACCACCGTAAGGCGTAAGTCTGATTGCTGTTTTTTCATTACCAAGAACTTCAATAACAGCATCTACAATTTCTAATAAAAATCGAGATCGGTTTTCTATAGTTCCACCATATTCGTCTTTACGATTGTTTACAAACGGATTTAAAAATTGTTCAATCAAATATCCATTCGCACCATGAATTTCAACTCCGTCAAAACCTGCTTCAAGAGCATTTTTGGCTGCTTTTGCAAAATCATTCACAACTTCTTTTACTTCGCTGGTAGAAAGGGCTCTTGGTTTAGAAGAAATTACAGGACCTTCTTTTCCGTTTTCATCATAACCCCAGGCATAAGAAGTTTCAGCCTGAATATCTGATGGGCCAACAGGAGCAATTCCGTTTGGCTGATTTGAAGTGTGAGAAACTCTGCCCACGTGCCATAATTGAGTAAAAATGGTGCTTCCTTTTTCGTGAACTGCTTTGGTTACTTTTTTCCAGCCTTCAACTTGTTCAGCAGTATATAAACCCGGAATATACAGAACACCTTTTGCAGTATCAGAAATCGCTGTTCCTTCGGTAATAATTAATCCGGCTCCGGCACGCTGCGAGTAATAAATTGCATTGTCATTGTTCGGAATTCCGTCTGCATTTCTTGCTCTAGTCATAGGCGCCATCGAAATGCGGTTTTTTAATTGTAATGAACCAAGAGTAACGGGTTCGAAAATATTTGTTTTCATTGTTTTTAAGAGTCTAAATTCTATTTAATAATTTTTGTTTTTAATAACGGAAGATCATTTTCATCTTCCGTTATTTTTTAATTGTAATGGGATGAATTATTTTTTAGCTAACCAGCTTTCAACAGCTTTAGAAAAATCAGCAACATCAATTGGGTGTCTGCTTGTAATAATGTTAGAATCTACAACTACTGGCTGATCAGATACGATTCCGCCTGCGTTTTTAAGATCAATTTGAATGTTCCAGTATCCGGTAAGTTTTCTTCCTTTTAAAATATCAGCAGAAGCTAATACAACTGGAGCGTGACAAATAGCCGCAATTAGTTTTCCTGATTTATTAAAATCCTGAATGAATTTGATAACATCTTTGTCATAACGAAGATTATCAGGATTCCACGCACCACCCGGAATGAATACAGCATCGTAATCACTTACTTTAATCTGATCGGCCGTTCTGTCAAATTTAATCCATCCAACAGGCTGTAAATATTGAATAGCCATAATATGTGTTTGTGCCATTTCTGGAGCGCTTAAACCATATCTTGCCGGAGCAGGATTGTATTTAGGAGCTACAATATCAACCTGAGCGCCTAATTCTCTAAAGTACCAAACTGGTCCTGTTAATTCTATTTCTTCAAAACCATCTGCGGCAAGCACTGCAATTTTTTTACCTTTTAAAACGGTTTTGTCTTTTACAGGATTAAAAAAGAAATCTCTTAAAGCTTCGTTTCCGGGTGCATTCAATAATTGTGAAACAGGCATCACAGAAACATGTGAAGGCGTTGCTAATTTATTCATCACATCTAATTTGTGATCTAAAGATTGTGCTTCTGCATTCAAAGTTGGAACTGCGCTTAAAGCACTTGCTACGATAATTTGTTTTAAATTTTTCATGATTTTTAATGTTTAAATTATTTATTATTTGAAATTATATTTGTGAATTATTCTCTTGTAAGCGGTGCAAATTCTATTAGGTTATGAATTCCGTTTTGAAAAGGCGGTTTTTTGATACTCGTTTCCAAATATTCTATTACAGGTTTAATAGGAGGAAAGTTGAGGTGATACTGAAAAGCATCGTTGCTTCTGAATTTTTCATAGGTTACAAATTGTGTTTCATCTCCTTCAATTTCAGAAAGCTGATACGTTACTACGCCGGGCTCGCTGCGAAATTGGGGCATGGCAATATGATAGGTGTCTTTAAAATTTTGTTCGGTTCCTTTTTTCCCGTCAACAAAAAGCATTATTACCAGTTGGTTGTCTTCCTTTTTAGAAGTTTTTCGCCATTGTTCTTTAGTTAAAGGCTCTAAATCTTTTACATAATAGATTTTAGGAGAAATTTTTAATTTTTCAGTTAAAGACTGTAATGCTTTTGCCGGAGCTTTTTTGCTGAAATTTTCCAATTGTTGTTTTCCGTTCCATCTTTCAATCAGCCATAAAACATTGGTTTTGTCCTGCTCATAAAAAGCTTCGGCCATAATGTTGTCTTTTGATGAAATCGATGCTGTTACATAATCTGTCAATGCTTTGCGAACTTCTGTTGTATTTTGTTCATTTACTTCATATTGGGTTAGTTTAGACGTTATTTTTGTTACATTTCCTGTTTTTATTCTATAGGAATTTTGAGCATTTGTATTTCCTGTAATTAGAGAAAAAGTACACGCTGCAACGGCTAGTGCTTTTTTTGAAATTGATTTATAAGCTGTTGTTTTCATAATTTTTATTTTTTAATTGGTTGAATTCTTTAAACAAAATTTGTGATCTGTAATTAGCTTTACTTTCAAGACAAAGTTCCGTCAACTGTAAAAACTACAGGTTGCGTCAACTCACTTTAAAAGTGTGATTTGAATCACATTTTTAAAACAAGCCTTTAGATGTAAAGCAGTTAAAGATTTTGGGGTTAAAATCAGAATTGAAACTTAGCTGTTAATTCTGATGATTTTATGAGGCAAAAGTAGGCCTGCGATTCTTTTGGAATCATTGACTTGGGTTAAGAAAAAAAAATTTTAATTTGGGAAATGGCATGTAGGGATCAATAAATATACTAAGAATTTTTAAGTATAACGTGTTGATAATTAAATGTTTATTGTTTTTTAAACAAATAACATTGATTTTACTAAGAAATAAGTGATGAGATTATACTTAAAAAAATAGTTTTAATGATTAGAATACAATCTGCTTAGAGTTTCCCGGCTTACTCCCAGATATTCAGCGATGTATTTTTTAGGTATTTTTTGCATAATGTTTGGATAAAGACTCGCAAAATCCTCATATCTTTTTTTCGGATTATTTGATAGAAGCGAAACTATTCTGCGTTGCTGTGCAGAGTAACCTTTGGTCAGTTTCATTCTAAAAAAGTGTTCCATTTTATGAAGTTCTGATGCTATTTTTTCTCTTCCGGAAAGTGTAAGACATAAAATTTCTGCATCTTCCATGCAAACAATATTAATATCAGATTCCTTTTCATTAAAAAAAGCATTATAATCAGAGAGCCACCAGTTTTCTAAGGCAAACTGCACAATATGTTCTTTTCCTTCTTTATCAATATAAAAAGCCCGAAAAATACCTTTAATGATCCAATATTCAGAAGAAACTTTGTCTCCGTCCTGAAGAAGATATTGATGTTTTTTTACTTTTTTCTCAGTAAAAAATGTTTTTATATAATCAAATTCTTCATCCGTGAGCGGCGTAACTTCCTCAATATGTTTTCGCAGTTCATTCATAAGTAGTAAAAAATTAATGTCGGCCTTTATTAATAAAGTGTAAGTGAAGTTAAAATTAAAATAATTACAATTTTGTTTTTCAAATACAATTATTAAAAATAAATCTTTTTTTACTTTGAATGAAAATGATTTTAAAATTCTGAGTCTCCTTTTTAACTCTCTTTATCGATGATGGTTTTTAAATCCTGATATATGTTGTCACTTTTTTCAAGGACGCCTTTAATAATCCCGTTTTTATCAATTACAAAACTAGTTGGGAAATAGAAGATATTATACTTACTAATTATTTCATCTGCATTTGGTAATTGAACGTAATTAAAAGCTCGTTTTTTTAGAAATGCTTCTACATGTTCGGGAGTGTTGAAAGTAATTCCAAGAAAAACAACTTCTTTATATTCATTTACTAATTTATTAAGTTCCGGAATTTCCTTAATACAGGGAGCACAAGAGGTAAACCAGAAATTTAAAACTACCGTTTTGCCTTGAAGTTCTTTTAAAGACCAAATTTTGCCATTAAGATCTTTAAGCTCAAATTGCGGAGCAGGAGTGTTAAGCATTTCTGCTAAAGCTTTTTTGCTTTTAGATTCCTGATTTTTAAATTCTGAAGTTTTCTTTACAAGATGTATTACGCCATTTTTGTCATCTTCTTCATTATGCTTAAAAAGTATCTGATCTTTTCCCCAAGCATTTTGAAGGCTGTCGAGATTTTTAAGAACTTTTCCATCTGGCAAAATAAACTGAATTGACTTTTTTGAAGCATTTTCTGCAATTGAAGTCTGACCTTTCATATTTACAAAAAGTAAACAGGAAGCCGCACACATTAAAAGTTTTTTATTATTCATGATTTCTATTGTTTCAGTTGTACAAGTCAAAAGTAGTTCTAATCTTCTGCGTGGAGGTTAAAGCCTTCTTAACCAATGTTAACTAGTGTTAACTGAGTCGGCCGATTACCAAAATGAGATATATTTGTATAGAATCATTTGCTATGAAAAATCAGTTTAAAATAATCCTAATCACTTCTATCACGGCCTGTAGTATTTTACTATTTCAGCTTTTCTGGGTTTACAGAACCTATCAGGAAAGTCAGGCGAATTTTCAGGTGAAAGTCAAAAATGCGCTGCAGCGAAGTGTTGATTTGTATTTTTTAGAAAAGGTTAGAACTCCTATGAGCTTATCTAATGCCGATCCTTATTTATCCATCATAAGTGAGGTTATTGATGATAAGAAAGAAAATGTAAACTTTAAAAATAATCTTCCAAAAACGACAGGACCGGTTAAAATTGGAATGCAGCCTTTAAAAATTGATACAGCAAATCTCGCAAGTGTACGTTTGTTTTTGGTGAAATTAATAGCTTCATCAAATAAACAAAATGTTGATTTGAAATTAGTAAGTGAAGATTTTAGAAAAGAACTCGACAAAGAAAAAATTTCTATTAACTATAAGTTGTCATTACAAAAAAAAGAGGTTTTAGATTCTAAAGATGAGGTAAGCGTTCCTTTAGGAACAAGTGAGAAAAACTGGGTAATTGAAGCGAGACTTTTTAAAACAGAAAAATTTCTTCTTTTAAATAACATAATTCCGATTTCTATATCTATAATTCTGATTATTCTAAGCGGAGGAAGTCTTTGCTATTTGGGATTGATAATTTACAGACAAAAACAACTGGATTTAAAAAAGAATAATTTTATAAGCAATATTACGCACGAATTGCGAACACCAATTTCTATTCTTAAATCAACTAACGAAGCTTTATTACAGTTTGGAGAAGCGGCTAATCCGGAGAAAACAAATCGTTATTTAAAAATTAATGCAGATGTTTTAAACAAACTGGATTACAATATAGATCGCCTTTTAGATATAACGAGATATGAATTGGGCGTAAAATATGTAAATTTAACTCATGTAAATATTGATGAGTTAGTAAGAAGCATAGTAGAAAAATTTTGTGTAAATGATCATAATCAGATTACAATTAGCACCGAATTAGAAAATGAAACCATTCTTACGGATAAAGATATGATTGATGGCATATTGACCAATCTTATAGATAATGCTTTGAAATATAGTTCCAATACTCCTGAAATTATGGTGAAAGTTTTGAGTTCGTCAAAATACTGGCAGCTCGAAGTTCAGGATAAAGGCAAAGGAATAAGTGAAGAAAACCTGCCTTTGATTTTTGATAAATTTTACAGAATTACATCTGGCTACCTGCATGATGTAAAAGGTTACGGAATTGGTTTGAGTTATGTTAAAGAACTCGTTAGTTTACTTTCGGGCGAAATAATTGTAAACAGCCGTTTAGAATTTGGTACAACCTTTATTATTAAATTTCCATTATGAATGAAGTAATTCACGTTTTGCTGGTAGAAGATGAAGAAGTACTATCGACTATCATTAAAGAAACCCTTGAACTGCGAGGGTTTAGTTTTACAATTGCCAAAAACGGAATAGAAGGCTGGGAGTTATTTCAGAGAAAGAAACCGGACATTTGTATTATTGATATTATGATGCCGAGAAAAGACGGCTATTCGCTTGTAGAAGACATTCGAATAGTAGATCAGCTGACGCCAATCATTTTTCTTACTGCGAAAAATGAAATCACAGATGTTTTAAAAGGATTAAAAATTGGCGCTGATGATTATATGAAAAAGCCTTTTAGTATGGAAGAGCTTATTCTGCGAATACAAAAGTTAATTCGACGAAAATATATACATTCAGCTGAAGATAATCCCATAACTTCAGACAAAAATATAAAAGTGGGAAATTTTCAGTTTAATCTTCATAGACTAGAATTGACAATTGACGGCAAATCGGTTAATCTTTCGCAGCGTGAATCAGAATTATTGGATTTGCTCATCCAAAATAAAAATCAATTATTAGATCGCAATAAAGCTTTGTTACTTCTTTGGGGCGATAATAGTCCGTTTACAGCAAGAAGTATGGATGTTTACATCACACGTCTCCGAAAATATTTAAGTGCCGACCCTGCTGTAGAAATTCTGAATATCAGGAATAAAGGATTTAAATTGATTGATTAAAAAATGACATAGCTTTTTAAAATGTGTTGTGCAGTTCTTTTATAATTTCCTGAATACTGCATTTTAGTATGTCGAGATTGTCTGCCGTTTCTGCGGTGAACTTTTTCTTGCGGGCTTGTTCTTCAATTACAGAAAGTTCTTTACTAAGACCATCAAGCAGAAAAAGATGCAGCCATACCTGAAGTTGTTCTGCCGTGTGAAGAACCGAGCGAAAATCAGAATTTTTCACAGCGTTTTGAAGCTCCTGAATTTCGGCTGGTGCTCTCTTGATAAACTGAGAAGTAACTTCTTTTTTCCAGCCGGGTTTTATGCGATCCGTTTCCTCAATATCAGATAAATCAGCTTTCGGAGTTTTAGCAGGACGGCGTTCTTTTTTTAAAGCAATTTTAATAGCTTCCAGCAATTCATGCTGTTTAAAAGGTTTAGGTACATAGCCATCCATTCCGGCATTTAGGCATAGATCCTGTTCCCCGGCAAGTGAGTGAGCCGTCATGGCAATAATAGGAATAGTATCGCCCATGTTGTTACGAATGTAATGCGTAGTTTGATAACCGTCTCGAATAGGCATTTGAAGATCCATTAATACCAGATCATACTGATTTTTAGAAAGCAGTTCAATACCCTGATCGCCATTTTCCGCAGTATCAAGTTCAAAACCAAAACCTTCGATTACATTTTGAGCCAGTTTTTGATTTAGGCGGTTATCTTCACAAAGTAATATTTTTAGTCTGCCTAGATCATTGACAGGCAGTATTTTTGGTTCCTCTTTTTCTTCGAATGTTTTTTTGTAAGTTACTGTGAAGTGAAATTCAGATCCCATCCCTTCACGGCTTTTAACCTGTATGTTCGAATCATGTAGTTCAACAAGCTGTTTTACAATTCTCAGTCCGAGTCCTGTACCTCCAAATTTTCGGGTTGTACTTTCTTCGGCTTGGGTAAAGCGTTCAAAAATAGTGGTAAGGTGCTGTTTAGAGATTCCAATCCCAGTATCTTTCACAGAAAAACGAATGAGATAAGCATCATCTGTTTCTGCAGTATTTTTTACAGAAATTGTTACTTCGCCTTCACTGGTAAATTTAAGGGCGTTCCCGGCCAGATTTACCAAAATCTGATTTAATCTGCCCTGATCACCAGATATCATTTCAGGAAGTTCGGCATCCAGATAAAGATTGAATTCTACATTCTCCTGAACTTTTACTTTCAGAAGATCATATACATGTCTCAGGGCCTTTTTTAGATCGAAAGGTTTTTTCTCCAGAGTGAGCCCGCCCGATTCAATTTTAGACAAGTCCAGAATATCATTCACAATCAACAGCAGGTTTTCTCCCGCAGTCTGCACGTCCTGAACATACGTATGCTGCTGTTCATCAAGTTTTGTTCCTGCTAAAAGTTCGGTAAAACCAATTATAGCGTTTAATGGTGTACGAATTTCATGGCTCATGTTAGCTAAAAAATTCTCTTTGGTCATAACGGCGCTTTCGGCAATTTTTTTCTGGCGTTCCAGTTCACTGTTATTTGTTCCGAGTTCCAGGGTAGTTATGATATGACGGGCAACAATAAGCAATGCACGACGCTGATTTTCATTTAATTGTCTTGGTTTATGATCTGCCGCACACAAAACGCCTACAGGAACGCCTTCCGGAGTTGTAAGTGGAACTCCTGCATAAAATCTTATTTTTAGACCGCCTGTTACATCAGGATCTTCCTTGAAACGCTCACTTAGCAAAGTATCAGGAATTTCGACAAGTTTAGAATCCTGAATAGTATAACGGCTGAAAGTGATCTCACGCGGCACTGCTGAAAAACCGAGTCCTATTTCGGAGCGGAACCACTGGCGATTTTCATCAACAAAAGCGATATAAGCAATAGGTACTTCACAAATGTAAGATACCAAAGCTGTGGCATCTTCAAAAGCATGGTCTGGAAGTGTTTCCAGTATTGTATTGTAACGCTTTAAAACTTCAAGACGCTGTGATTCAGTATAAGGAATTGATTTCGGGACATTAATCATTACAGATAAATTAACTGTTAAGTTACAAAAAACTGAATTATAGTTACTTATATTCTGATAATTATGTTGTTATATAATTTTAAGATAATGAAAATCGCATTTTATTTAACTGAATCACTTTTTGTAATGTGCTGTTTAATAGCTTACTGGGAATTTTATAAATTCTTACAGAAATTAAATACCTGATGAGCAAATTCCCGGTTGTAACTTTATCTATAAGTTAAAAAATGTGTAATCAAAAAATAATGCGTTATGGCAGAAATTAAAATTGAGAAAAAAAAGCCGGTTTGGCCATGGATTGTAGCAATCCTTTTAATCTCAGCACTTGTATATTATGTTTTTTTGAGAGATAACTATACACAAAGTGAAAGTAATACAAAAATAGAAAATAGTGTAAGTACAGATACTATAGGAAATTAACGAGGGCAATGATGCAGAACAAAAACAAGCTGCATTAGAACTCAGAAAAATATTTAGAACATTAAAGAAAAAAAATATGGAAACTAAAGAACGAAATCTATACAGACTGGATGAGCTTCCGGATTATAAAATTGCTTCTAATTATTCAGATGTTAGAGGATGGAAAATTGTAGATGCTGAAAACCGTACTATAGGTACTATAGATAATCTTTGGGTAAATAAAGATATGCAGCGTGTTATTTATTTAGATGTAAAAGTAGATAAAGCATTAATAGAAGACAGTAAAGAAGTACATGATGTTATTGCTAACGACAATGACAAAGAGTTTATTTATAAAGATGGTAACAGCCATATTATAATACCAATTGGATCTGTAAACATAAACAAAGACACAAAAATTGTCATGGCAAACGGAATAGGATATGAAACTTTTAGAAATACAAGCCGATATGACAGACAATATAATTTTGATCGAAATTATGAAAGAAATGTGATGAAGTCTTATTATCCTGGGCATGATTCCAGCTTTGATCGTGACAATGAAGATGACACTTTTTATAACCGAAGAGAATTTGAAAACAGATAATACAACGGTTTGAATAATAAAAAATGAGTAATTATGGAAACGAAGATTTTTGAATTGGAAAAAAAATACTGGCAGGGAATGGAAAATCATGAATATGAAACAGTAAAAAGCCTTACTCATTTTCCTTGTATAATTGCTGGTAAAAATGGTGTTCATAGTGTAGATGAAGCCAATTTTAAAAAAATGTTTGAATCAGGTGATGGAGATAAGATAAAAGTACTGGGTTTTTCTGATGTGAATTCTCAAAATTTAACTGAAGACAATGCAGTAACGGCTTATGTTATCGAATTAGAAGATACCCGTCAAAAAAAATCAATGAAGTGTGCCTGCACTTCTACATGGGTAAAAGAGAATGATCAATGGGTTTGTGTTCTTCACACCGAAGCTGAATTGTCAGCTTAATAACACTTCAATCAAATAAAATCAATACTCACAATTTTTGAAGGTGACTGGCGGGATTGTCTGGATGGTTTGTTCTGAAATATGGGTTAATTATAATACCTTTAGGCGCCGGCCAGCTGCCTTTTAAACAAAGAATATAAAAACAAAAACCTGCAATTCGAACTTGCAGGTTTTTTTGTTTTACACAATTTGTATGTAATTCAACATGTTTAAAATCTTATTTATGAGGCAAATTTCGAATAGGTATTTTATAAAACCTTCCCATGAAATTGTAAAATAAAAACAGCACTGTTTTTTAAATTTAATATAAAATTTAAAAACTAAGATTATGAGATCAATATGGACAGGTTCGGTGAGTTTTGGATTGATAAATATTCCAATTAAAATGTTTTCAGCAATAGAAGAGAGCAGTCTGGATATGGATATGCTGGATAAAAAAGACCATGCTAATATCAAATTCAAACGTGTTAACGAAGAAACAGGCAAAGAAGTCGATTTTGCCAGTATTGTTAAAGGATATAAACTTAATGATAAATACGTGATACTCGAAGATTCTGATTTTGAAGCGGCCGACGCTATTAAAACTAAAACTATTGCTATTGAGAGCTTTGTTCTTGAAAGTGAAATCCAGAGTATTTATTATGAACAGCCTTATTATCTGGAACCAGACAAAGGCGCGATGAATGCGTATGGTTTGCTTCGTGATGCATTGCAGGCTTCAGGCAAAGTAGGAGTTACCCGTTTTGTATTACGAAACAAAGAAAGTCTTGCTATTTTAAAGCCTTATAATGATGTAATTGTGCTGAACCGAATTCGTTTTGAGCAGGAAATTCGACCTACAAGCGAACTGAAACTGCCGCCTGTTTCTAAGAAAGCTACTAAAGAGATGGACATGGCTGAAAAGCTTATCGACCAGCTTACAGAAAAATTCGACATTACAGGTTTTAAAGATGAATATACTGCGAAGCTTTTGGAAATTATTAAAAAGAAAGCCAAAGGAAAAGTCAGTAAAACTTCTCCTAAACTTAAAGTAGTTCACAAACAAAGTGATGATTTAATGTCGATGCTGAAAGCAAGTTTAGAAGCAAAAAAGAAAAAATCATCTTAAAGCTGTTTCCTGTTTTTCTTCCAGTTTCTTAATAATCTTTTTAATATTGGCACCAGTTGAAAGAACAAGCTGCCATAAATCACCTTTCTTCTCAAAACGTTTTAAAACATTTTTTATCGTAAACTGTGAAGGATGTAATTTTTCTGTGACTTCACTCCACTCCAGCGGTGTTGAAACAGTTGCGCCTGGTTTCGGACGAACAGAATAGGGTGCTGCAAGTGTTTGCCCGCGTCGGTTTTGAAGATAATCAATGTATAATCTGTTTTTTCTCTTTTTTATGCTTCTCTCGGTTGTCGTAATATCCGGAAGTCTTCCCTGAATTTCTCTAGCCAGTAATTCTCCCAGTATTTTAATAGAATCATAATCGTATTTCGCACCAAGAGGAATATAAATATGAAGCCCGGTCGCTCCGGAAGTTTTGCACAAACATTCAGTTTCAAGTTCATCCATAACCTCTTTTACAGTCTGGGCAGTTTGAACCACAATAGGAAAATCGGATTCTTTTGCAGGATCCAGATCTATAACCAGCCAGTCTGGATTTTGAATGTGATGAATAGTCGAATTCCAGGGATTCATTTCGATACATCCAAGATTTGCCATATAAAGCAGTGTTTCTTTATTATTGCAGATTAAATAATCAATATTTTCATCATTTGATTCTGAATAAATTTTCTTTGTTTTCAGCCATTTTGGTGTTTTGTCCAGATCAATATCCTTCTGATAAAAACTAGGCGCCTCGATCCCGTTCGGAAAACGGTTCATTGATTCGGGACGATCTTTTAAATAAGGAAGTATCAGAGTCGAAACTTCATCATAATATTGAAGAATTTCTCCTTTTGTAATGCCGTCTTTTGGGAAATAAATTTTATCCTGATTGGTTAAATGCAGGGTCGTTTTTCCAATTTTCACATCGTAATCATTTTCCGTTTTATGCTCTTTTAATTCTTCCTTTTTTCCCTGTTTAAGTGTTGTATTGGTATTTTTATCCTTATTAGATGAAAGTTGTACTTCAGTTGCTTTTTTATCTATCCTTAAGCCCAGATAGACCGGATGCCGCAAATGCTGATCCTGTGTCCATTCTGAATATTTAACCTGACAGACCAGTTTAGGTTTTACCCATTGAATTTTATCTCTTAATGGTACTTTTTCCTTAAGCGGAGATGTTTCAGTAAAATAAGGCGTGAGTTTTTCATAAAGTTCTTTTAAAACAGATTCAGTAAAACCTGTTCCGCATTTACCAATGTACTGTAATTGCTTTCCATTGAATTGCCCCAAAAGTAATGCTCCAAAGAATTTTCGTGAATTTTTAGGTTCGGTAATACCTATGATAATAGCTTCTTCTTCATTCGAAAGTTTTATTTTAAGCCATTCGTTGCTTCTTTTTGATGCGAGATAATGGCTATCCGCTTTTTTGGCAATTATCCCTTCGCTTTTTTGCTGTCTTGCTTTTTCAAACTGTTCAATTCCGTTTCCAACAGTATGTTCAGAATAGAAAATATTCGAAAATGAATATTTGTTGAATAAGATTTTAAGAAGCTCTTTTCTTTCTAGCAAGGATAATTCCGTAAGGTCGTTGCCATCTAAGTTCAACAGATCAAAAACATAATATTTTAAATTCCCAATGCCGGTTTTAAGATAATTTTGAAGCATTTGAAAGTCGGTTCTGCCACCAGCATCTTCAACAACAACTTCTCCATCCAGAACCACGGTATGATCTATTTTAGCCAGTTCGTCTGCAATAGTTTTAAATGCTGTGTCAAAAGATATTTTATTACGGCTGTATAGTTCGGTTTTATGAGGATTTACAACAGCAATTGTGCGGTATCCGTCATATTTATTTTCAAAAACCCACTGCTCATCATCAAAAGGCTTTTCGGTGGTACCTGCAAGCATGGGTTTAATAAAGTGTGCTGGTTCTATTTTTTCTTTAGGCTTTTTTTTTACCGCTGGAGAAGTCTTCTGTTCTTTGGGTTTTTCAGCTGTTTTTTTTGCATTTTCCTCCAGTTCTTCCAAAGTTCTTTTAGAAATTACAGATTTATTTTTTTCCAAAATATCTTCCTCTGCTGCATATTTATCCTGCTTTTTGATAAGCAGCCATGCATTTTCCTGTTTTCCGTGAAGCTTTACCAGAGAAAATTCACCTTTTAGTTTTTTTCCTTTCAATACAAAACTGAGTCTTCCTTTCTCAAGATCTTTAAGTAATTGTTTTTCGTTGTTATCAGTTTTTTCGTCAGATGTATAAGTGCCGTTATCCCATACAATTACATTTCCGGCGCCATAATTTCCTTCAGGAATGGTCCCTTCAAAATCTTTATAACTGTACGGATGATCTTCTACCATCATCGCAAGGCGTTTTACTTCAGGATCCATCGAAGGCCCTTTAGGAACGGCCCAGCTTTTAAGAACACCGTCCATCTCCAGCCTGAAATCATAATGAAGATGAGAGGCAGCATGTTTCTGAACCACAAAAATCAATTCTCCTGCCGATTTTACAGCTTTACCTTTAGGTTCACGGGTTTGCTTAAAATCCCTTTTTTGGTTGTATTTAGACAGTGACATAGGCTTTAGTAAATATTAAAAGTGTTAGTATAAGAGAGTACAATACTCTTGCAACGATAGCAAATATCATATGAGCGAAGAACAACTGGATATAATAGCCTTTAAAATCAATTTGAGGCTGATAGTGTGTCATTTTAAATATAAGAACCCAGCTCAATATGCCAATTATTCCGCTGGCTGCTCCCAGCACCAAAACACCAATTGGCGACATAAGATCCGGATAATTCAGCCACAAAAGATGATAGCCCACCACAAATAAAAATCCTATCAAATAGTGTGAAAGCCATCCCCAGATTCGTGCGGACTGAGCTGAAACATTAATTCCCATCTTATCAATAGCGTAAGCTAAAAGAACAGGTTCTTTATACAATTCCCTGAAATTTCTAGACATAGCATAGCTAAACCAGGTCATGGCTGAGGTAGCACCTATTGAGACTAATAGTATTTGTAAAATAGTGTAAATCACGATCCTGCGGTTTTAATGAGTTCTAACAAATTTACAACCCAAACCTTTTTTTTATTTATACTATTAAAATGATGAACTTATATAATTACAAGTAAGTGATTGTTTTTCAAATGTTTTTAAGTGTAAATATTGTAAACCTTGAATTTAATTGTGTACGGCTTTTATTACGTGGGAATCTAACTTTGTAATACTGCTTACAAAATTCTTCCCTGAAATCTACAGGGAAATATATAATACAATTAAAGTATAAAATTTTAAAACTATAATTATGAAAACAAATGACCAAAATCAGAATCCCGTAAAGAAAGACGGATCTGATAATAGAAGAGATATGAGAAAACACGAGTATAAAGATCATGATGAAGTTTTAACCAATGATGAAAACTATGACAGCAATACTCATAAGTTTAAAGGCCAAGATCCGGATTTTGATGATAAGCTTAACAATCAAGAGAAAAAGCAGTAAAATGAAAACGTCCCTAAATACTATTTAGGGACGTTTTTTATAAGATTTCAAATGTTTTATGATTTTCTGTATTAACATTTTTCAAGTTCAGCCAAGATCAACTCTGCGGTTCTGTCAATTGTCTGCGATACGATTTCTTCCGGATTTCCAGAAAATACCTCATTATGCGCCAGAGCTCCCATCGGAGTAATAAGATGTATAAAAATGCTTCCTACCGGCTTTTCTTCGGTTTCACTGCCACCTGCTGAAGCCAGTCCGGTAATAGCAGCCGTAAAGTCGCTACAAAACAATATGGCTGCTTTCTCTGCCAGTTCTTTTGTTACCTCAGAAGATTCGGGAGTATATTTTTCAATAAGGGCATGCGGGATATCCATTATCTTTTCTTTTACAATTACATCATAGCACACAATGCTGCCCAAAAGTACATTTCCCGAATTTTCAGTCAGTGAAAATTCAGCAGCCATGCGACCGGCGGTCATACTCTCGGCAAAAGCAATATTGTATTTTTTTCTTTTTAAAGTTTCTGCGCATTTTGATACTATTTCTGAAGGCATAATAATTTTAGATTCTAAGATATTTGAATAAAAATTAAGAAAAGGCTTTTATTTTTTTGCGGCCCAAATAAGAGCTGTGCTGATTCCAATTCCGGCAATAACAGCATAAGCAAGATTGTGCGTATTTTTTACAGGCAATTTGCCGTGAATACGAAGAGGTTCTTTAGAAGGAGTCAGTATATTTCCAGAATCATTTTTCTTATCCTTGTTGCTATTCATTTTCATGCGAACTATTGCCGATGCACCGTTGTTAATTAGTTTTGGAAATAATTTATAAGTGTTTGTAATAGCTGCGGATTTGAAATCGGGGAAAACATCTTTTTTAGGATGCATTGCAACGGAGACCATTACAGCGGCAGTGTCTCGCGGATCTGAAGCAATAGGGGAGATATTCATGTCAAAACCTGAGTATTTAGCAGAATGAAGATTACCAGTAGAATTCTGAAGCTGTGGATATAAATTACAGATATGAATGTTTTTATGGTTTGCTATTTCACCCTGCAAGCCTTCCATCATTCCTCTAATTCCGTGTTTGGCAGCAGAATAAACAGCACTGTAAGGAGCAGGCATAAAACCGCCGATAGACACATTATTGATTAAGATACCGTAGTTCTGATTTTTAAAAACTTTAATGGCATTATAGGCTCCGTGCATATATCCAAACAGATTGGTTTTAATAACCTGCTGGTGAATTTCCATTGGGATTTCTTCAAATTTACCGCTGGCCATCACTCCGGCATTGTTCACCCAGATATCAATTTTTCCATTTATTGCCAAAGCCTCTTGAGTTATCCTTTCTACATCCTGAGCAATAGATACGTCGGCTGAAACCCCTACAGCCTTAATGTTTACGCTTGTACAATATTGAATTACTTCTTCAATGCCTTTTGAGCCTCGGGCAGCGGCTACAATATTGCACCCCTGCTCGGCGAATGCTTCAACAGCCGCACGACCAACACCACTGCTTGCTCCGGTTATTACCACCGTTTTTCCTTTTAAATTATATTTTCCATTTTCCATTTCTTTTTTTATTTAAAATCGCGCAGGACTATATTTCAATTAAATATTTTTCATACCTGCAGTGATAGGTTTGATTAGGGCAGGAGCGGACTTTTCATCTGTTCTTGAAGAAACAAGTCTGTAGCAGCTTTTTTTTATTTGATGTCCTTGTGCTATAGAACTGATTTTTATTTGAAGCATACATATTTTCTTTTCTATGATTATGCCTGAAAATTATTTATTCCGCGGCAGATTCCGTTTTTAATGTATCTGAATCAGCAGTACATGGCACTTTTTCGTCCCAGTCTCCCCAATCACCTTTATAAGATTTAAGACAGATAAGATTGCCGTATTCATCTATGAAATGCTGATTTTGGGAAATAGGGCAGGTATGTCGGGTAGAATTAATTGTAGTTTTCATCGTATGATTTTTTAGATGAGTAAAGTTAAAAAGTATCATATCGTGAATATTACATCTCGGGTTCTTGATTTTATGAAATTTACATGTTTAGGTTATTGTATTTCAGTTTTTTAACGATTTTAAAACAACAGATAGTCACGGCAAATTTAAACTCAGTTACTAATCACAAAATGTTAGAAAAATGTGGCAGCAAAGTGTACCGATTCTGAAGTTTATTTGTTGTGAGTATTTTATAAATTTTGAAGATGTGGCCTAAAAGCAAAAAAACCTGCAAATCAGATTTGCAGGTTTTAATTTCCGTGGGGAGAGCAGGATTCGAACTTTAAGCTTGAAACCGCTGTCAATGCCACTTTTATTTATGTCTTGAACCTCTGTGCACCGATTTTGCACCAAATTCAATTTTTACTATTTCAATATTAAATCATGCACAAAACTTTAAAAATTAACGAATTAACATGCAGTTCTATTATTCTTTGTGTTTAACAAATATATTATAAATTTTTTAAATACAGGGCTGCCATAAATTTTGGCTTTTTGAAGACTTTTGAAAAGTTTCCTTTTAAGTCAACCGCGGTGAAAGAGGGATTCGAACAAAAATTCTGCGTCCCGCTTTTATACTGCATTTCTAATATTTTTTCTGTTTTGCGCCACGATTCTGCCACGGACTTTTTATGCGTTTTTATGCATTTTGAAAAGTTCCGGAGCAAATTATCCGTTTAAATTTAAGTTGTAATTCTTAATTGATTCTAATACAAAAGTAAACCTTTTTATTACAAACTGCGACAAATATTTTATTACCTTTTAAGTAATTTAAATAGAATTGAATTATATTGGCTTTTTGTGTCAGAAAGAAGATTCATTTCAGTTCAAGTAGATAATTCGTTTTTCTTAATTTTCATTGAGGCCACCTTAACTTTTTGTCGCAGAAATAGTATCAAGTCCAGTAAAGGTTTTTCCAGATTTGTCTACACCTACCACCACTCTACCAGCAGGCTCACCATCTAAATGGAACTGAATATTTTTGGAATCTTTCCACCATACTCCAAACGTATGGTAATCTTCATTCCAATTTACATCTTTCAACGGATTTACGTCTAGTAAACCACTTTGATTGAAGTTTCCATAATTTCTAATTTCTCCTGGCGTTTTTCCCGAATCAGCATGAAAATATTGTGGATTCATTTGGGTGGGAAAATTGGGTTGATAACCGCATGATGGTTTTGAATTATTCTCAATAATGTCTGTTAGATAAATTAGGCAATATGGTTGACTTTCTTTTGACAAGAAAAAGACAAAGAATGAGCGCTCAGTCTTTTTCAAGTTTCCAAGTTCTAACCCAATCCACTTTCATGGTATTGATACTATTATCATTCAGATCTGATTTTGAAGCTAATCCGCCTAACCACGTTTCATCAGCCGTCCATAAATCAAAAATGATTTCTAAATCTCTAGTAAACTCGCGATCGGTATAGGTTTTTCCAGATTTGTCTACACCTACCACCACGCTACCAGCAGGCTCACCATCTAAATAGAACTGAATATTTTTGGAATCTTTCCACCATACTCCAAACGTATGGTAATCTTCATTCCATTTTACATCTTTCAACGGATTTACGTCTAGTAAACCACTTTGATTGAAGTTTCCATAATTTCTAATTTCTCCTGGCGTTTTTCCCGAATCAGCATGAAAATATTGTGAATTCATTTGGGTGGGAAAATTGGGTTGACAACCGCATGATGGTTTTGAATTATTCTCAATAATGTCGATTTCATTCCTATTATAAGAGTCTCCATTGTTTAACCAATAGGTATTATATGCAGAAATATGAGCCGATTTTATTCTTGCTTCAGTATACATTGGATAGCTAATTTTAGTTCTTGAATGTATTCTAGCAGTTTGAAACCATCTTCCATCAGGATTACTCTCGTTTAAAGTTGCTTTTATCCATAAATTACCATCAGTAACACCAGAGTTGCTATTTGATGTTGACATGAAAACGGGTATACCGTAATTCCATGTAGATTTATACCATTTTGTAGCATCCCAAGCTGTAAATTCATCAGACATGTCTTCCTGCTTCACCCATTTCATGTCAGATGGAGTTGTATTTGTAATTGAAACAAATGAAGGATAATTTGGATCTATGTTTTTGAAATCTTCTGCAGTGAGGCCTTTAATTAGGGTATTAATCGTTATGTTTACTTTTGCAGTTGCTTTGTCTCCATTTTTATCTGTTAAGGTATACGAAAAACTATCGGATCCGTAAAAATTTATTTTTGGAACATATTCAAAAATACCGTCTTTAACTTCTATTACAGTACCGTTGCTAGCAGTAGATAATAGGCTATAATCATCTCCTTTACCTCCATCTTGACCGATATTATCATTTAAAGAAACATTTACCTGATTGGAAGTTCCAGTGCTGCTGTTTTCATCAACAACAAGGACATCGTCTTGAGCTGTAGGTTTGGAGTAATCAGGAATAATGTCTGACTCAGAACTATTGCTGCTACAACTACATAGATACACTAGAGATGTTATAGCTATAAGTAAAAATTTTGTTTTTTCTGTAAGGGCGTGTTTAAAAATCATTTTATTTAATTTAACTAATTAATCCTAAAAGGATATTTTTTTATTGTTGAAAATATAAGAATTTCGCTTCGTATTTTAGGATTATTATATTTATAGTTTAGTAGTACAAAATTGGTTTTGTTAATTTTAAGCACTTTTTGACAAATGAATGAAGTGCTATTTTTTAAGTAGTTTAGAATTTCGCTATTTTATTTTAAAACCAAATTGTCTTTAACCTCTTAGTTCTAATTACCGAATCAGAGCTATGTGGTTAAAGACCAATTTAGAAATTATTCTTTTATTAATTTTCCAGAACCTGCATCTGTAGCGATGATATAGGTTCCTTTAGATAAATCCGATACATTTAATGAACTAGTTGCTGCTGTTTCTTTTACTAGGGCACCTGACATACTTAAGACTTTATAAGTTTTAGTTTCTAAGTCAGCATTAAAAGTAACTACTTCAGTAGCTGGATTTGGGTAAAAAGCGACAGTGTTTCTGTTTGTTTTTTTTGTACTTAAAGTTTCCGTTACACCTACTACGTAATTTACATAATTTTGATCGGTTGAAGGATTAGATCCAACAATTTGCAGAATATAATTATATCCTTGTACATAGCCAGGAGTTTCAGCTATAGGTAATGTGCCAGTAGGTAAACTGATAACAACAGTTGCGGCTCCATTGGTAAAGTCTGCTGCGGATAAAGTTTTTAAAACAGTTAAATTATCTGAACCCCAACCCAATGGTGCTATTCCGAAACCAGATCTAGAGAAATTTATATATATAGTATTACCAACTGAAGGATTAGTAGCGTCAAAATTAGTAATTTCAATAGTTATTGTTTTGGCAGTTGTATTATCAAAAGTATAGTTAGGAATTCCGCCCCAGGCATAACCAGCAAAGCTACCTGGCTTAGAAACATAGGTATTGCCTCCGTTCATTGTTGTAGAATAATAAACTTGTGCAGTCAAATTTGTAGTGCTTATACTTAAGCCAAACATAATTAATAATAATGTAATTTTTTTCATGGTTTTTTTGTTTTAGTTGTTAATATTTTGAGAAAAGCATGGCGTATATGCTTTTATTCTTTCGTAAGATTATTGTTTAAATTTTCTTTTAAGTAAATTTGTTACTCGACAAAAACTAGACTATAATGAAAGTAAACTACTATTTATATAAACATTTCCCATGAATTATAAGTTTTTTTATTATACTCGTTAAACGCTTGAAAAAATCATGCAAATAGTTCTTAGTTAAGGGGAAGGGGATAACTAAATGGTTCTGGACAGAAAGTATTGAGTGTTTTACTTTTTAATAAACTTTGCTGCCCCTATTTTCTTGTTTTCTTTTAAAAAAACGATATAATAAATCCCTTCTGAAAGTGAACTCACATTAATTCTAGCACTACTAAGGATTTCTTTTTTTACTAATTTCCCAGCACCATCATATATCATTGCAGTCGAGTTTGATTCGTTTGCATACGTATTTTTGATTGTTAGGGTGTCAATAACTGGATTAGGATAAATTGTTATTGTATTGTCGTTTTCGAAAGTTTTTGGATCTACTGATAACAGATTAGTACTAAAATTATATACTTGTAATGCTACTGAACTCACATGACCACCTGTGTCAGGTAATTGTACTGCTATTTGATTATTTGCAGTAACAAGATTATAAGGCACTGGAATTTCTAGAACGCCAAAAAATCGATCTCTTTCTGCTTGGTCATAACCGCGGAAGTTAGTTGGCACAGGGATAATAGTATTGTTCACTTTGACAATCGGACTTAAAGATTGTCCATGATCTCTTCCTAAACCAATTCTTAATACGGCATCTCCATAAGTGCTTTTCTGAACGCCATTTACACTAAAATTAATAGGCTGATTTGCGCTAATAGGTTGCAAATAGGTCGTTGCAAAATATTTAGTTTCGTCGCAAGTTTCATTAATTGTTATGGCATTGGCAAAGGTATACTCTAAAATAATAGTTGATTCGGCACCTAGTGTAACTGATGTTAGTGGTGATGGCACAGTACTTTCTTCTAGTGTAGCGAAGTTATTTATAAGAGTTAATTGTTTTTTGTTAATGCTTGTAATGGCAGTATTGTTGATGTTAAAAAGGTTTAAGTTTACTTTAGTTGCTTGGAAGTTTAAATTGTTTAGAATCACATAAGCCTTATTACCATCGATATAGGTATTGGTTAAAACATCTAAATTATCCGTCTTACTATATACTCGTGTACCTTTAACATTTTTCCATAATTGATAAAATTTTACCAAGTCCGTATAAACCCATTGTCCGGTATAACTCGCTGGTTCATTTGCTTTTCGCATCAAACGATGAGAATATGGAACTCCATTATACATTCCCCATTCCGCTTTGGTAACTACAAATGGAATAGCAAAATCAATAGTATTGGGTCTTTCAAGAAAAGCCATTAATTGGGAATTCATGGCTTTTAAAATCAACCAATCTCTATAAGAACTCCATTGACTGTTATTGTAATCATGAGTTTGAGCTCCGTATTCTGAGATTACATAGGGTTTAGTAACACCAAATTTCATTACGCTATACTGGTCCATCATATCAAAAGTAGCCTCAATATTGCTCCCGGAACGCAATTGTTTTTTTCCGTTATTGATCGATGAAAAATCATAAAGGTGTAAAGACCAAAAATCCATTTTGCTTCCGGCAACGTCCATAAATAATTTATCGCGATTGTTCCAACGCTGAAAATTTCCTACTTCAAATTCAGGAAAGGCATTGGTGTAACCCCCGATTTTAGCGTTTGGGACCTGTACTCTAATGGCATCAGCAACACCATTATGAAAGTCGGCTATATCTTTTATCGATTTAGTGTATTCTTTTAATCCTCCTAAAAGGTCATAATCAGGTTCGTTTATTACTTCAACATAAGTGGGTTTCTTTTGCCCTGTAATTCCATCACCACTAAATGCGTTGATGTAACGCCCCATATATTCACCCGTTGCAGTGGCATTGGCTAAATACCAGCCAGAATTAGTGGGTTGATGATCTGTTCCAGTCCAAAACGGATGCAATTGAGCACATAAAACTAAACTCTTTCTATTTTCGTATTGATGAAGGTTGGTTTTTTGGGCATATTGACTTTTACTGTAATTTCCTAGAGAAGTGATTTGAGTAGGATTCGCAAAACCAGGTCTGGCAGGATCTTGATTTAATTGATTTTTTAATACATAAGTAATTCCTCCTGTATCTCTTCCTAGGTACACATCTAGGCCATTTAAAAATTCATTTCTTAAATCGGGCGAAACATTATCGCCATCCCATTCAGTTTCTGTTTGATTGGCATGCGTTGTTATGAATTTTGAACGATCAAAAGTAGAGATGCCTCCTACGGAATGTTTCACGTTAAGTTTTAGATTTACATTTACTTGCGCATAAGTAGGAAAGGCACACGCTAGTAGTATGGCGTAACGAAACACTATTCGTTTGTTTCTTTTCATGGTATTTTGAGAGTATAAAAATAGCTTGTATTAGAAAGTCTGTTTGAAAGCAAGGGCAGTAAATAGGTAAATTATTTACTGCCCCTTGCACTTATTTGTTTAAAATTATCATTACTAGTTACGGTCTTAATTTAGCTTCACTAACAGTAATGTCATCGATATAGAATTTTAAAGCAGAGGAGTTACCTTGGTTGTCACTTCTAAGCATAAAACTATAATCAGCAGTTGTATTGATTTTTACTAGTGCAGAACTGTAAACCCATTTTCCAACTGCAAAATCTGCTGAGAATCCAGGGTTTGGACCTATTCCCCAGTCTGTATTTGGAGTAAAGTATAATCTTAGATCAGGAACAGAGGCTTTGTCACCTAAGCTTTCTACATAAACCCATGATCCCATAGAATAGGTTTTGCCAGCAGTAAGTCTAAAAGTTCCTTTATCGCCACCATGATTATAACCTAAAATCATACCGCCACGAGCATCTATTTGAACGGACAAGCTTTTTTTGCCGCCATGTGCTTTTGTACTTGTAACCGCCGATGTAAATTTGTTCCACGGAGCTCCCCAGCCAAGATATACCCAGTCAGCACTAGTTGAAGTTTCAAAACCATAATCAAAAGTAGTTGAAGCTAAAATATTAACGGATTTGAAAGATACAGCAACATCTGTAAATGAACTAGCAAAAACAGCATCTGCAGTGGTTAACGATCCTTTTGTGTATGATACAGTAATAATGTCGTCGTTGTACAAGGTTTGCCCAGCTAATTTTAAAAGAACAATATTACCTTCAGTTGGGCTTATTGTCGCACTAGAAATAGTTACAGGTAGCGTAGCACCAGATTTGTTTTTTAATGTAACAGAAAAATCAGATGCTTTTAATGTTTCAGCATTCATTTCTCTACTGTAATTCAGAGCTATATTTCCTTGATCGTCTATTACTTGAGCGTCATCCATGGTAACTGGGTCAGTCGATGGAATTACGTTGATAAAATCTTTAAGCATTACTGTTGCTTCACCAAATGGGCGAGGGGTATTGGCTTTGATAGTAAATCCAAATGTTCCTAGTTTTTTATATCTTACATCTACTGTTTTAGTATCAGTTGTTGATGTCGCAGGATCTCCTCCGTCGATAGTCCAAAGATAGGCTTCTGGTTCCCCTTCAGTAATCAAAGTATATCTAATCGTTCTTCCTGCTAGTACTTCATTTTTTGCACCATTAACTACATTTAGTTCTGCTCCTAAAGTACCGTCTGTATTTAAATAATTTGCTTTAACAACAATGCTTATTGGAGCTAAAACGGTTACTACTATCGTAGTATCTAATACTTTGGCAACAGGATTTGTGCTTCCTGTAGTATAAGCTTCTCCTTTAAAAACTTGATGTAATTTTACTTCATGTTTTCCAACAACGTTAAATATAGCTTTAACATTCTGTTCCGTTGAAGTAACGTCATTGTCAGAATCTACAATGTCAACAACGCCTTCTGGAAAAGTCCAAAGTCTTGACTCAACCCCCGCTGAAATATCTCCAAAGGTTTCGTGGCTACCTACCCTAATTTTATTTCCATAGTCCATTTGTGAACTAACAATAATTCTGCTGTTGGCCGCATTCAAATCGATAGAATCATAAATGTCACTACATGAATATAACCCTATTGCAACAAGAAATAGTGCAATTACTATTTTAAGTTTTGTTTTCATAATTTAAGTGGTATTGAAATTAGTTGTTTAATTGACTATTTGTTTGTCTCTCAACCGATGGTATAGGGAAATAATCATTTTTAGCTGGAGTATAAGTTACAGCAGCATTCTTGAAATCATCCCTGATTCTTTCTATAATATACAATGGTGCTTTGTTAGCTATAGTTGTAAAATTTTTCACTCTCCAATTTTCATCTGCAAGTAATTCAGTGAAAACAGATTTTGCAATTCCCCATCGTACTAAGTCTTTCCATCTATGACCTTCAAAAGCCAATTCAAGCGGTCTTTCTACTCTATGAATATGTGTTAAAACATTTTCTTTTGTAGGAGGTACTAAAGGTTGATTACCATGTACTTCTTTGCTTATATGTAATTGTGGAAACGTATTACTATTTGTTGCTAAATATTGTTTTAATGTAATTACACCCGCACGAGTTCTAACAAAATCAATATACTTAATAGCTTCATTTACATCGCCAGTGCTGTTAAGAACTGCTTCAGCATACATTAAATAAATATCTGCCAATCTAATTTGCCTGCAGTTAATTCCGCTTCTAGAGTTTCCGTCCTCGTTAGCCAAATGATACCAGTTAGTATATTTCTTAACATAGGCACTTTGACCATAACCCCAACCTTTTAATTCAGCTACATTTCTTAAATAATATTGTCCTTCAAGATTTTTTGGGGCAATAGTAGCAGTAAGACGTTTAGACTGTAAATTAGTAGTGTTTATTGGATTTGTGACATCTACCGCATCATTAGTGTATAATTCGTGTAAGAAATAAGAAGGCAATATCGTATTAAATCCACCATAATTTAATTGCGCTAGCCCTACAGCTAAATTTGAAGCTTCTGCTCCAGCTGCATAAGGTGTGTCGTCAACATTACTTCCGTTAGCACCTGGATTTTCAGTTGCACTATAGGCAACTTCAAGAATTGACTCACTATTAAATTCGTGCTCTTCATCAAAATTATCCATGATATTCGCAGTCAGGCTATAAACACCTGAATCAATTACACTTTTAAATTCAGTCGCAGCTGGTCCCCATTGTTTGTCAAATAAATATACTTTTCCAAGTATAGAAGTAGCGGTACCCCAAGTAACTCTACCTAAGTCTTTACCAGACCATGTTTCTGGCAGATTGGCTTTAGCAAATTCCAAATCAGGAATGATAATTTGGCTATTAACCTCTGCGATTGAGCTAAATTTTACATTAAAATCTGCTTTTGTTTGCGGAACTTCTGTATGAATAACAGCTCCTCCATAAGTATTAGCTACTAAGAAATAGAAGAAAGCTCTTAAGGTACGGGCTTGGCCTTCAATACTTTCTTTTTCACCGGCAGCAAAAATACTTGGGTCAGCAGATTGAATTTTTTCTATTACTTGATTGGCTCTAAATATTCCAGTGTACAAATTTGCCCATTTGTTAGTGACCGCTTCACTGGCATCGTTAAAAGTGAAATTTCTGTAAGCATAGGGTCTGTACCAAGATTCAGTACCCCCTAAGTCTGCCATAATTTCATCTTCAATTAGGCCATTACCGCTTATTGATTGAAATTGTAAAGCCCCATAAACTGTAGTTAAGGCTGACTGAAAATCTTTTGTAGTTTTCCAAAAAGTTTGATTTGTAATTGTATTTGGATTTACCTGAGTCAAAAAATCCTCATCATTACAACCTGAAGTAAGTAAAACAGTGCATATCGCTAATGATGCTAGTTTTACTTTTATATTTATTTTTCTATGTATCATTTTAATTTAATTTTAAGTTGTTAAAATTTAACCTGTAAACCAAGCACAAATCTTCTCGAAACAGGATAACTACCGCTATCTACACCACGTGTACTGATTCCATTTCCACCAACTTCAGGATCGTAACCAGTATATTTTGTAAAAGTGAAAGGGTTCATACCTGTAACATACAATCTTATTTTACTTATTCCGTACTGAGTCATAAGCAATTCAGGTAATGAATAACCTAAAGTTAAATTACGAATTCTGAAGTAGGTACCATCTTCTAACCAATAATCAGAACTTGCTCTAACGTTATTGTGATAAGCATTTCCTCTGTCTGAAGGCACATCAGAAGTAGGGTTCTCAGGAGACCACATAGAATATTGGTCTAAATGTCTCCCTTGTGTGTATGCAAAATATCTTGAACCATTGAATAATTTAGCTCCGTAAGAAAAATAAGTCTGAATTCCAAAATCGAAACTTTTGTACGTTAGATCTAAATTCAACCCTGATTCAAATTTTGCCTGACCAGAACCCGCATATACACGGTCATCGTCAGTGATTTTATTGTCACCATTTTGATCAATGTAGCGCATATCACCCAAAATTGCACTTGGTTCTATTTTTTTGTACTCAAGTAAAGTTGCGTCGTCTTTTATAACACCTGCATTTTCTAGTAAAAAGTAAGCGCCAGCTTCATGACCTACTGCAAAGAATGTAGTAAAATCTACAGCATTCCCTAATGAATTGGTAGGACGTCCGTTACCATAACCTCTTTCAATGCCATCAAGGTTAGTTATTTCATTTACGTTTTTAGTAAAAGTTCCAGAAATATTATATTTGAGACCATTTCCCATTTGGTTTTTATAGCTCATTGCTAGCTCAATACCTTTGTTAGTCATATTTCCAGCATTGACAATGATTGGGCTATACACATCGACTGCGTTGGGATTGTACGTACCACCAGACGCAGGAGTTTGCTGAGGCAATAACATATCTTTTTTGTCATTCTTGTAGATATCAGCAGTAAAAGTTAACTTGTTTTGAAACATAGCTAAATCCAATCCAATATTATTTGAAATACTTGTTTCCCATTTTACATCTGGATTAGAGAAACGTCTTTGTATAGCTCCATTTGCTAATGACTGATCTGAACCAAATAAGTAATTTACACCTGACTCAATTTGACCCGCATACGTATATGGAGGGATACTTTGGTTACCTAACTGAGCATAACTTGCCCTTAATTTTAAGCTGTTTACTACTTTGTTGATAGCACCATCCTTGAAAAATTTTTCTTCAGATATATTCCAACCAGCAGAAACACCCGGGAAAGTACCGTACCTGTTATCAGGTCCAAAGTTTGAGGAACCATCTCGTCTAATACTAGCTGATATTAAATAACGATCATTGTAGTTATATTGTACTCTACCTAATAAACCACTAATGCTATTTGTGTAATCATAACTTGTTGGTTTTGTTCCTGCCTGACCTGAACCTAAAGAAGGCGTTTCATTGCTTAATAAACCAATTACACCTACACCAACTTGTTTCGAATTGTATTCTTCGCGTGAGGCTACTCCAGTAAAGTTCAAAGAATGTTTACCTAAATTTAATTTATAATCCAGGATGTTTTCTATAGTAGATCTGTCTGTAAAAGTGTAATCTTCGTTCAATAATGCATCCGCTCTTGAGGCAGTTGCATTATATGAGCCATCAAGACCATATACCAATACTTGTGGACGGAAAAAAGACCTTCTATAATCCCAATTACTTTTACCTATATTTAATTTATAGGTTAAGTTTTTTACTATTTCATATTGTAAATTAACGGCAATATTGCTTGATGTAACTTTTCTTTTGTCAACATTTTGTAATTCTCTTGCCAAATAGCCATAATAAATAGCATTTTCTACAGGATAATCAACACTAGACCCGGATCCCTGTACATCGCTTAATGGAATTTGCCATGGTCTTTGTCCAATAGCATATTCATATAAAGACCATGGTTCTTGCGTTCTATTTTCTACAGTCATCCCCATACTTACAAACGCTTTGAATTTACCTTTTGTAAATTGACCATTAATGCGGTTACTTAATCTATCAAAATCAGAGTTAATTAAAACTCCTTCTTGGTTATAATAATTTGAATTAAAATTCAATGTTAAATCCTGTGTTCCACCAGAAACACCTAGTCCGTAATTAGTAATTAAAGCATTGTTGTTTTGTACGTCGCCAACGTAGTCACTATCATAGTCTAAAAGTTCTGGTGTTGTAATAAAAAAAGTTGGTAACTGGCTAGACAACATTGCCTTTGTTGTATAATCCTCAAACAATTGCTGCTGAGTATTCATTAAAGGTGTACCTGAAGTAATATTTTGGATACCCGAATAAGCATTGAAATCTATACTAATTTTTCCCTTTTTACCTCTTTTAGTAGTAATCAAGATAACACCATTTGAGGCTCTAGTACCATAAACGGAGGCAGCAGCACCATCTTTTAATACGTCTAATGATTCAATTTGATCAGGTGAGATATTTGGGTTGCTTTGATAAGGAATTCCATCCACTACATACAATGGTTCTAATGAACCTGTCAATGAACCAACTCCTCTAATTTGGATATTAGTTGCTTCACCAGGACGCCCACTAGCAGCCTGAACGTTAACCCCAGCAATTTGGCCTTGTAATGATTCTCCAACATCTGCTACTGGAGCTTTCGCAATAAGGTCTGCCTTTACGGTAGCAACAGCACCTGTAACCTCTTTTTTCTTTTGAGTTCCATAACCTACGACCACAACTTCATTTAAAATTTGCGTATCAGGCTGCATCTGAATGTCTAACTTTTTAGTAGTGCCAACAGTTCTTGTGAGTGTTCTGTATCCCATAAATGAGAAAACTAAGGTTTGTTTTTCACTCACCTCCATTTCATAGCTTCCATCCATATCTGTAGAGGTACTAGTTGTAGATCCCTGGATTTTAATTGTTACCCCTGGTATTGGTAGCCCACTTTCATCTTTTACTTTTCCAGTAAGTTTGTTTTGTGCACTCACATCGAATGCACAAAGAAACAAGAGAAAAAACATTATAAGGAATGTCTTTTTCCAAAAGTTATACTCTTTTTTCATAAAGTTTTGGTAGTTAAATTAATTGACGGTTAGTTTTTTTTTTTTTTTTTTTTTTTGATAATGAAATTTTAGTCCGGATTTTTTATTGATTTCGTATTTTATCGATTGCTAAATTACTTAAATGACATTATCAATGGTTTTTTTTAAACTAGATATAAACTGAACAGACATGCATTTTTTTTAGTAAAATAAGGCGTTTAACAACTGAACTAACTAAACTAGACACAACTATATCTTGACAAAACTCAATTTTTGATAAAATACTGCTTATATAGTACTATTTTGTCTGGATTTTTTCAGTTAAAGAATAACTAAAAATAAACTCGTAAAATTAAATTTGGTTTTTATATAAATCTTTGATGAATTCAGGTTAATTTTCAGAATTGAGGTTGTTTTATAGTTATTAGTATTAAGTTTATATGCGTTTTGCAGTTGATTTTGGATTTTATTTTTATGCCAAGATTCTGCGTTAGATTATTTCCTCATATAGTTGACGCACATTAAAAAGATTTTAATTGCTAAAAGGTAAAAAGACAGTATATATCAGTTTAATTTGGATTATTTGTCTCCTATTGTGTAGTATGGATTAAAGTGAAGCAATAAAATCGGCTAAATTTTCATTTCTATCCAGCTTAAACTTTTTGCGTAAACGGTATCTTGAGGTGTGTACGCTTTCGAAAGAGATACCTAATAGAGAGGACATATCCTTGCTGGAAAAATTAAGCTTTACCAAAGCACATATTTTGAGATCAGTTTGCCCCAGATCTGGATATTTCTCTTTAAGGTTTTTATAAAAACTTTGGTTCACGGCAGTAAATCGGGCTTCGAATTCTTTCCAGTTACTTGCAGAAGAACCTTGAATAGTTTTTAGCATATTGTTTATAGAGGTGCTGTCAATATTCTCTTTGTTTTCGGTAATGCTTTTCTTTAGTTTTTCTATAAATTCCTCTTTTTCAATTAGCTGTAAGGCAGATGACGTGAGTTCCTTATTTTTTAATTCTAAAATCTCACTATTTTTTATCAGCTCTAACTCCTGTTTTTTTGCTAATAATTCTTTTTCGGCAAGATGCTTTCTGCGAATGTTTTTAAACAGCTGATGCCCGTAGATTATTAAAAATAGAATTACAATTATCATGATTGTCGATTTGAGAAACCAAATATTTTCTTCGCTTTCCAGTTCTTTTATATGCTGTTCTTTTAATAGTTCTTTTTCCTTTTGCTTTTGAATGCGGTATTTGTCATTTATTTCAAATAAGTGCTGATTGTTCTTGCTTTTTCGGCCAAATATTTTATTATTCAATGTCATAGCTTCATTTGCATGAAAATAAGCAAGTTTGTACTTGTTGCTTTTAGAGTAAACTGTGGCCAGAGCAGTATGATCCATTAATTTATAATTCGCATGGCTTTTGTATATTTTGGATAAGGCTAATGATTTTTCTAAATAAATTTCGCTCTGAGTATAATCTCCTTTCATTTTATATACATTTCCTAATAAAGAATTGATAATAATAAGGTAGGATTTGTCGTTTTTTTCAAAATAATTTTTTGCCTCTAGTAATTTTGAAATAGCGGCATCAAACTTTTTATCAGTAGCGGCAAGAAAACCAGCTTCGGCCTCGATATAGCCATTGTTGGCTTTGTTTTTTGTTTTTTGTTTGGAGATATAGCAGCTATCAAGGTAAATTTTGGCCATTTTGTAATTCCCATTTACACGATAAAAATTTACTAATGCAAAATAATCGCTCACAATGTATCCGTTATCCATTTCATTTGCAGCAACGAGTTTTTCTTTTAATTTATGAGAAAGGGTAAAATATTTTAAGGCTTCATCATCCCGTTGGTAAAAACTATAAAGCCAGCCCAAAGCATGGTATATAGTGGCTTTGGAGAAATCGTCTTTAGATTGGTCAGCAAGTAATAATGCTTTCCAGTACAAATCGTAGGAATTTCCATAATCGACACTATGTCCGTATAAATCGGCAAGTTCGCTTATGCTGTGTATTAAGTTGAAAGTGTCTTTTTCTATCTTATATTTTTCAATACTTTTTTTGTAATAATAAATGGCTTTTTTCGAGTCAATATATTTTATGGCTTTGGCTTTTCGGAGGTACTCATTTTCTTTATATGTTTTCTGGGCGGTTGTCGAAAATGAAAAAAAGAGTACAATAAGTAGAGTAAAATACTTTTTTAAATTCAAAGAATGAATGAATTCAAATTTCTTTGGTTTTTTTCTTTTTACGGGTGCTTGTCGGTTAAATAGGAATTTCATAAATCTTGATGATTAAATTTATATGAAAAAAATGTAAGTTAATGGGGTTTGCTTATAGTATTGTACTTAATAACAAGTGCAATATAAAAATTGTCTAGTTTATTTTGTGTGCAATACCTCTCGATTTTAGCAATGTTCAGTTTATGTCTAGTTGCTTATATGTTACTATATCTCTTATTATCACCATATTTGCTAATGCTGTTTATTCATAAAAAATAAAAGGTTTTTATATGTATTGTGCTATTTAAATCTATTTAAATTATGATATATATAATTTTATATTAAAAGACAAATTTGTTGCGAAATGAATTTGTGAAATAAATATACTAACGATCATTGTTGCTTAATGTAATCCGATACTTAATTTTTTATTTGGATTGTCTATTTGATTATTCTGTCATGTTCAGAATAAAAGAATAATGAAACTCAATAAAAAAACACAAATAGTTAAAAGAGAAACAATCTCTTTATAGTTAATTAAAAAAACATAGAGTGAAAAAGAATTTAAAAAAGAAGAGGTATAATGTACTGAAAAAGATTTCTTACGGAAGTATATTGTGTATGGCTTTATATGGTTGTACAGCTTCAAAAACAGACGGGACTAGTTCTGATTTTAATTTTGACTGGAGGTTTAAATTGGAAAGAGCAGAACAGGCGGGTGTGAATAACTGGGAAGAAATTAATTTACCGCATGATTGGAGTGCCACTTTTAGTTTTGACTCTATTAAAGGAGAAGGAGCTACTGGATATAAAGTAGGTGGAATTGGTTTGTATGAAAAAGATTTTTCACTAGGTAAAGAATCCAATACCTTACATTATATTCTTTTTGATGGAATTTATAATAACAGCGAAGTTTGGTTAAATGATCAAAAGCTGGGTGAGCATCCTTATGGATATTCTCCATTTTATTATGACATCACTCCTTATATAGGTGATAATAAAAATACGGTGAAAGTAAAGGTAGATCATTCAAGATACGCTGACAGCCGCTGGTATACAGGTTCGGGAATTTATAGAAATGTAAAATTAATTGCCAAAAACAAATTGCACGTTCCTATTTGGGGTACTTATATCACAACTCCTGCAGTTACAAAAGAAAAAAGTGAAGTAAATGTAGAAGTTAAAGTAAAGAATGCTTTTGATACGACTCAGGATTTTGAAGTAGTTGCCGAAATTCTAGACGCTACTAATAAGAAGGTAGCAGAAGAAACGACGAAACTTAGCTTGAATGCAGGAAAAGAAAAAGAACTAGCGCTAAGAACAACTATTGCAAATCCTGCTTTATGGGATGTGAATTCTCCCAACCTTTATCATGCAAAAATCACGATTCGACAAAATGGACGATCGGTTGATGAAACGATTACGACTTTTGGTGTGCGTACTATAAAGTTTGATGTTAACACTGGTTTTTATTTGAATGGCAAAAACATGAAAATAAAAGGAGTGTGTTTGCATCATGATGGAGGATTGGTTGGTGCTGCTGTGCCTAAGGATGTTTGGAGAAGACGTTTTGTGAAGTTGAAAGAAGCAGGAGTAAACGCGATTCGTATTTCTCATAATCCAGGATCGGCAGAATTTATCGATTTGTGTGACGAGATGGGATTTCTGGTTCAAGATGAGTTTTTTGACGAATGGGATAATCCAAAAGACAAACGCTTGAATATGAAAGAGAAGTCGGTAGATTACATTACACGTGGTTATGGCGAACATTTTCAGGACTGGGCAGAACGTGATTTAAAAAACACGATGTTACGCGACCGAAATCATGCTTCAATTTTTCAGTGGAGCATTGGTAACGAAATAGAGTGGACATATCAAAGATCAGTTGATGCAACGGGTTTCTTTAATATGAATTGGGATGGTAATTATTTCTGGTCTATTCCACCTATTGGTCCAGAAGAAATTAAGAGAAGGTATGAAACCAGTCCAAAAGAAAAATACAATATTGGTGAAACAGCTCATAAATTGGCAAAATGGACGAGAGAAATGGATACAACCCGATATGTTATTGCAAATTCCATATTGCCATCGGTTAGTCATATAAACGGTTTTGGAGATGCAGTAGATATTTTGGGCTACAGTTACCGTCGCGTAATGTATGACTACGGACATAAAAACTATCCAAATAAAATTATAATGGGTACTGAGAATTTGGTACAATGGCATGAATGGAAAGCCATATTGGATCGTCCGTTTGTATCTGGAACTTTTTTATGGACTGGAATTGACTATTTGGGAGAATCTAACAAAAGATGGCCAAAAAAAGGAACTGACAGCGGTATGCTTGATTTTGCGGGATTTGAAAAGCCTTCTTACCACATGATGAAGTCGCTATGGAATGATGCACCTGAATTATACATTGCTACCCAAACAGAAGAAAAATCAAATTATAAAGTTGATGAAAAAACAGGGCAGCCTGTTGAAAAGAAAAAAGGTGCCTGGGAAACAGCGCTATGGGTTTGGCAAGATGTAAATGAACATTGGGAGTATGCAAACGGTACTAGAACAATAGTAGAAATTTATTCCAATTGTGATGAAGTAGAATTGTTTTTGAATGAAGTGTCTCTTGGGAAGAAAAAATTGGCAGATTTTGAAGATCATATTTACAAGTGGTCTGTTCCGTATCAGAAAGGTACACTTTACGCTAAAGGCACTCATAAAGGAAAAACTGTTCAAACGAAATTAATAACGCCTTCAAAACCCCATGCTATTAAGTTGACAACGGATAGAACATTGATAAATGCAGACGGTTATCAAGTGGCTCACATTGTAGCTCAAGTTGTTGATGCTGATGGTAATCCAATAAAAACTTTTAATCCTGAGATTAGCTTTACGGTTGAAGGAAAAGCTAAAGTTCTAGGGATTGATAATGGAGCTGTGGGTAATGTACAGGATTTTCAGTCTAATAAAATTGTCTTGAGTCAAGGAAGATGCCTATTTATTATACAATCCAAAAAAGACCAATCTTCAAACATTAGTATAAAAGCTAAAACAAGCAATCTAGAAAGCAATACAATAAAAATTACTCAAAAATAAACTAATTAAAAAAAACGATACGTATGAATACTACAACAAGAACAGTAATGATGGGCATGCTCTCTTTAGGGTTGGCATTTACATCGGCTACAGCTCAGTCTAAAAAAGAGGAGAAAGAGCTTAGAGAATTGGCTATAAAATATCAAGACAAATATGGTATTAAAGATGTTGATCATTTAAGTGCGGCTACTAAAAGAGCCTTAAAATGGGATCAATCTTTAGGAAACGAATGGTTTATTGAATTTGGTGAACCACAAACCTTAAAAGGTGATTTGGCTTATGAAGAGGGAGTAGTGCGTCGTGATCCAAGTGGAATTATCCAGGAAAACGGCAAGTATTATGTGTGGTATTCTAAAAGCACCGGACCTACTGAAGGTTTTGGTGGGGATATGGAAAATAAAAAAGTATTTCCGTGGGATCGATGTGATATTTGGTACGCTACTTCTACAGATGGTTGGACTTGGAAAGAAGAAGGCATAGCAGTGGCAAGAGGGAAAAAAGGTTCTTACGATGATCGTTCGGTTTTTACTGTTGAAATCATGAAATGGGATGGAAAATATTATTTATGCTACCAAACTGTCGAAGGAATATACAATGTACGTGTAAAAGAAAAAGTAGGTATGGCTTGGTCAACTTCGCCAGATGGTCCTTGGACAAAATTGGATGCTCCAGTGTTGGCCCCAGCTGAAAATGGTATATGGAAAGGTACGGAAGACAACCGTTTTCTGGTAGAGAAAAAAGGGGATTTTGATAGTCATAAAACACACGACCCTTGTATTTTGCCTTATAAAGGAAAATTCTATTTGTATTACAAAGGGGAACAAATGGGAGAAGAAATGACTTTCGGTGGTCGTCAAATTCGTCATGGGGTTGCTATAGCAGATAATCCTCTTGGCCCTTATGTAAAATCACCTTATAACCCAATTAGTAATAGTGGTCACGAAATTTGTGTATGGCCTTATAATGGCGGAATTGCTTCCTTAATCACGACCGATGGACCTGAAAAAAACACGATACAGTGGTCACCTGACGGAATCAATTTTGAAATCAAAGCTTCTATAAAAGATGCTCCACATGCCATTGGTATAAACAGAACTGCCGATAATGAAAAAGAGCCAACCGAAGCTTTGCGTTGGGGACTCACTCATAAATACAACAACTGGAATTATCAAAGTATCATGCGTTTCTCATCGGAAAGAAAAACAACTCACGTGGCTCCAGGTGAAAAATCAGTTAAAGGAAAAGAAGAGAAAGCTGAAAACATGCATAAATAATAATAATATTAAAATAAAAATAAATTGAAAGCAACTAGATATGAAGGTAATAAAACCTTTTCAGTAATTGATAAAGAAATTGTAGCACCTGCTGAAGGTGAAGTACGAATTAAAGTTGCCTATGTAGGAGTATGTGGAACCGATGTACACATTTACCACGGAATGATGGACAAACGCGTAAGTATTCCAGAAACAATCGGGCATGAAATGTCAGGTGTGGTAGATGCAGTTGGAGAAGGCGTTACGGATTTTGAGGTGGGAGACAAAATTGTAGTGCGTCCTTTAGATGATAGAAAAGTAAAAGCATCTGATAAAGGTTTCAATCACATTTGTGAAGAGTTGAAGTTTATCGGAATTGATAGTGAAGGTGCGATGCAACAATATTGGAATGTGCCCACTTTCGTCCTTCATAAATTAAAAGCTTCTACAGATTTAAAATTAGCGGCACTAATTGAACCGCTTTCTGTAGCAACACACGATGTTCGCAGAAGTGGATTGGTAAGAGGAGAAACAGCAGTCGTTTTAGGAGGAGGCCCAATCGGACTATTAGTAGCCATGGTAGCTAAAGAAGTAGGGGCGCAGGTTATTATTTCAGAAGTAAATCCAAATCGTATTGCAAAAGCAAAAGAACTTGGTTTTGACGCTGTAAGTCCAATTGAGGTCGATTTAGTTGAATATGTAAAGAGCAAAACGGAAAACCGCAGAGCTGATGTTGTATTTGAAGTAGCTGGTGTACAGCCCGCTTTAGATATCATGTGTGAGGTAGCTGGTATTCGTGGGCGAATTGTAATGGTAGCTATACACGGGGTTAAAAAAGAAGTGGATTTGTTTAAATTTTTCTGGAAAGAATTAAACTTAATCGGAGCGCGTGTTTACGAGAAAGAAGATTATGAAAAGTCAATTGAATTGATCACTGCCAACGAATTGCCTTTTGAACAAATGATTACCGATGTACAACCGTTAAGTAATATTCAACAGGTTTTTGAAAACATCGACAAAAATCCAGAAGGATTAAAAGTATTGATGGACTGCCAATTGTAATCCGTTAGTGTAATTATTAAAAACGTCTGTTCGAGTGTTTTTTGTGGAGTGAAAAGGAGCAAGAAATGTATCGGGAATCGTTTTTAATACTAAGAATAAATAATTTAAAAAAAAAAGATAATGAGTGTTTTAGATACATTTAGTTTAAAAGGAAAAGTAGCCTTGGTAACAGGTTGCAAAAGAGGAATTGGAAAAGCAATGGCTATTGGTTTAGCGCAAGCTGGTGCTGACGTGATTGGAGTAAGTGCTTCATTAGAAACAGAAGGAAGTGCAGTTGAAAAAGAAGTAACTGCTTTAGGAAGAAAGTTTAAAGGATACGCTTGTGACTTTAGTAATAGAGAGTCTTTGTATGCCTTTATTGAAGCTGTCAAAGCTGACTTTCCTCAGATTGATATTTTAGTAAACAATGCAGGAACTATTCTTAGAGCGCCAGCAGCAGAGCACCCAGATGAAATGTGGGACAAAGTAGTCGAAGTAAATCAAAATGCACAATTTATCTTGACTAGAGAAATTGGTAAAGATATGGTTGGTCGAGGAAGTGGCAAAGTAGTATTTACAGCTTCTTTATTAACATTCCAAGGTGGAATTACAGTTCCAGGATACGCTGCCAGTAAAGGAGCTATCGGTCAATTAACAATGGCTTTTGCTAACGAATGGGCAGGTAAAGGTGTAAATGTAAACGCTATTGCTCCAGGATATATTGATACTGATAATACAGAAGCCTTGCGTAATGACCCAATTCGTTCTGCATCTATTTTATCAAGAATACCAGCAGGTCGTTGGGGTAAACCAGAAGATTTTGCTGGACCAACTGTTTTCTTATGCTCTGAAGCAGCGTCTTACATGCACGGTACAACGATGCTTGTTGATGGTGGCTGGATGGGACGTTAATATTAATATTTAAAATTGGAGTAAAATGGCTGAAATTAAAGAATACCAATTATTTATAAACGGAGAGTGGAGAACTTCTACTTCTGGAGAAACAATTGACGTTTTAAGTCCCGCAACTGAAGAAGTGGTGGCAAGAGTACAAAACGGTACTGCTGAAGAAGCTTTAGAAACTTTAGCTTTTGCAGATAAAGCTCAAAAAGAGTGGAAGAAAAAACCTGCCAGAGAAAGAGCAGAGTTACTATATAAATTCTCGAACGAAATTAAAGCAAATGCTGAATACCTAGCACAATTAATTGTAAAAGAGCAAGGTAAATTATTAAAGGTAGCTCGTTTTGAAGTAGCGGTAGCTTCATCTTTTATCGAGTATGCTTGTGAAGGCGCTCGTAGAATCGAAGGAGATATTATTCCTTCTGATAATGCCAATGAGCAAATTTGGATTCAGAAAGTGCCTCGTGGCGTAATCGTTGCCATCACGGCTTGGAACTTTCCTTTTGCTTTAGCGGCTCGTAAATTAGGACCGGCTTTGATTGCAGGAAACAGTATTGTTATTAAACCAACTTCTGAAACTCCTTTGTCTACTTTAGAGTTAGGAAATATTGCCAATAAAGTAGGTATTCCTGCGGGGGTTATCAACATTCTTACAGGTCCAGGTAGAGCTATGGGGAATGCTTTGGTAAAAAGCCCAATCACTAAAATGGTTACCATGACAGGTTCTACACCTGTAGGTCAGGATATTGCTCGTAATGCAGCAGATAACTTAACGCACGTTCAATTAGAATTAGGAGGAAAAGCACCTTTTATCGTTTTTGCTGATGCTGATATCGATGCGGCTGTAGATGCTGCCTTACATTCGCGTTTTGACAACTGTGGTCAAGTGTGTACTTGTAACGAACGTATGTATTTGCACGAGGATATCTATGATGTTTTTATGGAAAAATTCATTCCAAAAGTAAAAGCGTTAAAAGTAGGTGATCCAATGTTGGAAGAAACAGATATGGGACCAAAAGTAAACGCTGCGGAATTGAAAGCAATGGAACATTTAGTTGCTGTGAGTGTCAAAGAAGGAGCAACCGTTGCCACTGGTGGAAACAAACCAACGGGTGCTGGATTTGAAAAGGGATATTGGTTTGAACCAACTGTTTTGACCAATGTTACGCAAGACATGACTATTGTTCACGAAGAGTCTTTTGGACCAATTTTACCTGTTTTAAAATTCAAAACTTTTGAAGAAGTTATTGGTTTTGCCAATGATTGTGAATATGGTTTGGCTGCGATGGTTTTTACCAATGACATGAACACGATTATGAAATGTAATGACGAATTAGAGTACGGAGAAATTTATGTAAACCGTGGTCATGGTGAGCAGCACCAAGGCTTCCACAACGGATATAAATTATCTGGTTCTGGTGGTGAAGATGGTAAATATGGTTTTGAACAATATTTAGAAAAGAAAACATTTTACATTAGACATAAAGCTTAGTTAATACACAATTATTATGAAAATTACCCCCTATTTAAAACTTGCAACGTTTCTTTGTTTAACAATCGCTACAACTTGCTTGGCTCAGACTAAGGTTACTAAAACAACTCGCCCCAACGTAGTTTTAATTTACCTTGATGATTTGGGTTATGGAGACTTAAGCTGTTATGGTGCTACTGCATTGCAAACACCAAATATTGATAAGTTGGCCAATGGGGGGATACTTTTCAAAAATGGTTACGCGACCTCTGCTACTTGTACTCCAAGTAGGTATGGAATCTTAACAGGGGTGTATCCTTGGCGTAATAAAGATGCCAAAATTTTACCAGGAACAGCTCCTTTGTTGATTTCTACCGAGCAAGAAACAATTGCAAAGGTTTTTCAGTCAAAAGGATATGAAACTGCCGTTATCGGAAAATGGCATTTAGGTTTAGGAACAGGAAATGTGAACTGGAATGCACACATTTCTCCTGGACCCAATGAAGTAGGTTTTGATTATTCACATATTATGGCGGCAACGCAAGATCGAGTGCCTACGGTTTATATTGAGAATGGAAATGTGGTTGGCTTAGATCCTAAAGATCCAATTGAAGTTAATTACCATAAGAATTTCCCAGGAGAACCTACAGCAATTGAAAATCCTGAATTACTAAAAATGAAATGGCACCATGGACATAACAATAGTATTGTCAATGGAATTCCTAGAATTGGTTTTATGAAAGGGGGACAATCTGCAAAATGGTCAGACGTAGATATGGCGGATCATTTTTTAGCAAAAGCGACCACTTATGTAAAAGAACACAAAAACAAACCTTTCTTTTTGTACTATGCTTTACAAGAACCTCATGTTCCTAGAACACCGCATCCTCGTTTTGTAGGTAAATCGGGTATGGGACCACGTGGCGATGTAATCCTTGAGGCCGATTGGATAATTGGTCAATTTGTAGCAAGTTTAGAAGCAGAAGGAATGTTAGAGAATACTTTGATTGTTTTTTCTAGTGATAATGGACCAGTTTTAAATGATGGATATGAAGATGATGCGGTTGAAAAATTAGGAAATCATGACCCCAAAGGAGGTTTAAGAGGAGGCAAATACAGTCTGTTAGATGCGGGTGCTCATGTTCCTTTCATCACGTATTGGAAAGGAACGATTAAGCCAAAAGTATCCGATGCCTTAGTGTGTCAAATGGATTTGATGGCTTCATTGGCAACCTTAATTGATGCAAAGGCAAGTCCAACGGATAGTCAAGATATTTTGCCTGTTTTTTTAGGAAAAAGTGATAAAGGAAGAACTTCTTTGATACTTGAAGCGAATACAAAAACATTACTGAGAAAGGGAGATTGGTTGATGATTCCACCTTATGAAGGTCCCGCTGTAATAGCCGACGTTCAGATTGAAACTGGAATGGAAAAAAGTTATCAATTATACAATGTAAAAAAAGATCCCGCTCAGAAAAATAATGTAGCAAAATCAAATCCGAAGAAATTATCAGAAATGGTGAAGGATTTTGAAAAAATGCGGGGCGATGCTTATTCTGGTGTTCAACAACTTGAGTTAAAGTAGCGCATAATTATAAAAATAGATGAAGTTTTTTAGTAAATACATTTCGAATATAATCCTTTGCGCTTGTTTAATAGCAGCATCAACGGTGAAAAGTCAGCACCAAAAATGGTTTGACGAATCATTGTCTTTTGAAAAAAGGGTTGATTTGTTGCTGAATGCAATGACTATTGATGAGAAATGTGGTCAATTTACTTCAGATACCCCTGCAATTCCTCGTTTAGGAGTTCCTGAATACAATTGGTGGAACGAAGCACTTCACGGTGTTGCCCGAAATGGAAAAGCCACTATTTTTCCGCAAGGTATTGCGATGGGCGCTACTTTTAATCCTAGTTTGATTAAAGAAGTGGCGAACGCTATTTCGGATGAAGCAAGAGCCAAGTTTCAAGTTTCAAAATCAATTGGAAATAGGGGTATTTATGCGGGATTGACTTTTTGGTCGCCCAATATCAATATTTTCAGAGACCCTCGTTGGGGTCGAGGTCAAGAAACCTATGGTGAAGATCCTTTTTTGACTTCCAAAATTGGAGTTGCTTTTGTAGAAGGTTTACAAGGTAAGGATCCTAAGTATTTTAAAACCACCGCTTGCGCAAAACATTTTGCCGTACACTCTGGACCGGAAGCATTGCGTCATAGTTTTAATGCCAATCCTTCCAAATTAGATTTGTACGAAACTTATTTACCAGCCTTTAAGTCATTGGTACAAGAAGGGAAAGTACAAGGAATCATGGGGGCTTACAATGCTGTTTATGGTGATCCTGCCAATGCAAGCAAGCTTTTGATGGATGACATCTTAAAAAAGCAATGGGGATTTGAGGGTTATATCGTATCTGATTGTGGTGCTCTAGTGGACATTATGAAAGGACACAAAAAAGTAAAAACTGTGGAGGAAGCCGCTGCACTTGCTTTAAAAACAGGAGTGAATTTGAACTGTGGTTGGGTCTATAAAAATATAAAATCGGCGCTGGATAAAGGATTAATTACCGAAGAGTTGATTAATGAGCGTTTGAAAAAACTGTTTTTAATTCGTTTTCAATTAGGTTTTTTTGACAAAGACGAAAGCAATCCATACAATACCATTGGTATTGAAGTAATCAACTCCGATGCGCATAAAGCAGTTGCCAGAAAAGCATCGCAGCAATCCATTGTACTGTTGAAAAATAAGGACAATGTATTGCCTTTGGATAAAAATATTAAAACCTTATATGTTACAGGTTCGTTCGCGGCTTCAACAGATATATTGTTGGCCAATTATTATGGATCTGCGCCCAATATGGTGACCGTTTTAGAAGGAATTACCGAGAAGGTATCTTTAGGAACTTCTGTAGAATATCGTTTGGGAGTATTGCCTTTTCAAAATAATTTAAACCCATTGAACTGGGCGGTGCAAGTGCCCAAAACAGTTGATGCAACAGTATTAGTAGCGGGTATTTCAAACGAAATTGAAGGAGAAGAAGTGGATGCTATTGCTTCGGAACACAAAGGAGACCGTAAAGATTTAAAATTACCGCAAAGTCAAATTGATTATATAAAAGCAGTAAGTAAAAACAAAAAAGGACCGCTTATCTTGGTTTTAGGAACAGGAAGTCCCGTTTCATTAGACGAAGTAGAACCTTATGTTGATGCTATTGTTTTGATGTGGTATCCAGGTGAACAAGGAGGAAATGCCGTGGCTGATGTCATTTTTGGCGATGTAGCACCTTCTGGTCACTTGCCAATTACCTTTCCAAAAAATGTGGAGCAGCTGCCTCCTTTTGATGATTATAGCATGAAAGGCAGAACCTATAAATACATGACCGAAGAACCGATGTATCCGTTTGGTTTTGGACTTTCGTACAGCACTTTAGAAATTAAAAATCCTAGCTCCTCAGAGACAATTATCAAAAAAGGAAAAAGGATTTCAGTGTCTGTAGATGTAAAAAATAGTGGGGACAAAGATTATGAAGATGTGATTCAAATGTACTTAGTACCCGAAGACACCAAAGACTTTTTGCCTTTCTATGCCTTAAAAAGTTTCCAAAGAGTACCATTAAATAAAGGAGAAACTAAAAAGCTAACATTTAACCTGACTGAAGAAGATTTAAAACAAACCAATTTAGAGGGTGAAAAAACATGGATCAAAGGAAATTATAAATTGCTAATTTCGAATGCATTACCAAGTCACAGAAGCGCCAATTTAGGAGCTGCAAAACCAGCAGAAATAAAGATAAAATTAAAATAACAAATTAAGTAACAGATGAATACTGCAATTAAAAATGTAAAAGTGCAATTATTTAAGGTGCCGTTACCTGAAATTTTAAATGATGCAAAACACGGAGATCATTCTCATTTTGAATTGGTTACCACTACAATTACACTTGAAGATGGTTCAGAAGGTACAGGATATACCTATACTGGCGGTAAAGGTGGTTACGCGATCAAAGCAATGGTAGAGCATGATTTTGCTTCGGTATTGGTGGGAAAAGATGGAACTGATATTGATGGAATTTACGACTTCATGGAATGGCACGTACATTATGTAGGTCGTGGCGGTATTGCTTCATTTGCTATTTCAACGATTGATATTGCGCTTTGGGACATTAAATGTAAAAAAGCAGGCCAGCCACTTTGGAAAATGGCAGGTGGTGAAGGCAATACGTGTAAAGCGTATTGTGGTGGAATCGATTTGCAATTTCCAATTGAAAAGCTTTTGCGCAACATGCAAGGCTACATGGATGCTGGATTTAGAGCGGTGAAAATTAAAATTGGACGTGAGAATCTTGAAGAGGATCTACAACGTATCAAAGCAGTGCGTGAATTTGTTGGTCCGGACGTAACTTTTATGGTCGATGCTAATTATTCCATGTCTAAAGAAAAAGCAATTCGCGCCATTGAAGGTTTCAAACAATACGATATTACTTGGTTTGAAGAACCAATCATCCCAGACGATTACAAAGGCTACGGCGAAATCGTTGATAAAACTGGATTTCCTTTAGCAATGGGCGAAAACTTACACACCATTCACGAATTTGAATACGCTTTTGACCAAGCAAAATTGTCTTTTATTCAGCCTGATGCTTCCAATTGTGGTGGAATTACAGGATGGTTAGCAGCGGCTAGATTAGCCGATAAACACAATATTCCTGCTTGCTCTCACGGAATGCAAGAACTACATGTAAGTTTGGTTTCTTCGCAACCCAATTCAGGTTGGTTAGAAGTACACAGTTTCCCTATAGACGAATATACTACACGTCCTTTGGTGGTAGAAAATCACAGAGCAGTAGCACCGGATTATCCCGGCACGGGTGTGATATTCAATTGGGAGAAATTAGCACCTTATAAAATGTAAATAATGTGAAGCCTAAAACGAAAGTAGACAGTCATCTTATGTTTTCATCAACTAGGAATCGGATTAAATAAAGAAAGTCGTTCGAACTTGACAGAGAGTTGCTAACTTTTGATCATAAAAACTGAATTCAATTGCCTTTAGCTTTAGCTAAAGGTTCAATTTAATTAATTAAAATGGCTTTAGCCGAAATTAGATTTTGATTAAACCCTCAATATTATCATGCAATTGAGAATAGTGTTTAAAAAGTCATCCTCAAAAATCTAATATAAATAGAACTAAAAGGAAGTTAGATAAAATCGTTTCGATTAAAAAGATTTGTTATCGAAATGTTTATTAAATCGATTTTAATCTTTGAATCAGTGGCAAAACAAAATAGTAGCTTAATTGAAAGTATAATATTGACTAGCAACTACTATTTGTAATAAAGTATTTGTATAAAAAAAAATAAAAAATGGAAGTAACTAAATCAAAATTCGGAACGCATCATAACAATGAAGTAACGCAATATACTTTGTCCAATGACAACGGAATGGTTGTAAAAATAATGGATTTTGGAGCGACAATAACTTCAATTACAGTGCCTAACAGCGATGGAAGTCATGACGAACTGGTATGTGGTTTTGAGAAGTTTGAAAGTTATTTTTCAGAAGAATACAAGAATAATGCACCTTATTTTGGATCAGTTGTCGGAAGATATTCATCGCAAATTAAGGATTCTAAATTTACTTTAAACGGAAAAGAATATTTGTTAGCCGCTAATTGTGGTAACAACAATTTACATGGAGGTGCAGTAGGTTTTGATAAGAAAATGTGGGAAAGCGAAATCCAAATGAACGGAGACAAAGTAGGGGTGAAAATGTCCCTATTAAGTACTGATTTAGAAGAAGGTTTTCCCGGAAATGTTAAAGTTTTTTGTTTTTATAGTTTGGACAATGACAATGTGTTGAGTGTCCGTTATCTAGCAAGTACAGATGCGGACACACCATTGTCGCTTACCAACCACACGTATTTTAATTTATCGGGTTTTACCAATTCGATTGAAAATCATACTGTGACTGTGGAGGCTGCAAAGAAGTTAGAAATAGACCATACCGGTGCTGCAACGGGTAAAGTAGTAGACTTAGAAGGGCAAGTAGATGATTTAAGATTTACACAAAAAATTGTTGACTTACATGCTAAAATGAATGATGGTTTTGAACATTACTTCATTTTTGATAAAAATAATTTTGAACTTGAACAAGTGGCTGAATTTCAATGTGCAGAAAAGAATCGTTCTTTAACCGTATTTACTTCAGAACCAGGAATGCTTTTTTATACAGGAAAATACACTTCGGATGCATTGCAGCGCGAGACTGGCGAGCAGTACGGAAAATATAGAGGTTTTTGTTGTGAAACACATCGTTATCCAAACGGTATGAACATCAGTAATTCACCAAAATCAATTACCAAAAAGGAAGAAGATTTTCAAAGTGAAACGATTTTTAAATTTTCCTTTTAAAAATTTAATTAACAACCAAAAAAAATAAATACATGACTGAAGGAATGTTTTTGGCAATTTTCGCCGGATTGATGTTAGGGCTTTATGCGCTACCAGAAAAATTTACAAAAGATTTTAAATATGAGAACACCTGGAGTTTATTCTTCTTGTTGACCATGTTTGTAGTTCCCATTATTGCCTCTGCATCGCTAATTACGGGTTTTTCGGAAATCTTTTTGAACATGCCAACTGAAATTTTGGTCAAAATGGCTCTAGCTAGTTTCTTATGGGGAACAGGAGTAATGATGTGGGGAAAAGCCATTAATCACATTGGTTTGTCTTTAGGTTTTTCTTTGTTTATCGGAACGATTATTTTGGTAGGATCCTTATTGCCTTTCGTTGTAGAGGGATTGCCCCCAACAAATAAATTAACACTTATTCTATCAGGACTTTTTGTAGTACTGATTGGGGTTTTTGCCAATGGTCAAGCAGGTCTTATTAGAGAAAAATTTGAAAAATCAACTGGAAAAGACGGCGCTCCTGAAAAAGGATCTATGGCTACTGGTATTATAATCGCTGTTGTAGGAGGATTATTGGCTACTGGATTTAGTTATGCCAATGCTGTCGGAAGACCTTATTTACATGAAGCTTGTCAAGCACATGGAAATGCCGAATGGATTACCGCTGTTGCAGTAATGTTTCCCATTTTCATTAGTGGAGGTGTAGTAATGACCGCTTATTTTATCGGACAATTGTCTACTAAAAAAGCGTGGGTAAATTTTAAAACTCCTGCTTTCTCTCAAAACTTCATATTAATTTTAGTAATGGCTGTTTTTCACTATGCAGCTTCAGCATTGTTTGCGTATGCCGCTTTTAAATTAGGAAGTAGCGGGAATACTGTTGGTTATGCCATATTCAATACCTCATGTGTGGTTACCGCTATTATGAGTGGTATTGTAACAGGAGAGTGGCGTAATGCCTCAGACAAAGCGAGAAATTTTTTGTATGTGGGTTTGGCTTGTATGGTAATCGGAATTGTGATTGTTGCTTTTGGAAATGGCGTAGCATAATTTAAGAGAAGCAATCATCAATGTAATTAACAGATTTTGATATTCAAAACGAAGTGTTTTTATCTCTTTTTTTGAAAATCAGTTTTATGAATTTGTTTTAATACTGTAAAGCAATGGAAAGAAAGTTAGTGAAATGTATTACTTTTTTTATAAGTTTATTTTGGATTTTAGGCAGTTACGCACAACCCAATACGACTTTGTCACTTGAAGATTCAAGTCAGCAAATGCTTGATTTAAGTGGTTATAAATGGCGATTTAAAATGATGGCACCCGGTGAAGGTGTGAAAAAAGGGCTTCATAAGTTACCTGCAGAAGATATTGAAACCTTAGTATGGAACAACGCCAAAGTGCCAGGAGATGTCTATACTGATTTATGGAAAGCAGGAGTAATTGAGGATCCGCATTTTGGAAGAAATAGTGTCAAAGCCCAATGGGTACAACAATATGAGTGGTGGTATGCTTTGCAATTCAGTATAACAGAAGGTATCGAAAACCAGATGGTAGATCTTGTTTTTGAAAGTGTTGATTACAGTTGTGAAGTCTGGCTAAATGGTCATTACTTAGGAAAGCATGAAGGGGTATTTTCTCCATTTTCTTTCAATGTCAACGACTACTTAAGAATTCATAAATGGGATTTCCTCAAAGGACGAAATATGTTGGTCGTAAAACTGGATACACCTCCTCAAGTGAATGCTTTTGTAGCGGGTAAAAAAACACCTTGGTTTGGCGATTATTGGAGAGATATTACTCCAATCGGAATTGTAGGGCCCGTAAAATTGATACGTACGGGTAAGATTCGTTTTAAAGATGTGTATGCCAATAATAAAATTAATAAAGATGGCTCAGCAGATGTAAGTCTTGAAATTACGGTGGAAAATACCAATCCAGTAGCCAAAGAATGTTCTTTTGAAGCAGTGCTGAATGGTAAAAACTTTAAAATGAAGGAAGAGAAAGTTGTTTTAAAAAAAACGATTTCCCCTGGAACGCATAAAGTAATTCAAAAAATACATCTAAAGGATGCTAAGTTATGGTGGCCTTGGGATTTAGGAGATCAAAATTTATATATCGCAAAAATAGCCATTAAAGATGGTAAACTAAATCAGGATGTTAACGAAACTACTTTTGGCATTCGTGAGGTGACTTCCAAATGGAATCCTGGTTTTGTAAAGGATGTCGATGTTAGTTTTCCGCGTTCGACTTATATAAATGGAAAGTTTCATTTCATTCGTTCGGCTTGTTGGGGTGGACCGCCAAATATTTTTGTGGGTCGCACAGAAATAAGCGATTACAAAGAGTTGATTCGTTTGGCTAAAGAAATGAATATGAATAACATTCGGATTTTCGGATGGCATCCTCCAGAAATTCCTGAGTTTTATCGATATTGTGATGAAATGGGTATGACCGTTTGGCAAGACATCATTCCGCTAGGAACAGGTAATATTCCATCGGATGAGAAAAACTTAGCTGAAATTTTTAACGAAGGAGTGAAGGTCGTTGTGGCTCGTAGAAATCATCCTTCATTAATCATGATGGAAGGTGGAGAAGAAATGATGTTCCGTACCCGTGATCCAAAATTCGGGCGACAGTTTTTGGAGCGTTTAGGTGATTCCTTGCAAGCTCATGTGAACTTGCCGTATGTCCCCGATTCACCAATGACGGATCATGTAGGACAACAAGCGGGATTTAAACCAAAAGAAGCGGTTCATGCTTTGCGTTATTTTTATGAAATGGGACGATGGTTGCACGAAGATTGGTACCAAACAAATGCAAACGGATTTCCAATTGTTCCTGAATTTGCTATTACCTCTGTGCCATCGGTAGAGAGTTTGAAAAAATTTATTCCTGAAAATGAAATGTGGCCTCCGGGATTGAGCTGGGGTCACCACTGGGCCGATTTGACGCATTTGCGTATGCAAAACTGGGATGTCTTTAATAGTGAAATGAAAGGTTCGTTGGAAGAGTTTGTCAATGCAACGCAAGATGCACAAGGAATTATTTTCCAAAACGGAATCGAACATTTCCGACGTGACAAACCAAGTTTAAGTGGTATTGCATTGTGCCATTATATCACTTATGGTCCTGATATGAAATGGGCGATTGTAGATAATTACAGAAAACCAAAAAACTCCTATTATTTTGTTCAAAAGGCTTATCAGCCCTTATTGGTAAATTTTGAATTCAAAAAACGCCGTTGGGATACTAAAGAAGCTTTTATTGGAAATATTTGGATCATTAATGATTTTTATAAAGAATATAAAGACTGTAAGGTGAAGTTTGAAATGAAAGATGACTCGGGTGCGGTGATTTCAACCAAAAATTTTGAAGTGTCAAAAATTGAGGAAAATAGTGCCAAATCGTTTTTTCCTATAAATGAAAAAGTACTGAAAACGGTAAAGTCAAAGTTCTTTGTCAATCTGGAACTGACTGATAAATTAGGAAAAGTAATCTCTAAAAATGATTATTTCTTTTTAATAGGCGACCAAAAAGAAGCCACAAAATATTTCAATGAATGGCAAAAACTGCGTTTAAAAGAAGAAAATGATAATGGAGGTTATGGTTCTTACTATCATTATTTCAAAGAGTTTACAGGCGAAGATGGAAAGAGATATGAAAGTCAAATTCAAAACCCTAGAGCTACTGGTTTTGAGAATGATAAAAATAATTAAGACTAACGATTTCCACTTTATAATATTATGAATAGAAAATTGCTTCAAGAAAAGATGAAATCTAAAAGGAGCACTCAGATTGAATTTAAAAGTAAATATAGTTGAAAAAACAAAAACGCTGACAGAGGAACTTTAAAATCCTACTATAAGCGTTTTTTTATAAGCTAGAAAAAAGATGCTAATCAAAACGAGCGAAATTTTTCAGCTTTCTTATGTATTTTTTATAATGCTTTTTTCGGTTTTAATCCACAGCTAACTTAGGACCTCGTTACCCCATATCTACTGGAATTTCTCCCGCTGCAGGTTCATATTTTCCATCAACATTTACTTCGTTCCATTCAAAGCTATTGTTTATAGAAAATGAAATAGTAATCGTTACATCTTTTGTCTCATTTACTGTAATAGCTAAAGCTTTATCAAATTTACTTGTCAGGACGCAAGAACCTTCTGGAATTGGAGAAGTTTGGTAAATTGGGTTTGGAACCGTTATGGCTCCTGCTGGTGCTTGACCATCAATAACAGTCCATAAAGCTTCAAAACCCCAATAACATTGTAGTTTATTAGCTTTTATAACTACGTTTTTACCATTTATGGTATAATTATCAATATAAGTGTTATAACCTAAAAAGCTTGTCAATATTGCATCGTATTCGGCATCATTGTAAAGTGCTTTTACTTTTCCATTTTGATAAGAAGCAGATATACGAAGCCACTCATAATTTCCCTTTTTAATATCTTTTAAAGGGATTTTTAAAAACATTTCTTCGTCTTTCACAAAATTTTCTTTGCTAAAATCAATAGCTTTTTCACCTCCTTGGTTGTTTCTTCACCTTTGTAAATAACTTCACCTTGTCCTATTAAAGTATTCGCAGTAGGGGATAGTTCTAAATAGTGAGCACTCATTTCATTCATTATAGGTGTTTGTGCCGCATTTCCTTGTGCTATAACCGAAGGGTTTCCTAAGTTGTCTAATCGAACCTGATTTTCATCAAATTTTAATTTTACAATCAAGTTGGCATTTGTTTCTGCAGTAGCATCATCTGACGAACTGCAAGAGGTAAGCGCCAGTAAAAAGGATGCAAAAAGTAGTAGGTTAATTTTTTTCATTTTTTTGATTTTGGGATTAATCGATAAAGATATTTTTTTAAAAAACTTCTAGCAAACTTTCCTGAAATTTTTCGAAATAAAATCTATGTTTCTATATGTTATAATCTTTTTTTATATTTTCTATATTTCAATAGTAGTGCCGACATCCTCTAGATGGTATTTTTTTCTAAATACTAAAGGCGAGCATTTCATGAATTTTTGAAACTGACGATAAAAAAAAGGCAAACTTTCATACCCACATTCATAGGCAATTTCGCTTACCTGTTTTTTGGTTTCAATTAGTTGTTTGCAAATTAAATTGATGCGGTACTCATTCACGAAAGTGAAAAATGACTTTCCTAAGTTTTTTTTGAAAAAGCGACAAAAGGTTTCTTCATTCATGTGCACTAAATCGGCAATTTCATTCAGACGAATTTTCTGATTGTAATTTTCTTGTATATAATTATAAATCAGATTTATTCGGTCATTTGCTTTACTGTTTAGATTAGGTACAAAACCGTCTGAACTAAGGGTTTCCACCTCTTTTATTTTGCTTAGTTCTTCTAAAAGTAGAAGTAAGGCAAGTAGTTTTTCTAGTGGTTTTTGGGTAATGATTTTTTGCAGCCGCTCGAGAATCACATCGTTTTCAATAGTGCGGAAAGAGAGTCCTTTTGAAGCATCTGATAATATCCTTTTTATAGAATGAAATTCTTTTTTCTCCAACCAATTTTCGCCCAAAACGCTATCGTCCCATTGCAATACAATCGATTGAACTCCGCCTTTTAGGTTATCATGATTTTTCCAATAATGCGGCAAATTTGTACCTAACAATACAAAATCCCTTTTTTTAAACTCCTGAACGCTATTACCAACAAAACGGGTACCTTCTCCTTTTACAATATAAGTAAGTTCATATTCAGGATGAAAATGCCAAGGTGTTTCAAAATTTTCAGCCTCATATACAAATGCGTTAAAAGAACTTTCTACCGAAGAGGGTACTTTTTCAAATAGTGCTTTCATTTTTTTTCTTCAAATATATTCAATATTGATTAGTAAAAGAAGCTTATTTAAAATTTTAGGTCAATATAAGGTATTAATTGTGCAATATTGGTACTGTGACTAATGACTATAGTATATACTTTTAACTTTTATAAAAAGATAAACTTTAAAAGTATTCTATGAGCATCAATTGTAAAGCAGCTATTGCAAAAGGAGATGGAACATTTTCTATAGAGACCATTACAGTAAATGATCCGCAAGGGGATGAGGTGATAGTAGCCATTAAAGCGGCAGGTTTGTGTCATACCGATTATGACTCCTTAAATTGGGGAAAACCAATTGTAATGGGGCATGAAGGAGCAGGAATTGTTACTGCAGTTGGGACAAATGTAAAAAGTGTACAAGTAGGTGATGCAGTGATTTTGAATTGGGCAACTCCTTGTGGAAAATGCTTTCAATGCGAGCATGAGAATGAACACATTTGCGAAAATAATTCGCCTGTAGTAGCAGGAGGAAATGGGTACACCCCCGGACATGCCCATTTGGAAGGAACAACTCTGAATGGAGTGCCAATCATTCGCTCCTTTAATATAGGAACGCTTGCTGAATATACTCTGGTAAAAGAATCGGCAGTAGTTAAAAATCCAATTCAAAACATGTCTTTTTCGGCAGCAAGTATCGTAAGTTGTGGCGTTATGACGGGTTTTGGATCTGCTGTAAATACGGCTCAGGTTACCGAAAATTCATCAGCTGTTGTGCTTGGAACAGGAGGAGTTGGTTTGAATGTAATTCAAGGATTAAAAGTGTCGAAAGCTTGTAAAATCATTGCGATTGATATCAATCAAGAGCGATTGAATATGGCGGTTGAATTTGGTGCGACTCATACCATTTTGGCCGATAAGAATGACAAAGGACTGTTACAAGCGGCTCAAAAGGTAAAAGAAATGACAGCTGGTCGTGGTGCCGATTACGCTTTTGAGTGTACTGCAATTCCAGCTTTGGGCGCTGCACCGTTGGCAATGGTTCGAAATGCTGGCACTGCTGTTCAAGTTAGCGGAATCGAACAAGAGGTTTTGATTGATATGGCCTTATTCGAATGGGATAAAAAATACATCAATCCGTTGTACGGAAAATGCAATCCGCAAAAAGATTTCCCTAAAATTATCGAACATTATCGAAAAGGAGAAATCAAATTAGACGAGATGATTACTAAAACGTATCCTCTGGAAGAATTGCAACAAGCCTTAGACGATATGTTGGCTGGAAAAAATGCAAAAGGTGTAATTACTTTTTAATTTTAGAAATGATGTCAAAATTTAGAACAACCGAAATATCCAATCCAGAATTTGAGAGCAATAACCTTCGATTCATTACGGTTAAAACCCCTAATCTGAATGGGCGAGGTGACATCTGTGTTTTTGTACCGCCTTTTGAAGATTTAAAAGACCTTCCTATTGTAACGCTAATGCATGGGGTGTATGGTAGTGCTTGGATTTGGGCGCACAAAGCAGGAGTACATTTTACAGCTTTAAAAATGATGGAAGAAGGATTGATAAAACCGATGGTAATTGCGATGCCTTCGGATGGATTATGGGGAGACGGTTCGGCATATTTACCGCACAACAATGCCCATTATGAAAAATGGATTGTCGAAGATGTGATTGATGCCGTGAGAGAAAACATCGATTGCACCAGCGAAAAATCCAAATTGTTTATCTCGGGGCTTTCGATGGGCGGGTATGGCGCTTTGCGTTTGGGAGCCAAATTTCCAGAGCGTTACCAAGCCATTACGGGACATTCTTCGATGACCAATAAAAATCAAATGCATCTTTTTGTTGAAGAAAACGAGAGCAATTTCAATCAATTTGACCCCATTAACGAAGACGTTTTAAGTTTGATTATAAAAAATAAAAAGCAATTGCCACCCATACGTTTTGATTGTGGCAAAGAGGATTTACTCATCGAATACAATCGGAATCTGCATAAAGGTTTAACAGATGCCAATATAAACCATCAATACCAAGAATTTGAAGGCGCACACGAATGGCCATACTGGCAAGAACACATCAAAGACAGTTTGTTGTTTTTTAATGGGTTCTAAAAACTGAAAATAGACTTAAGAAGCTGAGTTTAATGATCAGTATGAAAAGTTTAGTACTAATAAATAATGTTAGTTAATGTTCCTGCAAGGTCTTTTTCGAGACGTTGTAGGTGTGTTGTCATCAGCATTTAAAACGTACCAGGTTGAAAAAAAAGATACTAATAAAAATATAAAAGATGAAAAATAGTGAGTTTAACGATCCATTTGAAGAAGCACGTGTAAACCAAGGTTTTGGAGAAATGGACGATCAAAATGATCCTGTAACCATGCTATTGCGTCACAAAGATGTGCGCAAAGGAGCTCACGACTGGAAAACCTTTCAATCAGGGGCGGTACCAGGTCGTATTGTGATTCCTTCAGAAGTGAACATCAGAACAACACGTCAGATTCCGTTTGAAGTAGATCCGCCGCAACATAAAGACTTTAGAGCTATTTTGGATCCTTGGTTCAAAAGACCTTTAGAGGAAGAATACCAAGCCAAATTAAAAGAGCAAATTAGTGCTTTAGTTGATGAGGTTTTAGCCAAAGATTCGGTAGATGTAATCAGTGAATTTTCATTAAAACTACAGTCAAGAGCCTTGACTTTATTACTAAATACGCCTTATGAAGAAGCTGACTTATGGATTTCATGGGGAACTCACGTTTTTCGTAGTGAAGGAGAAGCCTTAGATGGTGCTAAAGCGGCTATTTTGTATGATTATATCGATGGCCGAATTGATGAAGCCATTGCCAAGAATGGAGAAGATTTGTATTCAGTATTACTGAATGCTGTAGTTGATGGCAAAAAATTAACAAAAGAAGAAGTGAAAGGCGTGATGATTTTGACGTTTGCAGGTGGCCGTGATACGGTAATCAATGCGGTGTCAAATTCCATTGCTTATTTTGCAGAGCACCCAAAGTCATTAGATCGTTTGCGTGTAGAACCCGAAATAAGAAACAAAGCTATTGAAGAGTTGATTCGCTATTTTGCGCCATTAACTCAGATGGGAAGAGTAGCCAAAACTGATTCTGCTGTTTGTGAACATGCTATAAAAGCAGATACAAGAGCTTCTTTGTGTTGGGCGTCTGCAAATCGAGATGCCACTGTTTTTGAAAATCCAAATGAAGTGGTTTTAGATCGTAAAATGAACCCGCATTTGAGCTTCGGATTCGGGACACACAACTGTTTGGGAGCAACCCACGCTCGTACAATTATGAAAATAGCGGTGGAAGTATTAACGGAAAAAGTGAGCACTATGGAAATTGTGAGTGCCGAAGAAAATATCGAAGATTTAGGTGATTTCAAACGTAAAGTTGGCTTTCACCGCTTACAAGTAAAATTTAATTAATTAAAAAAATAAAGAAAATGGCAAAAATAACTTTTATCACTAGCGATGATGAAACAATAACTTTAGAAGGAACATCGGGTAGCGTAATGGCACTTGCAGTTGACAATGGTATCAAAGGAATCGATGGTGATTGCGGAGGGGTATGTTCGTGTGCTACTTGTCACGTACATGTTTTACCAGAACATGTTTCAAAAACGGGAACCGCTAGCGAAATTGAAACGGATATGCTAGAATTAGATGATGATGCGGATGAATTCAGCCGTTTGTGTTGTCAATTAGAAATTACCGAAGCGTTGGACGGAGTAGTGCTTCGTGTGGCTAAATAATTAAAAAATGTTGTATGTCTGAAACTAAGAAACCAATTTGTGTGATTATAGGAGCGAGCCATGGCGGCGTAAATTGTGCTACGGCTTTACGAAAAGAAGGCTGGGAAGGCGACATATTGCTTTTTGATGCCGATCCTGTGTTGCCATACCATCGCCCACCCTTGTCTAAGGCCTATTTGACAAGTGATGATGGTATTGATAAGAATGTTTTAAAATCAGCAGAAAGCTACCAAAAAGAAGACATCACCTTGAATTTGGGGGTAAAGGTGGTCGCAATACATGCAAAAGAGCAAACCATTACTTTGGAAGACGGAACGCAACAGTCTTATGATCAATTGGTTTTGGCTACGGGAGCAAGACCAATTGTACCGCCAATTGAAGGATTAGCAACTGCTCAAAATGTATTTCCTTTGCGTACCGCTGCGCACGTTGCTTCTATCAAAAAGGGCATCAATGCGAGCGCTACCAAACGTGTTGTTGTGATTGGTGGAGGTTATATCGGACTAGAAACGGCTGCTTCCTTAAAAAAATTAGGTGCTCAGGTGGTGGTATTGGAACGTGAATCTCGAATTTTAGCACGAGTGACTGCTCCAGAAATGTCTAGTTTTTTTCATGAGTTGCATCATCAAAATGGGGTAGAAGTGCTTACGGCTAAAAATGTAAGCGCAATTGAAAATAATGACGCTTCAAACGTAGTGGTTTGTACCGATGGTTCTCGTTATCCAGCGGATATGATTATTGTGGGTGTAGGTATTTTGGTAAATAAAGAATTGGCAGAACAAGCAGGAATCAAAATTGAAAATGGGATAATAGTCAATGAAAAGGCGCAAACCAGTGAGGCCAATATTTATGCAATTGGTGATTGTACGTATCATTTTAACCCGCATTACAACCGCTTTATCCGTTTAGAATCGGTTCAAAATGCCGTAGATCAGTCCAAAATCGCGGCTGCTGCAATATGTGGAGGTGCTTCGGTTTACGACACCATTCCATGGTTTTGGTCGGATCAGTACGATCTCAAATTACAAATGGTTGGTCTGTCACAAGGCTATACCGAGGTCGTGGTTAGAAAAGAAGATAAGCCCAATAGTTTTTCAGTTTGGTACTTTAATGAAGATACTTTATTGTCCGTAGATGCGGTTAATAATGCCAAGGCTTATGTATTAGGTACAAAAGCTATTAAGCAGAAAATTAAAATTGATAAATGGAAATTATTTGATAGTACCTCTATTTTAAAGTTAGATACTATTGTAGCGGACTAGATTGGAACTAAAAAAGCGAATATTCAAAAAAATAAAACGAGTTATAAAGTAGAAAAGAGACTGTGAATAAAATAATTTTATCACAATCTCTTTTTATATTTAGATATAATTATTTTAACTTCGAAATAATTTCAATAACTTCTTTAACTTTTTCAGTTAATTCCTTAAAATCTTTATTTGCCACAATCTCTTTAGTTATTAATTGGGATCCCATTCCTACACAAGTTACTCCAGCGTTAAACCATGAAGTCAGATTTTCAGCTGTTGGATGTACTCCTCCAGTTGGCATAATAGATGTCCAAGGTTGTGGACCTTTAATTCCTTTTATAAATTCAGGTCCATAAATATCGCCCGGAAAAAGTTTAACGATTTCGCAACCTAATTCTTCTGCTTTTGTTATTTCTGTAAGTGTTCCGCACCCAGGAGACCATAAAACTTTGCGTCGGTTACAAACTATTACAATATCCTCACGTAATACTGGAGTTACAATAAAATTTGCGCCAAGTTGCATGTATAACGAGGCAGCTGCAGCATCGGTTACGGAGCCAACCCCCATTATCATTCCAGGTAATTCTTTAATTGCATACTTGGTAAGTTCGCCAAAAATTTCGTGCGCAAAATCGCCACGAGCTGTAAATTCCAGCAAACGTGCACCACCATCATAACACGCTTTTAAAATATTCTTACTTAATTCGATATCATTACTGAAAAATAGTGGAATCATTCCAGTATTTTTCATCGCTTGAGCTACTTCAATTCGGGTATATTGTGCCATATTTATATTATCTTGATACTTTTCCTGTAAAATCACCTCCAATTAATTTTTCAACTTCTTCAAGTGTTACTAAGTTATAGTCGCCTGCAATAGTATGTTTCAGACAGCAGGCTGCTACAGCAAAATTAAGGGCTCTTTGTTTGTTTAGTGGTTCTTCATTTAATCCATAAATTAAGCCTCCCATAAAAGCATCACCACTTCCAACACGATCTACAACCGGAGTTACATCTTGAACGTCTGCATCATAAATTGTATTTCCATCGTATAAAATTCCTCCTATACGTTGATGAGAAGCACTTACAGAATAGCGCAATGTGGTTGCCATAAATTTTAACGACGGAATTAGTTTAAAAATGGTATCATACAGCACGGGCAGTGATTCCTGATTTTGATAATCCGGATTCATTTGTGGTAGGCCCAGCATGAAATTTGCAGTGTCTAGATCTCCTAAAATTACGTTGCAATATTGCAGAATTTTAGGCATAACTTCTTTTGGATGTTTACCATATTTCCAAAGTTTTGATCTGTAGTTTAAATCACAAGAAATTGTTAAGCCCATATCTTTTGCAATTTCCAAAGCCTCAACACAAGCCTCAGCGGCACTTTCAGATAGGGAAGGAGTAATGCCACTCCAGTGAAACCAAGTGGCATCTTTTAGAATTTCTTTCCAGTCAATCATTCCTTTTTTTAAAGTTGACATTCCACTATTTTCGCGATCGTAAACAATATTACTGGCTCTTGTACTAGTTCCTGTTTCTAGAAAATAAATCCCAATTCGATCACCATCCAAGAGCACATTCTGACAGCCGACATTAAGTTTTCTCATCTCTTTTAGTGCACAATTACCTAATTCATTATTTGGTAATCGTGTAATATATTCTGTATTCAGACCATAATTTGCCAGAGATACAGAAACATTAAATTCTCCACCGCCATAAGTAGCTTTATACGATTCTGCTTGTGAGAACCTTAAATGTCTTTCCGTTGAAAGACGCAGTAAAATTTCACCGAAAGTGACTATTTTTGTCATTTTAATTTATAGTTTAATTATTTGCTTTTTAAATTAATAATCAATGTACTAGAATCAATATCAACAGGATCTTTAGTGTTCAATGGTCGAATTATAGCCAATAATGAATATCCAGATTTTGGTTCAAGTTTTTTATCTATTCTCATATCGTATTCTAAATTAGCATAACCAGTGTAGGCAATGAATTTAGTTTCTTTAATTAGTTTTCCTTCAGGATCGGATAGTTTTAGTAGTATTTCACGATCTTCAATGGCCTTATATTGTATTGGGATTTTTAAAATTGTTTTAGAAACTAAGTTTATAATAGCCACGTGAAAAAGAATTTGTTCATTAAAAAGAGGGATAACCGGTTCGTTGTTAGAAGACGGAATTGGCATATTAGCCTCTACCAATTTATAAGCGCGTACCCAATCATAATAAACGGTATTTTTTGTTGGATCTGCTAATTCAGCATCATTTGGCAACTCAATCCAAGGAAAAGGGTAGGTTTCTGATACCAGACGCATGTGCATTGGTCTGTCAAACGGTTTTTTGTTTATTTCGGAATAAAATTTTTGATGTTTTGGTTCACCATTATTGTAGTAATAACTTGCTGTTTGTTCATCGCGCCACCATCCACCATACACATTAAAATTTTCAGAAGATAATTCCGCATTTTGAAAAACAACTTGAGGAGCGCGGTAATCATGAACCTCTCCATTGCAGTCTGTGTACCAATAATGAGAGTTAGAATGCATTCCATTGGCAAAATAACTGCCTTCAAAAGGTCCATTTCTGCCAATAGATTCATGAATATCCCATTCTAAACTGTATTTGTCACACTCTTTTAGACTTTTCGTTTTTCCATTGGTAGAAAACCAAAAAGTAGCCGACATAGTGGTAGCCGCAGCCTTAATTCGGGATTCATAGTACCCAAATAACACTGTTTTTTTGGAGACAACCGCTCCGCCTGCGATAGTAAATTTTTCTTCCCCGTTGGCGTTTTTGATAAGGGTGTCTTTTTTCATTTTTTCCCCTTTAATTTGTAAAAAACCATCTTTTACGGAAACCTGAGAAGCCAGAAACAAGCCAGGAACTCTGCCTTTCCATTGCGGATGGTAATCAAACCATTTGGTTGTATCAATTTGCGTTCCGTTAAACTCATCTGAAAGCTCGGGATTTAGAACCCATCTTTTCCCCAAGGGCGGTTCTGGAGGACCAGATGTTATCGTTTGAGATTGAACCCAATGTAAATTAGCAAACGCCAATAGTATCATTATTCTTTTTATAGACATCATTTATATTTTTAGGATAATTGTGTTTTTTAATCTAGTTGTTAAATGATTCACGGAGTAGTATAAACTTGGTTTACCTTTAAATTTTTTGCAGTATAAGTCTCGCCATTTCTCCATCGAACGGTGATGCTTTTAATTGTTTCGTCATCACCTAGACCAAAATGTACGGTATTCAATAAACTTTGCGAAAATACTTCTCCTGATGATCCTACTCTTTTGGTATAGCTTTTAGAGGGTGTAGTGACCGTTACAGTAGCAGACATCGGATCAATATGATGCAAATCGGAATAATTTACGCGAACTAGCACATAGTTTTTATTCTGGATCAAACTATTGTCATACAGATACCATTTTCCATAATTATCGCTTCCGTTTAGTAAATCGATATTTCCGTCAAGGTTAAAATCAAAAGCTTGCCCCATATCCCCATGTCCAGGATCATTAGGGTCATGAGCATTATGAAGCGTTGTAGTTTCAAATTGCCCCTTTCCGTTATTTAGCAAAAGCCAATCACTCACGCTCGATTTCAAAAAGCCAAACCTATATACGAACAAATCAATATGACTGTCATTATTAAAATCGGCTGCAACCACCCCTTGATTATTTCCTCCCAAAGGTACATTCCACTTGGTGGTAACATCGGTAAAATGATTATTGTCGTTTCTAAATAATACATCCTGAACATTTCTGTTTTGCGGTGTCCATTCTGGATGTACAGATTGAACTCCATCAATAGATATTCTAATTTCCCAATAGATATTGCCGTTTCTAACAGATTCCAATCGCCATTTGTTGTTGCCTAAATAACCAAGATACCAACCATTTTCTTTTCTTTCATTCGGCCATCCTTTGGCCATTTCTGGGGTTACTTTTATGGTGTCCTTTTCCTGAACGTCCAGGATCTCTTTTTTGGAAGCGCCTAAGTGCAAAGGAAATCCATCATTATACATACGATACCATAAAAATATACCCGATAAGGTAATGTGACCCGGAGCCTCAAAGTCGATGCTGGTAATGCCTTTGTTGCCTTCGTCTCGCATATCCATACGTTTGGTAATAGGGTTGTAATCCAAAGATTTATTGGCTATTTCGTAGCTAGGTTTTCCTCTACTTAAATAAATATCCATGTCTCCATCATTGTCAATATCTATTTCGCATGCCCCGGTAATCAAATCTGTTTTTTGAAGATTTTCGGGTACCCATTGCTTGGTAACATCAGTAAAGGTTAAATCGCCATTGCCAACCCAAACCGATATAGGCGAAAACAGAATTAAGTCGTCTTTTTGATCTCCATTAATATCCGTCACTAAAACGCGTTCGGCATTGGCACCTTCAATTGCTTTACTATGTGCAATCTTGAAATGACCATTTCCTATGTTTGTGTATATAATTTGTTGACTTCCGGAACTACTATTAATTCCTTCGGCATTGATAAGTAATAAATCCAAATCGCCATCCAAATCCATATCGATCCATCGAACTGCTCTACCGCGTGAGCCGTGTGTAATTCCGGCTTCGATCGAAACTTCTGTAAATTTTCCATTGTCATTGCGTAGTAAATGAGGCGGTTGTGGGTCAGTTCCATTACCACCGCCTTGTGCAATAATAATATCCACATCGCCATCATTGTCATAGTCGCCGACTGCAGAACCGTGTATGTCCCATTGCTTGAGTATTTCGGAATGTTCTTGAACTTTGTTGTTTCCGAGATTCCAAAAAAGTTTGGCAGGCACTTTGTCGTGGTTGTTTAAAACAAAATCATACAAACCATCATTATTCAAATCACCCACCGATGGACCGCCGTATTTCCAAGTATATTCTGTCTTTAATCCAGATTCATCCGAAATGTCTTTAAATTGCGGGATAGCTGGAATGTCTGTAGCGTTAAATTTTATATCCAAAAGGGTGATCTCACCACCTTGTTTGAGTATTTTAATTTTCTTTTCTCCCTCTGTTTTAAAATCGACTAATGCGTTTACAGTAACAATACCAGCGTTCGGAATATCAATATTGTCTACCAAAATTTGGCTATCACAAACTAAGGATAAGTTAGAATAGTTATTTTTGGAATCTACTTTCAGGTGGACTATCCGTTCCGTTTTTCCTTCTACTGTATATTGGATTTCTACCGGTTCGTTATGAACAGCTATAGGAGTTTTTAATGTTTGATTAGTGGTACTCGAGCAGCTATTTAATAAAAGTGAAAGAGTTAGGGTCAGGAGTGTTTGGTGGGTTAGATTGATGAATTTCATTTTATTCTTTAATAATTTTTTGAGTAACAGTAGTGCCATCTTCCCAATTGATTTGTGCAAAATACATTCCAGCGCTTAAGTTTTTGGTAGCAATAGTAGCATTGGTATTATTGATTTTTTCAACCAACAATTTAGTTCCGCTCAAACTGTAAATTTGAACAGTGCTTATGTTTTTTTCTGATTTTACTTGAATAGAATCTTTAAAAGGATTTGGAAATAGCATCAATTTTTTTTCTTCAATCTTGGCATCTTGTTTCCCTAAATTTGGATCGGTCACAGGTTTGTAAATTCGAATCCAATCGATATTGAAATTATGATTGTCAAAATTTGTAATTTCTTCATCAGTAGGAGTACGTCCTTTACAGGCATTCCAGTTTTGATCTTCCATATTAATAATGATATCCATTTCTTTTACCAGTCCCGTGCGTGTAGCGGCAGTTCTTGGAGTAGCTGTTGAGGTATAGTTTAATGGGTCTATTCCGTCTTTGCCGTTCACAGTATCTAGATTGTCCATTACCTTGACTAATTGACCATCCAAGTAGTATTCTAACCGAGTTGGACTAGCCCAGTACACACCAAGACGAATCCATTTGTCTGTCCAATAGGTTTTTGTAGCTCCCGTGTACCATGTGCTGGCATCGGTAGGCTGATAATCCAAAAACGGACTTCTAATAAATACATGGTGACTTAAATGCAAACGTTGTGCTAGCCAATCATTTCTAGTTGCTTTTCCGCCGTATGCTTCCAGGATATCGATTTCTTGGGTGTCATCTGGACTAAGCATCCAAATATCAGAAGCCATAACTGCATTTGCGATTTTAAAACGCGCTTCTACATATACAGGGTACTTTACCCTTGTTTTCGATGTAATGCAGCCCGCTCTTGTAGCCGCCATAGTCCAGCTTTCGGCAATATTATCTCCATCACAATCTACAGTAAAAGTCTTAGTTTCATTTGCCTGTCTAGTTGCAAAAACATGCAGATTTCCTCCGCTAACGGTAGTATTCTCATACCTCCATTTTGTAGGCCCTGGACCATCCCAAGTGTTGTGATAAAAGTTAGTCCACTTTCCGCCAATCGTTGCTTGATTAGTGGACGCTTCATAGGTGTAATTAAAATCATCAGACTGTGGCTGAATTTTCCAAATTTTTCCTGTTCCAGCATTTGCAGGAACGGGAATGCCATTCCAATCTTGACTGTATAAAAACGGAGACATACATAAAGTAAGCAGTACAATTAATTTTAGTTTCATTATTCTTTGTTTAAATAATTATAATCTTTTTTTGGTCCCGCAATTTACTTTTTCAAAGTGTAGGTCAATGTTTAGGGGACTAGATATAAACTGAACAATAGGAATAATTTGTACAAAATGAATTAAAGGTTTTCAGTGTAAAACTGGATTGCTACTGGTTACCTTGCCATAGAGGAATTTTATATCTTTAGAGTTAGTAGCTTATAATAAGTCTTTATTTAAAATCAATAGTATTCTAAACACCTATACTTTTAATGTAATATAATAAGATTAAAAAAATTAGTTGTCGCAATAGTGATGAAGTACTGAAGATTTGACGGTATAGGCAAGTTGTTGTTTTTATGAAAGAAATAATTGCAGAAATAATGTTAAAAACAATTGGATCAAGAATAGCTCCAGCTTCTTCATGCAAAATATTTAATAGCTAATAATTTATCACATTGCTAAAATTTATAAAATGACTTTCGTCACTTCAATGAAGTGATTTTTAGAGAAGAAGCACGTATATTTAATTGCCCATTTAAGGTAATGCTTTTAGGCTGGAAACCTTTCTTTGTTTCAATTTGTTCAATAAGTATTTTAGCAGCTTCTTCACCAATTTCCCTTGCAGGTTGCGAAACAGAAGTCAGTGGAGGCTCAATTATAGTTGCCATTTGTGAATCGGTAAAACCAACAAAAGCAATGTCATTTGGTATAGAAAATCCATTTTTCTTAAAAACTTGCATGGCTCCAATAGTTACCGGATCATTTGCTCCAAAGATAGCGTCAGGAATATTTCCTGAGTCTATTATATTTTGCGCCGCTTTTTGACCATCGGCTAATGTGAATCCCGTAGCTACAATTTGATTTTTATTATAGCTCAATTGGTATTTTTGGTGAGCGTCTAAAAACCCTCTTAGACGCTCATTTGTCAATGAAACGCCATCCCTACCTTTGAGATGTACAATATTCTTGCAACCTTGATTAATCAAATGCTCGGTGGCAAAAAAGGCCCATTTGTAATCGTTAAAAACAACTTTAGAACAATTGAGTTGATTGTTTACCCTATTGAAAAGCACGATTGGAAAGCCCGACGCAATTAAATTTTGATAATAATCGGTATTATTGCTTTCACTTGATAATGAAACAATCAAGCCATCAACCATGCTATCTTCTAAGGTTTTGATATTTTTTAATTCAGTTTCAAAACATTCGCTAGACTGAGCAATTAGCACTTGATATCCATTTTCAAACAAAATTTCTTGAACCCCTATGATGACCTCAGGAAAAAATGCATTGATAAACTCAGGTACAATAATACCAATAGTAAAAGAACGCTGTTGCATTAACTTTTTAGCAATAGGATTAGGACGATATCCTAATGCTTTGGCCGTTTTTAAAACCAATGCTTTGGTTTCAGGATTGATATCAGCCTTGTCGTTGAAGGCTCTTGAAACCGTAGAAACTGAAGTGTTCAATTGTTTAGCAATGTCTTTGATGGTAATATATTTCATGCGAATTAAACAACTTGAAAAGATTATTTTACAAATGAAAATGATTAATAGGTTATAAAAGTACAATAATTTTCGGTAACGTTCTCGAAAGATTTAACAAGCTTCGGTAACGTTCTCGGTAGGGTTTGTAAAAAATATAATTTAATTCCATTTATTCAATTCTTACTTTTAATAAAAATTAAAAAAAGGTTATGAAATCGCCTTTTAAGAAAGCTTTGCATATGCAAATAAAATTGGTTAAAAAGCGATTTTATCAATGACCACTAAAAAACAAATTTACTTATATGAAAAACATTGATATTTGGGTGATTCTGATTTTTTCTGCACTCATTTTTGTTTGCGGTTTGGCTTTTTCTAAAACAGGAAAAAACATGAAATCCTATTTTGCTGCTGGAGGCGCCTTGCCTTGGTGGATGAGTGGGTTGTCTTTATTCATGAGTTTTTTCTCGGCAGGAACCTTTGTTGTTTGGGGTTCTATAGCGTACAAAAGTGGTTGGGTAGCTGTAAGTATTCAATGGACTATGGCTATTGCAGGTATCCTTATAGGTTTTTTTATTGCTCCCAAATGGCGTAAAACAAATTCGCTAACCGTAGCCGAATACATAACCAATCGTTATGGTTTTAAAATTCAAAAAACATATACCTATTTATTTCTACTGACTTCATTATTTACCACAGGAGCATTTTTATACCCTGTGGCCAAGATTGTAGAGGTTTCTACAGGGATTCCTATTTATACCAGCATCATCAGTTTAGGGATCTTAATTTTAATCTATACCGCCGTGGGAGGACTTTGGGCAGTTATCGTTACCGATGTGTTGCAGTTTGTGGTTTTAACAGCCGTTGTCATAATCATAGTTCCATTGGCTTTTGATAAAATTGGAGGAGTAGGCCAATTCATAGAACTTTCGCCTGATGCTTTTTTCAATTTGGTAAACGAAGAATATTCTATTGCTTTTATAATTGCTTTTGGACTTTATAATTTATTTTTTTTGGCCGGAAACTGGGCTTATGTACAACGTTACACCTCTGTTGCCACACCCAAAGACGCTCAAAAAGTGGGCTGGTTGTTTGGAGCTTTGTATGTGATAAGTCCGTTATTTTGGATGTTACCTCCTATGATTTACCGCATTCTAAACCCAAATCTTGATGGAGTAGAGTCAGAAGGTGCTTATTTATTAATGTGTAAAGAAGTTTTACCAGCGGGAATGCTCGGTTTAATGCTCGTTGGGATGATATTTGCCACTTCTAGTTCGGTAAATACCACTTTAAATATCGCCGCAGGAGTTTTTACCAATGACCTTTTTAAACATTTCAAACCTCAGGCAAGTGACGCTCAATTGATGCGTGTGGGGAAAACGGCTACCGTTGTTTTAGGCTTGATTACCATTGGGGTAGCTTTGGTTGTACCACTTTTAGGAGGTGTTGTCAATTTTGTTTTGAGTTTAGCAGCGGTAACAGGAGGAGCCATGTTTTTGCCTCCGTTGTGGACTATTTTCTCTAAAAAACAAACAGGGACTAGTATGTTATCGGTTACCTTAATCACCTTATTGATTACGGGATTTTTCAAATTTTTAGCTCCACAATTACTAGATATAACCCTGAGTCGTAGTGCCGAAATGATTCTAGGTGTTGCTGTTCCAATGGTATTAATGTTGGTATCAGAATTCTATTTAATCCAAACCAATCCATCCCAAGATACTTATGAAGCTTATGTACAAAAAACAGCTATTGGTGAAAATGTATATGAAGATGATTCGGATGGAAGTAATAAAAAAGGGGGAAGAGTCATTGGAATTGGAGTTGCCTTAACAGGAGCCTTAATACTTTCATTAGAATTTATTTCTACTATTTTAATTTCTATCGTGGTAGGAGTGGGAGCAGCAGTTTGCTTATTGGGCATCTTCATAGTTTATAAAAATAAAGAATAAATACATACGATTTAATTAAGAAAAAAATGCAAGTAGAAAGCTTTAGTTCAAAAGTAAGATCCAATAAAATTACTACAATTCAATCTGATTTAGTCGTTGTTGGCGGAGGATTAGCTGGTGTTTGTGCGGCCATTGCAGCTGCCCGTGAGGGTGTAACTGTAACTCTTGTTCAAGATAGACCTGTTTTGGGTGGTAACGCTTCAAGCGAAGTTCGTTTGTGGACTTTGGGCGCAACTTCACATATGGGAAACAACAACCGTTGGGCTCGTGAGGGCGGTATCATCGATGAGATTTTAGTCGAAAATTTATATCGAAATAAAGAAGGAAATGCACTTATATTTGATACGGTTTTGTTAGAAAAAGTTTCGAATGAGAAAAATTTAACGCTGTTATTAAACACCGCAGTTTATGAGGTAGAAAAAGCGGATACCAAAAACATTAGTCAAGTTACTGCCTTTTGTAGCCAAAACTCAACTACTTATATCCTTAAATCCAATTTATTTTGTGACGCTTCGGGAGATGGAATTGTGGGTTTTCAGGCTGGCGCTGCGTTTAGAATGGGTGCTGAAAAAGTGGAAGAATTTGGAGAGAAATTTGCTCCTGACCAATCCTATGGTGAATTACTAGGACATACCATTTATTTTTACAGTAAAGATACGGGAGCACCAGTAAAATATGTCGCTCCAGAATTTGCCTTAAAAGACATTACCGAAATTCCACGATATAAAAGCTTGAGTGATAAAGATTCGGGTTGTCGTTTGTGGTGGTTGGAATATGGCGGACGAAAAGATACCATTCACGAATCTGAAGACATCAAATGGGAACTATGGAAAGTAGTTTATGGAGTTTGGGATTACATCAAAAACTCGGGTGAATTTCCTGATGCTGCAAATCTAACGTTGGAGTGGGTTGGAACGATTCCTGGTAAACGAGAAAGCCGCCGTTTTGAGGGACATTATATGATCAAACAACAAGATCTAATCGAACAAAATACGTTTGAGGATGCGGTGTCTTTTGGAGGCTGGGCAGTCGATTTACATCCTTCGGATGGGGTCTATGACAGCCGTCCGGGTTGTACCCAATACCATTCTAAAGGGGTATATCAGATTCCGCTACGCACCATGATAAGTCAAAATATAGAGAATTTATTTCTTTCCGGACGTATCATTAGCGCTACTCACGTAGCTTTTGGTTCGACTCGTGTCATGGCAACTTGTGCTCATGCCGCACAGGCTGTTGGATACGGAGCGGCACAATGTGTGAAAAATAATTTGAAACCAGCCCAATTGCTAATTTCTGATAATCTAAAAGAATTGCAACAAACCTTGAGCATCAATGGGCAAAGCATTCCAGGGATAGCCATTGATAAAACTCAAAATTTATTGAAACAAGCAACCATCCAAGCTTCTTCTACTTTAAAATTAAACCAAATAGATTTTGACGGTGAATATACATCTCTAGAAGTGGCGGTTGCTCAATTATTGCCTTTCAAAGCCCATCAAAACTATGGCTTTAAAGTAAAAGTAAAAGCGCAAGAAGCTACCATGCTAACAGTACAATTGCGTACTTCGTCCAAAGCCAGAAATTACACGCCTGATATTATTTTAGAAACGATAGAAATAAAAATTAACCCGGGCGAACAAGAAGTAGCTTTTGAATTTAAAACAGCCACGACTGAAAATCAGTATGCTTTTGTTACTTTTTTATCCAATGACAAACTGAGTATTCAAAGCAGTACAAAACGATATACAGGAGTTCTTTCGGTCTTCAACGGACAAAATAAAGCGGTAAATAATAACGGAAAACAAACGCCTCCTGACAACATCGGAATTGATGCTTTTGAATTTTGGATTCCGTTTCGCAGACCCAAAGGACAGAATATTGCCATGCAAATCGAACCAACCATAGCGTGTTTTGGAGTAGAAAATCTAACCAATGGTTTTGTACGTCCTTATGGCAGTGCCAATGCTTGGTTGGCTGATCTTACTGATACCAAACCAACGCTAAAAGTGGAATGGGAAACCGAAGTAGCACTTTCTGAAATAAAACTATTCTTAGACCCTGATTACGACCACCCCATGGAATCGACCTTAATGGGACATCCCGAAGAAGTGGTTCCGTTTTGTGTGCAGAATTACACCATCAAAGACAGGAGTGGAAAAGTTTTATTCGAAAAAAAAAACAATTGTCAAGCAATTAATACTTGGACTTTCGATTCAAAAATAACAACCAAAGGATTTAGCATCGAATTGGAACAAAGCCATTCAAATGTGCCTGTAGCTGTTTTTGAAATTTTTTGCCAATAACCATTGATAGTAGGGATAGAATAAGTCAGTCTTTTATTTTAAAACTAGAAAGAAACAAAGAATAGAGGAAGCTATTGGTCGGAAATAAACAGGCGTAAATATTGAAAATATGAAAACAAAATTAATTATACTGGTATTTTTAGGCTTTATAGTTTCTAATGCCCAAACAATTTCATTAAATGGAAAATGGAAGTTTAAGGCTTCGAATAGTCTTTCTGAATCAGAATTGTTGCAATCGGATTTTTCTAATTGGGATACTATGCAAGTACCGGGGAATTGGGATACTCACGAAAAATATGCAACTTATGTGGGCAAAGGCTATTATCAAAAAGACTTTAGAGTTCCTCAAAAATGGCAAGGAAAACAAATCAGAGTTCAGTTTGAAGCTGTTTATGAAACCGCTATGGTTTGGGTCAACGGGAAATTACTAGGTAAACATGTTGGAGGCTATTTGCCTTTTGAATTTAACATCGCTCCTTTTCTAAAACTAGGCGAAAGCAATTCGATTATTGTCATGGCTGATAACTCTTACAAACGAGGCGCTTGGTGGGCTTGGGGCGGTATTAGCCGTGAGGTGTGGTTGGTAGCTACTGAAGATTTGCGTTTCGTTTACCAACATATTGCATCCATACCTGATTTTGAAAAAGGAGAAATCAATTTTTCTATAAAATACAAGGTGGAAAATAATGGTACCAATAGTGCCACAGCTCAAATTCTACCCAAAATTAAAGGGATTGATGTAGCTCCTGTTTCGGTAAAAATAAACCGAAATGCAACCGCTATTGCTGAAATAAAATTCAAACGCAAACTAGCTGATTTTAAATTTTGGCATTTTGATAGTCCTAATTTGTACCAATTGACGAGCGAACTGCAAGTAGAGGGAAAAAAAATGGATGTTACCGAAGATAATTTTGGTATTCGAAAGTTTGAAGTTCGTGGCGAACAGTTTTATTTGAACAATCAAGCGGTACGTATGAATGGAGTCAATCGGGTACACGACCATCCTAAATACGGCAATACCGAGCCAGATGGATTGATTAAAAAAGACATGAAAGACATTCAGTCTTTAGGTTGTACGTTCTCGAGATTGATGCATGCGCCTTTGTCCAAAAACCTTTTGGATTATTGTGACAAAAATGGTTTTCTATTAGTTGAAGAAATTCCGGTTTGGGGCGATGATGACCCTCAATCGTTTCCAAATAATCCAGTAACCAAAAAATGGATGGCCGATATGATCGAAAGAGATTTTAATCATCCCTCAGTGGTGGCTTGGAGTGTGGGGAACGAATTACGGGATGCTGTAGCAGACTGGGACGAAAAAGCTTTGACTAAAGACCAATACGATTATGTAAATGAGATGCTCGATTATGTGGCTAGTTTAGATACTACCCGCCTCAAAACCTATGTTACCATTACGTCTTATCGTAAGGGAGAAATTGGCACCGAACCTTACGAAAAAGTCGATTTTATTTCGATGAATAGCTATGGAAATGCTCCCGTATTGGCGCAAAAAACACATGAAAAATTCCAAGGCAAACCCATTTTTGTTTCTGAAATTGGATTAAGCCAGATTGGTAATGAACCCAATTCGGAACTGCGTAAAGAATTGGTGACTTATATCAAGGAATTAAAACAATTTCCTTGGATTTCGGGTGTATCGCTATGGAGTTACAATGATTATAGAAGTAATTACAAAGGCACACCCACATCGGGTTATAGAGAATGGGGAATTGTAGATGCTTTTCGAAAAAAGAAAAAGAAAGCGTATGCACAATTGAAAGCCCTTTATAAAGAATGGGAAGAATAATTTAAACAAAAACTATTAAACAGTTTACAAACTCAATAAAATACAAATGATGTTAGCTATTTTAAATAAAAACCGAATTACGACCACAATTTCTATCGGATTAGTTACTTTATTTTTAGCCACTTCTTGTGGAAGTTCGAAGCAAAAAGAGATTGTCGGTTATCCATGGGATATTCCACAAACCAAACCAAACCGAGCTTTGAGTGCGGCTATGGAGCGTTTGTATGACAATTATTTAACTCCAAGACCGGAGGATAACGAACTCTTTTCGAGTTTTAAATATACAGAACTCAAAGGATTTGATTATCATAATGGAGACGGAACAATCTCAAGACGTGACCCTTCCAAAATTATTTTCGAAAATGGAAAATACTATGTTTGGTACACTAAAAGAGATACAGAAACAGCTCCTGTAGGTGCTAGTAGAGCTAGTGAAAGTACCGAAAACATTCCCTCAACCGATTGGGATTTATGTGAAATATGGTACGCTACCAGTAAAGATGGCTTGTCTTGGGAAGAACAGGGCGTGGCAATCGAAAGACCTTTACTGCCACAAGTAGGATGGCGCTCAGTAGCGACTCCTGATATTTTAAAATGGGAAGGAAAATTTTATTTGTATTACCAAGGGTTTATGGAAGCCAGCGGAAAAAAAGGAGATCATTGTCCTGTGACTGCTTCATACTCTGATTCACCAGATGGCCCATGGATAGCGGCAAATAAAATAATTGTCGAAAATGGTGATAAAGGGACTTGGGATCAATTTTCTATTCATGATCCGTATCCTTTATTGTATAAAGGTAAAATCTACTTGTATTTTAAGGCGGCTTATGGTGATCGGCCTGATTATTTAGTTGGGAATGGCTTGGCTATGGCCGATAATCCTTTGGGACCATTCACTAAGCATCCTTTGAATCCTTTATTCAATTCAGGTCACGAAACCGCTTTGTTTCCTTTTAAAGAGGGTATTGCTGCCCTGATTACAAGTAACGGAAATGAAAGCAACACTATCCAATATGCAAAGGATGGAGTCAATTTTAATATTGCTTCGGTTTCGGCTTTGCTGCCTACTGCTGCGGGGGCTTATGTACCCGATGCTTTTACAAGTAACGGCAACGGACGTGGTATAAGTTGGGGATTATGTCATTTTACAGATATGGGTGGTCCTAATAAAAACTATAGTATTCTAGGTCGTTTTGATTGTGATTTAAGTTTAGATATCTATGACCCGAAAATGAAAAACACGAATCTCTTTTTGAAACCAGAAGTATATTTTTCGCAAAAACTTTCAGTAGAGCAATTGGAACGGATAAAAAAGGATAAAAACTAAATCCAGCATGCAAAAGCTCACATTATTGATCCAATTAGCGTTGGATACTGATCTATAGTTAATCTCCAACGCTACTAATGCTCAAGATTTCAAATGTTGTATTTTTTTCGAGAAAAGTAAATTTAGTTTGAAATTTTTGAGCTTTATTGTTTTATGACCTTTTGGGAAATTGTAGTGCCATCTTCCCAGTTAATTTTTGCAATATACATTCCAGCGCTTAAGTTTTTAGTAGCAATAGTAGCATTGGTATTATTGATTTTTTCAACCAACAATTTAGTTCCGCTTAAACTGTAAATTTGGACAGTGCTTATGTTTTTTTCTGAATTTATTTGAATAGAATCTTTAAAAGGATTTGGAAATAGCATCAATTTTTTTTCTTCAATCTTGGCATCTTGTTTCCCTAAATTTGGATCGGTCACAGGTTTGTAAATTCGAATCCAATCGATATTGAAATTATGATTGTCAAAATTTGTAATTTCTTCATCAGTAGGAGTACGTCCTTTACAGGCATTCCAGTTTTGATCTTCCATATTAATAATGATATCCATTTCTTTTACCAGTCCCGTGCGTGTAGCGGCAGTTCTTGGAGTAGCTGTTGAGGTATAATTTAATGGGTCTATTCCGTCTTTGCCGTTCACAGTATCTAGATTGTCCATTACCTTGACTAATTGACCATCCAAGTAGTATTCTAACCGAGTTGGACTAGCCCAGTACACACCAAGACGAATCCATTTGTCTGTCCAATAGGTTTTTGTAGCTCCCGTGTACCATGTGCTGGCATCGGTAGGCTGATAATCCAAAAACGGACTTCTAATAAATACATGGTGACTTAAATGCAAACGTTGTGCTAGCCAATCATTTCTAGTTGCTTTTCCGCCGTATGCTTCCAGGATATCGATTTCTTGGGTGTCATCTGGACTAAGCATCCAAATATCAGAAGCCATAACTGCATTTGCGATTTTAAAACGCGCTTCTACATATACAGGGTACTTTACCCTTGTTTTCGATGTAATGCAGCCCGCTCTTGTAGCCGCCATAGTCCAGCTTTCGGCAACATTATCTCCATCACAATCTACAGTAAAAGTCTTAGTTTCATTTGCCTGTCTAGTTGCAAAAACATGCAGATTTCCTCCGCTAACGGTAGTATTCTCATACCTCCATTTTGTAGGCCCTGGACCATCCCAAGTGTTGTGATAAAAGTTAGTCCACTTTCCGCCAATCGTTGCTTGATTAGTGGACGCTTTATAGGTGTAATTAAAATCATCAGACTGTGGCTGAATTTTCCAAATTTTTCCTGTTCCAGCATTTGCAGGAACGGGAATACCATTCCAATCTTGACAGTATAAAAATGGAGACATACATAAAGTAAGCAGTACAATTAATTTTAGTTTCATTATTCTTTGTTTAAATAATTATAATCTTTTTTTGGTCCCGCAATTTACTTTTTCAAGGTGTAAGTGAATGTTTACGGGACTAGATATAAACTGAACAATAGTAACAATTAGAAAAATATCTCAGCAATACTGTAGAACAGGATCATCATTTATCAACTTTTGCAAGCAGGATGGAGTTTGTAGGTTAAAATATTTTTTTTTGATTATATTTCTTAAATGTACCTGAACTGCCTGATGATTATATATTAAAATCCAAAGGGAAATTTCTGGCTAATATTTGTCAAGACATTTCTATATAAAAGTGGCAGATACTGGATATGACGGTTTCAAGGAATTGCAGCAACAGTACAATACGCTCCAAACGATGACGGACTATATGATGTGGAGGATCTTTTTATTCGCCGATCAATACTTCACTCGTTATATGATGGGAACAAGTGGAAAAGATGGAATGAGGTCTATTGCCATCACGTCAATTTTAGATGTGTGAAGCTGTAATTATAACATTTTCATGAAAGTTATCTGCTTTTTAGATTTAATCTCTTGTTCGAAATAGATACAGTGAATATGCTGCTATTCGCGAGATGCTTTTAAATAAAGTAATGTATAATAGTTTTGAATCTAAACTTGTTAGCACTTGATTTTGCTTACTTTCTATTTTCCAAAAAATCATGTGCCATCATTTTGCTGCAATTCTAAAACGAGTGATTGCTATAATATTTTTGATGTTTAGTAATGTTTCGAACTTAGGGATTCAAGTAGTTGTTTTATAGTGTATTAGGTGGTGTATTGAATGTGCGTGCACCGATTCTGCACCAAGAGTCAAACATCTATTTTCAATATTTTATCCGTTCAAAAATGTCCAATATACATTCGAAGATGCGCTTATCAATTATTGATTGTTTTAATTTTTTATTTTAATCAACAGATTTTATTAAAGTTTTTCCACAAAATTTTGATGGTTTATTGCCATTAGAAACGCTTTTAAATTTTTGGTGAAATTGCAGGCAACCCAAAAAAAATATGTTTTAATTTTTGATTAGGTTGGGGCTTATATGGCCTGTTGGGTTTAAATGATCTAAAAAAGAGGAAGCAATCCCTTATTTTACTAATTCATTTTATTTAAGTTTTCAATATGATACTGAATGTTAAAGTTTAAGCAGTTTTAAATCAAAAAGTATATACAAAACATGTCTTAGGATTTGAAGATTCTAAAAGTTAATCAGTACTGTGCAAGTTTTAACAGGCAGTATTATAGACCTCCATTAAAGAAGCATACCAATTATTTGTGCAATGGTTTTCGATGTGCCTTTTTTATTTGAGCAGCAGTTTAACCCAGTCACGTTTTTCAGCGATTTTTTCGGTGCCGCCAAAATTTGATTTGAGCAGTTCCCTGATTTGAAATTTTGTCTTGTTCCTGATGCTTTTATCCCAAAGAGCAAAATCATAAATATGAATCTGATCGGCATTGGTGTTTATGACCAATGCAAGCCTTGAGGTCAGATCTTTATATTTTTTTATTTCATTAAAAATATCCCGGCTCGGAACCACTATCAGCACATTTTCCCAGTTCAGATATTCTTTGGAAATATCATTTCTTTCAAGCAGACCCAAGGATTCAAATAAAGCCGTTATTTTTTGTCTGTTCAGCCGGTTAATTTTTTCATCTATGCTTTTTAGAGCATCCTGAAGCGACTCTTTATCAATAGCATTCATTTTCATCGGTTTAATTCAAAATAAAATTAATTCAAAATGTCTTTTCTTATTTGGTGAAAACCAGTAGAATGATTCTAAATTTTATTAACGAAAAAAAACAGCAGCTAGATTCCCCTGTTAAAATTTAAAGAGATTTATATGGTGCTGATATCGTTTGCATTCAAAGCTTTGATTTGGATAAGCCCCGCAATTTCTGAATCAGGCCAATTCATATCCTCAATTTTACGATTGGAATAACAGTAATTAAGTTTTAAATTTGCGGATATGACAAAACTGATCAACTTAAAAATATTCGCGCATTTTTTCCGCTCCTCCTCGGCAGGCGGCATTTTTTTGATAACATCCCTGCTGGTGTCTTTGGCCATTGCCAATTCTGGCTGGTCGGAAGGTTTTAAAGGGATCCTTAACTTTGAACTGGGATTCAATACAGCCTGGATTCATTTAAAATATCCTGTAGGGCTTTGGATCAATGACGGGCTGATGGCGGTTTTCTTCCTGATGGTCGGTCTGGAGATTAAACGGGAGGTAATAGAAGGGGAGCTTTCCACCTTTTCACATGCGGTTCTGCCTGTCCTTGCCGCGGCGGGAGGGGTAGCGGTCCCTGCCCTGATTTACGCATTTTTTAATGCTTCGGATCCCCAAACAGCTAAAGGCTGGGGCATTCCTATGGCTACGGATATCGCCTTTGCACTTGGAATTTTATCGCTTTTGGGCAGCAGAGTGCCTTCTGGGCTGAAGATTTTTCTGGCCGCCCTTGCAATTGTCGATGATTTGATTGCAATTTTAGTGATAGCCTTATTCTATTCCTCGGAGCTGAACTTTATGTATCTGGGCTATGCGGGAGCATTGCTGGTTTTATTGGTCATTTTTAACCGCTCAGGTATTAAAAACCTGCTGTTTTACCTGCTCCCGGGGATATTGATCTGGTATTTTATACATCATTCCGGGGTCCATGCGACCATAGCCGGAGTATTGGTGGCGATGACCATACCAACCAATGAAGACGATACCGAGTCGCCGCTTGAAAAACTGGAGCATTTCCTTGCGTGTCCTGTCAATTTTCTGATTATGCCTGTCTTTGCGCTTGCCAATACCAATATAACCTTTGAACCTGCTATGTTGCAGGGGCTTTTCAGCAGTCTGGGCCTTGGGATAGTCCTGGGTCTTTTTTTGGGCAAGCCTGTCGGGATTTTTATCATGTCCTGGCTGTCGGTAAAGCTGAAAATAGCCGCACTGCCCGAATCTGTCACCTGGGTGCATGTGCTAGGACTTGGACTGCTGGGAGGAATAGGCTTTACGATGTCGATATTTATTGCTTTACTGTCTTTTAACGATGCGGTGCTGCAGAACGAAGCCAAATTTGCCATACTGGCAGCTTCCACGGCGGCGGGCATCACAGGCTTCTCCATTCTGCGGCTGTACAGCAGAAAACAGAAAATGAGATTTTAGGGAGCTTAGTGTTTGCGGAAGAGTTCCACATCATTTACCGATAAGCGTTCATTGAGCCATTTCTGCAGTTTTTCGCTGTCTGTTTTGGAAAGGTCTTTTGATGCGTCATAGATAACAGCCGTTACCGAAGTAATGCTGTCTTTAGGGCTTACAAGGGTATTTCTGCTGATGGATAATGAATTGACTGCAGGATAGAGCGCACGGGTTTCTTTGAGGATCTGGCGGCTGTCAAATTGGTTTCTGGCCAGTTCTTTCTCCAGCTGCATGATCCTGACATCTTTCAGGTTCATTTCATTTTCGCTGCTTTTGATCTGGTTCAGAATATCTCCCTTCAGGGCATTGAAACGGTCGGTACTGTCCTGCCTAATGAGCAGCTGGGTGCCGGCCAGGTATTTGTTCCGGCTGAGTCTTCCGGCAAGGTCTTTTATTTCTGCTTCAGAAAAGCGTTTTGAGAGGAATGCCAGTTCGAGCCTTTTGTTTTTAGGGTTGAAGTCCGTCTTTCTGTACACGATGGTATATCCTTTGGCGGAAAACTCATTTTCAATAAAAAGATCCGCATTTTTTTTGAACTGCTGTTCCCTGTAAAGCGAATAGGCAAGATAGCTGCTGGGCACCAGCATAACAGTGATTAGAAAGGCGATGGTGTATTTGACCCTTTTCTGATGGCTTTCATCTATCTGCTTTACGGCAGGGTAGTTCAGGTATTTTATAATCAGAAAGGTTGCGATACCTATAAAGACACAGTTGATGCTGTAGAGGTAGAAAGCCCCCAGGAAAAATTTCCACTGTCCGGTAGCAAGTCCGTAACCTGCCGTACAGAGCGGCGGCATAAGTGCTGTTGCAATGGCCACACCGGGAATCGGGTTCCCTTTTTCGGACCTGGTCACGGCAATAACCCCCACAAGGCCTCCAAAGAAGGCTATTAGGATATCGTAAATATTGGGAGAGGTTCTGGCCAGCAGTTCGGACTGCACATCCTTAAAGGGGCTCAGGTAAAAATAAAGGGTGGATACCGCCAGACTTACAGCAGTTGCCGTAAGCAGGTTATTAAGTGATTTCTTCAGCAGTGAGAAGTCATAGATGCCCAAAGCAAACCCGGCGCCTACTATCGGCCCCATCAAAGGGGATATCAGCATGGCTCCGATAATCACCGCGGTGGAGTTTACATTGAGCCCGACCGAGGCGACGATTATGGCGCAGGCCAGAATCCAGAGATTGGCACCTTTGAAGGTGATGTTTTTCTTAACGGCTTCGAGTGTTTTTGCCCTGTCGTCCTCCCCTTCATGAAGGTTCAGCAAATCTGTTAGTATTCTCATAATCTTAAAATTCAAAAGTTTGCGTTTTCTTAATTGCGGCATGCATTACTAAGATAAGGCTAATTTTGCTAATTGGAAACAGAATAGGAAAAAGATAGAGCCAGGGACGCCTGATCTGCCAAAGTGCGGTTGAAGCCCTATTCGAAAATCATTGATTTGAGCCTGTTGCGGTAGGATTCCAGAACGTCTGATTTTGTTATGAAGCCGTAATATTTTCCGTTTTTGAGCACCGGAAGAAAGACCTTGCCGCTTTTCTCAAATTTTTTCATCACCGTTTCCATGCTGTCAAAAAGATGCACGGGCTGCACGGGCTGTGTCATGATATCCTTGACCAGAATGCTTTCTGTTTTGAGATTATCGAAAATCACTTCCCTTATGTCATTGAAGTAAACCAGTCCCCGAAGCTCATTCTCATTATCGACGGCTGCAAAAATCACCTGGTCGGAATGTGCCAGAAGCCCGGCGACGTCTGCAAGCGGCTGATCGGGTTCCACGGTCAGATAATCTTTTTTTATCAGGTCTTCAATCTCTAGGGTGCAGAGGATATTAGAATCCTTATTGCTTGTAAAGGCATTTCCTTTTCTGGCCAGGTTTTTTACATCGAGGGAGTGCTTTTCAAAACGTTTGGAAACGGCAAAACTTACCGAGGCGACAATCATCAGGGGAATCATCAGATCGTATCCTCCGGTTATTTCCGCAATAAGGAAAATGGCGGTCAGCGGCGCATGAAAAAGACCGCTGAGAATCCCGGCCATACCCACCAGGGTAAAATTGCCCACAGGCAGATCGGTAAGACCGGAGAGGTTTAAAAGTTTTGAGAAGAAATAACCGGCATATGAGCCAAGGAAGAGGGAAGGGGCAAAATTCCCCCCGTTGCCGCCGCTTCCCAATGTTATGCCTGAGGCAAAAGCTTTGAGCAGCATGGAAGCCCCGACAAAGCCCAGCAGCATCCAGTCATTGGACGCCAAATCCGAGAACAGCGTGTTTTCCAGCAGCCTTCCGGGATCCTTATCAGCAAGAGTTTTGATGCTTTCATATCCTTCTCCGAAAAGGGTGGGAAATATAAAGATCATGAGACCCAGAATGCAGGCGCCGATAAGTGCTTTTTTATAGGGGCCGTATTTTAAATGCGCAAAGGCATGTTCGGTCCTTAAAAAATTGCGGGCGTAGAATACCGCTGTAAAGCCTGTGAAAAGCCCCATCAAAACATAGAAGGGAATATTATGGTAGTCAAAGGTCTGTTTTTCGCGGAAAGCCAGCAGTATGTTTTCATTCAGGACGATTGCGGAAACCAGCGCACCTGTGGCCGCGGCAATCATTATGGGGGTAAAAGCCGAAATGGTCACATCGACAAGCAGCACCTCGATGGCAAAAAGCACCCCTGCGATGGGGGCATTGAATGCGGCGGCAATGCCTGCTGCCACCCCGCATCCAATCAGCAGCGTGCGCTCCTGATAGCTCAGCCTGAACTGCTGGGCATAATTGGAACCGAATGCGGCGCCCGTGATCACGATAGGGCTTTCCAATCCGGCAGACCCTCCAAGTCCGACGGTCAGCGAGCTGGTGATAATCTGGGCATACATCTGCTTTTTAGGGATAATGCTGGCTTTTCTAGCCACTATATACAAAATCTGTGAAGTCCCCTTTTCCAGGGTCCCGCCCAATGCTTTTTTCACTACCAGAACAGTAAGCAGGATTCCAACAACAGGCAGTATGCTGTTAAGGAAACTCAATTTTAATGTTCCGTTGATGTAGGTTGCAAATGAATATACCCAGTGGGCAAAAGCCTTTAGAAAGATTACCGCAAAGGATGCGGTAATGCCGATAAGAACACTTGAGAGAAATATAAACTGTTTGCGGGAGAGCTGCCGCTGTCCGAGCATCAATACCTGTTTTGCTTTGATGAGCTGCTTTTTGAACATTGTCCTGGATGGAATTGTGTGGAAATACAAAGATAAACCAGAAGGGTGGTTATGCCCGGAATAAAATGTTAATGTAATGCCAATTTTGAATGTCTTTCTCTAAAATGCCTTTAAAATCATTTGCGCTGGAGCGCTGGATTTACCCATTTATAAAAGCATTCCTGCCTCAAGAAGTTGCTGCCTGGGTTTATGAAAAAAAAACGCCTTCATTTTACTATGAAAGCGTTTTATGTAAAAATCAGACAATAAAGATGTTGGCGATATCGACCACCTGCTGGGTGGTAAGCGGTTCGTCATAGGCTTCAGATCCTGCCGCGGCTCCAAATGCAGAGGCCGTGTTGAACCCTGCCTGCATCGTGATACCTTCTCCATCATACACAGCCTGTGTCGCAGCCGGCATTCCTGCACCTCTCTCAGAATTGGAAATCCATCCTTTAAGACCTCTGAGCCTTCTGACTTCTGAAGCATGGCGCGCTTCAACAGAATGGATCTGCAAGGCAGCGGTCAATAAATCGGGTGCTGTTATCAAGTTGGCCGCCTGGCCTTTGTAGGCCCTTACACCGGTATCCTCAAAAGCCTGCGCTAACGCTAAAAAGGTAGGGTAATCATTGAAAGGATCAAAAGCTCCTCCTACTGTAAAATCGAAAGTAGGTTTTGGAACAAAATTGGCACTTGCCGTTCCTCCCAGTCCTGCAATCAAAAACTTGACATGGTCGGATTCATGATCTGCAATCTGCTGGAAAACTTTCAGATCCCGTCCGCCGTTTTCAGAGGCAGGGATCACCCCTGAATCCAGTGCCATAGCATAAAATTCATTTTCAAGATATTCCAGAGTCAATGCAAACTGGAGTGCCCCGATAGGAGTTGCCGGAGTTGCTGTAATGTCTTTAGCAAAAGCTTTGCTGGTAAGAGCTGATAATCCGAAAGGGATTGATGCCATGGCTAGATTTTTTCCGATATTCCCAAACTGCGAAAAGCTGTCCCTGCGGGTGCCGGTGCTTTTCATCAAATTATCATCGGTAAAAGTTTCTATAAATTTTAAGATATTCATAATTTCTAAGTTTTAGCAGTTAGTATTAAGGAAGGTATTTGGCCGTGAATTTTGTAGTAATAAAGTTCGCGGCAATCGGCAGGATCTTAGAAGGATCTTTTGCGTCATCCAGACCTGTTGACATATTGACAATATCATCTCCGGCGAAATCTTTTGAATTGGGATTGATCAGGCTTCTTATTGCGGCGGCATGTCTGGCCTCTACAGAAACAATTTTTCCGGCCAGCAATAGGTAGTCAGCCGTTTTTATCAATCTGCCGGCTCCGTTGTAGGCGGCCACTCCCGTATCCTCAAGCGCCTTTGCAGTGGCCAGTACCTCAGTGCGGCTGTTGAAATTCAAGGAACCGTAATTAAAGGCTAAAGAGGGAAGCAGCTGAGAGCCCGGATTGGGAAGCGCTCCGGTCAATGCCGCTTTAAAGAAATCCCTGTGCACCACTTCATGGTGGTACAGATCTGTTAAAACTTCACGTTCCAAACTGCTGAAAACCGTATTGAAGTTTGAGGCATTCACCACTTTAGTGTAAAAATCTGCTTCTAATTGTTCAAGGGCGTAGGCATATGTAAGCACGCCGAAATCCCCTGACCCTAAATCAAATACACCGTTTCGTATTCCCGGAAGTGAAGTGTCCTCCATGTTATCGTCATTATCATTGTCGCTGCATCCGGCCAAAACCAAACCTGCTGTAGCTAATGTGAGACCGCTGATTTTCAGGAAATTCCTTCTGCTGTCAAGTGAAGGGTTTACCTGCTGAATTTTAACTTCGTTTTTCATAATCTAGGTTTTTTATTAAGGTTAATAACATAATCATATTATGTTATTAACGAAATTTTATAAGATGCGGTTTTAATTTGGGGCTGTTTTTTAATAAAAAAAAATTGGCAAAAAAAATTGGCAAAAAAAATTATAAAAAGTAAATATTTTTTTTTGGGGATAAACACCAGTTTTTAAAGCCTGTGTGTTTTTTATGCCTATTTTTTCGCGATTATTCCTTTTTGTGGTAAAACCATAAAGCAGTTTGCAGCGTAGATGACTTTATAACTTAAAAAAAAATGTAATTATGAAAACTAGAAAATTTTTAGCCTTGGCAGTCTTAACATTGGGATTCGGATTTACGATGAACGCCCAGAAAACCGTGATGGTGGGAGGGGCAGCAATGTATCCAAATAAAAACATAATAGAAAATGCAGTCAACTCTAAGGACCATACCACACTTGTGGCGGCGGTAAAAGCGGCGGGACTGGTAGAGACGCTTCAGGGAAAAGGCCCTTTCACCGTATTTGCACCCACCAATGAAGCCTTCGGCAAACTTCCTGCAGGAACAGTAGACAATTTACTGAAACCGGAAAACATGAAAATGCTGCAGACTATTCTGACCTATCATGTGGTTGCAGGAAAGATGAACAGTTCCGATATTGCAAAAGCGATAAAAGCAGGAAAAGGAAAAGCAGTGCTGAAAACAGTAAGCGGCGGTACGCTGACGGCCTGGATGGAGGGTAAGGATTTATATATCAGCGACGAGAACGGCAATAAGTCTAAGGTTACCATAGCGGACGTAAACCAGTCAAACGGTGTAATCCATGTGGTTGATGCTGTCCTGCTTCCAAAGATGTAATACTGTAAAGAGATTGTATGCGATAAGCCCCTTTTTTTAAAGGGGCTTTTTTATGCTTTTCAGTGTTTGGATTTCCCGGCGAAAATAAGTGAAGGCTTACGGCATTTAAATGGTAATGTTTTTTTAATTTTATACAGTTCTAAAGCCTGCACTGGAGATCATGTCTCTTATCTGAAAAGGTAGAAATCAAAAAAGAAATATCAATTGAAATATTTTTATTTTATAATCCGACTGACTCGTTTTCCAGCAGGTATTCTTTCCTTATTTTCTGGTTCATTTTACTTAGCACCGAAGTGAATAGATAATCGGACTCTTCAGGTCTGGTTTCTTTTAGGATTTTAGCTTTTACCAGAGAAAAATAGATATGTTCGGCCGGCAGCTCTTTTTCAATCTGAGAAAGAATCTGCAGCGCCTGCTGCGTTTTTCCAATTTTAGCCAGACAAAAACAATAGTTCAGTCTTGCAATAGGAGACAGGCAGACCTGCTGCATGATTTCATGTAATTTCACAATATCAAGCCAGTCATTTTGTGTTAGCTCCGCAATGGACATGTACCTGCTGATAATAACCGCTTCAAGATAAAAACGGTTTAAGGTTTTGGGTTTTTTAAGATAATGAAAGCCTAAAGCGATCAGTTCCGTATTCCATTTTTCGCGGTCCTGGCTGAAAAAAGAAATGAGCCTGCCATTGACAACCCGGGCTGCACTTCTTGCGGCATGAAAGCAGAAAAGGGCCAGCAGACTGCCTGTAGAGCCATACTTATAGCGGCCGTATAAAAGTTTAGCCAGAGCCATTGCGTCCAGGCATAAATCTTCATTGAAAACCCCTTGGGCCTTTTCATCAAAACAGTCATAGCCTATATTAAAAACAGCATAAAATATTTCTTCTGCCCTGGCGATATCTTCCCTGACGGCTGCTATTGAATCCAGTTCGACAGTTTTGCCCTTAAATTGGGACTGGATGTTTTTCTTTGTCCTGGCAATGCTTTTGTAAACTGCTTCTTTACCCATCAAGGTGCAGCGGCTTATTTCAGATATGCTTAACCCAAAAATATCCTTAAGAGCAAAGAGTATTTTGGCTTGGCTGGAAATATTTTCTACAGCAGATATAAAGAGAACGGTCTGGAGCCGCAGGTCAGTCTGGCAGCTTTCCGCCGCATAACCTTCCATATGTTGCGCAGAAAAACTGTTTATTTCTTTATCCTTTTTGATCTGGTTCAGCAGGTCATTTCGGGCAACGATGAAAAGCCAGTTTTCCATATTTTTCAGGATGGTATTCTGGCTGCGTATTTTTAAGGATTTTAATAAGGAATTATGAATGGCATCCTCAATTTCAGAAATATAATCTGCACCAAACTGATTTAATAACGCTGCAAACAGCTTTCCGTATAATGCCCGATAATTCCTTTCTTCCCCGAAAAACATTTCATTGCCCATATTCTTCCATTTCCATTATCTGGCGGATTTCGGTAGTGCCTCCGTAAAGATGGGCAGGACATTCCTTGGCCAGTTCGACAGCCGTTTTTAAATCGTCTGCCTGCAGTAAATAATAGCCGCCGATAATTTCTTTGGATTCCAGATGAGGCCCGTCTTTGATGATGCAGTCTTTCCCGCTGATCAAAACACTTTTTTCCTGCAGTCCGTCGCCTGAAATCAAATGTCCTGCCGCGGCTAATCTCTCTGCCCAATTCATATGCGCATCAGCCAGCTGCTGCATTTCTTTTGATGAGAGCTCATTTAGTTTTTCAATGTCTTCATGAAGTAATAATAGGAACTTTTTCATAATAAATTATTTTTAAAATTTCATTAAAGACATCTGGGTGTTCCGGTTTTGGACATTTATTTAATTTTTTTTCAAAATAAACAGCGATTTGGATCCTTGTGTGTGATGCATTTAAAAATTTCAGCTGCGGTAACGCTGCATCTGAATTCAAAAAAAACTGTAATAAAACTAATGAGATTTTTTTAAATCTCATTAGTTTTTATGCTTTAGTTATGAATCTGCTTTTAAATTTCTTTTTATAGTACTGTTTAAATCGGAACAGTAAGTCCAATATGATGAAATGGCAGGAAATTTTGCTTTTGCGCCGCAGAAAAAAGCTTTAAGTTTTTGACGCAAAATTGAGAGAAGATTTTACGCTGTTCGAATTGGAGTAAAGTAGAGTCTGCACTTAATGAATTAAGCCCCATGAGAATAGCTTAAAAGTTTCAAAAAGGGAGTTTTTTGTAAGAAATAATTCTTTTTTTAATAGCGTTGATCAATGTAAGGGGAATCAAGAGTTTAGAAGTTCTTTATGGCCGCCATAATATCCTTTCGCTGCTGCTGCAGCGAATATTGTTTGGTCAGGAAAAAGGCGGCCTTGTTTTCCATGGCAAAATTCCTGTCCAGATCACTTGAGGATGTCGTATATATGATAACCGGTATATCCTTCAGGTCCGGATCCATTTTAATGTGCTGCAAGAAGGTACGCCCGTCCATTATGGGCATATTGAGGTCCAGAAAAATCAAATCCGGCTTTGTAAAGTTTTCAGATTTAAGTTTTTCAAAGGCATCTGCGCCATTTATGGCTTGCTGCAGTACAATTGAGGGATGGTCTTCGGCCAGCAGTTCAGCAAAGATTTCGCGGTCGTCTGGATCATCATCAATTAAAAAAATGGTCGTCATATGTATAATAATGGAGTGTAAATATACTATTTTCCCTCCTAATTTTTTATCATCCCCCATTTTTTTCGCGCAGTGCAGGCATAATAATAGTAAAAACAGTGCCTGAGCCTTCCTGCGATGCGGCAGTAATTTCACCATTATGGTTCTGCATGATCTTGCGGCACATGGCAAGGCCGATTCCGGTGCCTGAATACTGGTCGTTTCCATGCAGGCGCTGGAAGATATTGAAAATCTGTTCGGCGTACTGCTGTGAGAATCCAATGCCGTTATCGCGCACTTCTATTTTGATATAGGGAAGTTCCAGATCCAGTGCATGCAGCCTGAGTTGAGCTTCTGGAACAGGCTGTGCGTTAATGCTGATTTCGGGCCTGGTGCCGGGCTTGGTATATTTCAGGGCATTGGAGAGCAGATTGCCGAAAAGCTGTGACATCTGAAGCGGTATGGCCTGCACGAGGGGAAGCTGCCCGATGCTTACCTGGGCATTTTTCTGTTCGATGACCAGTTCAAAATCTGCCAATATTTCGCTGAGCACTGTATTGAGGTTTACCGGTACAAATTGATGTGAAATATGGGTGAGCTTTGAAAACTGCAGCACATCCTTAATGAGGTTCTCCATCCTTCTGGAAGAAGAGCTGATCTTGTCGATATAAGTATTTACCTTCTCGGGGTTCTTTCCCAGATTGTTCTGCAGCAGATCGGTAAAAACGCTGATTTTTCTTATGGGTTCCTGCAGGTCGTGGGAGGCGATATAGGCAAACTGCGAAAGCTCGCGGTTGTTGGCCTCGAGTTCGGCATTTTTAGTCTGCAGCTCGGCGGTCTGCTCCTTTACCTTGAAGGTAAGCTCCTGCTGGAGTTCCTTTTCTTTGGTCACGTCCTGCGCCGTGCCGCTGAGTGATTTTACCACATCATCCTTGCCGTACTGCACCTGGGCGTTGGCATGGATAATGCGCTGCTGTCCTGTTATTTTGTTTACAATCTGAAATTCATAATCATAAAATTGTTCGGCCGAACCGCTGAGGGCCTCTTCCAGGGCCGCGGCAACTTTATGCCTGTAGGGTTCGCTGATGCGCTGCAGGAACTCTTCCCGGTCTGCGGTGCCGGCGCTTAAACCGAGCCACTCCTTAAAACGGTCCGAACAGGTAATGGTTTTAGATTCGGCATCGAGCGTCCATGTGGAGAGTTCGGCCAGTTCAATAGCCCCTGCGAGCGCCATCCTTGTCTCTTCGAGTTTTTTGGTGGCGATGACCTGATCGGTAACGTCAATGGCAATGTCCATAACCCCGTAAATCGTGCCTTTGGAGTCGCGGATCGGGGTATAGGTAAACTCAAAATAATAGGTGCTGATTTTTCCGTTGAGCTTCAGGTCCGCCGGTACGGAATGGCCGTAATAGGTTTCGCCTGTACGGTAGACCTGCTGCAGGATATCCATAAAAGGCTGCCCCCTTAATTCGGGAACAGCTTCTTCCATGGGAAGCCCTATCACGGAGCTGTCCTTGCCCCAGTATCCAATCATTATATCATTGGCAATTTCGATCTTCATATCCAGTCCTGTAAAGAGGCAGATCCCCACGGGGGACTGCTCGATCATCGAGGTGAGCTGGTTCTGGCTTTCAATAACGGCCTGGCGCACGGAAATTATTTCATCGATGTCCATGCAGAACCCGGCGTAGCCGCCGTACTGTCCGTCGGCATCATAAAAAGGGTCGCCGGCGGCGCGGCACCAGATCAGCTGCCCATTGTTTTTCCTTGCCCGGAAAAGCACATCGAAATGGCTTTTCTGCTCCAGTGCCTTAAGGTATGCTTCTTTGGTTTTTTTATAGTCCTGCTCGGCAATGACCCAGGTCCATTTTCCCTCCAGCAGTTCCTGGTAGGGCACCCCTGTGAAATCAATAAGGGTTTTGTTGAAGTAGGTAAACATTCCCTGCGGATTGGAAAGCCATAACCCGGTAGGGGAGCTGTCGGTTACATTTGAAAAATGGCGGTCTGCCTCCCGCTTGGTCATCTCAAGACGTGACTGTGCCTGCTCAAGGGCCAGACGGCTGTTTTCCTTCTCGGTGATGTCGGCGACCGTTCCGGAGAACATCGGTGCTTTTGCTTCGGAATTGATGATGCGTGCCGCTGATATGGCAATTTGGTGTATGCTTCCGTCGTCCCAAATAACCCTTGGGGCATAGTTAAAGGTGCCATTTTCCATGCCGCTTTTGATGGCGGCGGTTCTCAGATGCAGGTCATCGGGATGCACGTATTTGAGGAAATCCTTCCTTCCCAGGCCGGGTTTAAAATTTCCAGAGAGGATCCTGCTGAATTCAGCGGAATACTCAAGGGTATCAGCGGCATAATCCACGCTGAAAAGTCCCAAACCCATGCTCTGTATGGTAAGATCGGTGAGCTGTCTTGATTTTTGAAGCTCTTGGGCTGCTTTGCGGTGCTGGGTGATATCCTGCAGGATGCCGTTAAAGCGGTATGCGGTTTTAGTATTGTCAAACCATGCCTTTCCAAGGGCATGCACAATCCGCGGTATTTTGGTAATGGGGTGGATGATGGTATACTCAATATCGTATCGCCCGCCTGATTCATATCGGAGTGCATAATTAATTGATTCAGTGACACGCTGACGGTCCTTCTCTGCGACTGCCCCCAGGGCATGTTCGAGTTTCACCTGCTGATCGGCTTTGAGCCCGAACCAGTCCTTGAGCCTTGCATTTGAAGAAAAGCGCCGTGTCCTTGGATCCAGGTCATAAGTCCCAAATTCGGCGGCGTTGATGGCAAATTCCAGCTCGTCGCTGCTTTGCTGCAGATGAAGTCTGCTGTTTACTTTTTCAGTGGTTTCATTGCAGATTACCAATACACCCTTGATCTGGCGGCGGTCGTCCCTTATCGGGCTATAGCTGAAAGTCCAGTATACGTCTTCCATTTTGCCGTTTCGGAATATTGGCAGCAGCAGGTCGTCGTACCAGATGCTTTCTCCCGTTGACAGCACTTTTTGAATCAGCGGATGGATAAAATCCCATATTTCAGGCCAGCAGTCCACGGCTTTCTGTCCCATGGCTTTGGGATGTCTGCCCTCATTTCCGAAACTGGGACGATAGGCATCATTGTAGAACTGTATCAGCTGATCACCCCAATAGAGAAACATCGGAAATTTTGAGGACACGATTGTGGCAATGGTGTTTTTGAGGTTCTCCGGCCAGGTGTCCGGAGTGCCCAAAGTATGGCTTTCCCAGTCAATATTTTCAATTAGCTCGGCGGCTTCACCTCCATTTTGAAGAAAGTAAAAGTCTGAAGTATTTGGGTCTTGATTCAATTTTCTAGTTTTAGGAAGGGCTGCTGCATACAGGATAACAGTTTTGGTTTTGTAAAAGTAAGCAATTTTATTTTTTGTTGCGGTTCCGATGGAACGGACTTCGTCATCCGGTATGCTGTTTCTGCCTAACAGCCAGCGTAAAAAAATAGTTTTTGTCTTGCGTAAAATTAATTTTTCCGCTGTGGCAGCTTTTATACAATTTTTATGAAAAATTTTAAAATTGTCACTTTTAAGGCTTTAGTTTTTCAACTGCATTTGCGGCATAAAACTTTAGTTAAATAATGCCAAACACTACATCTTCATACTGCAAGGGCATTTTTAAGGTTTTGTCTGTGGGAAGCCGGAGCCGACTATTTTTTTAAACCATTTTTTTTGGATTCTTTTGCAAAGGCAGGGAATTGGCTGGCGGCCTTTTTCAGGGCGGCACTCTGTCCTTTCAAAAAAGCATAGGTTTCCATGGCAAGAAGCACTTTAGGATCATGGTGCTGCTGCGGATAACAGCCCCAGACAGCCAGTGTACAAAAAAGGAACAGTAGGGTTCTCATAGTCTGCAGTTCTAATTTAAAACCAAAAGAAAACAGATAGGCAAGGATGAAAAATCCTATAAAAACGCAAAAATAATCTTCACGGCAGCATTTTTTTTATATAATTCCAAAATAGAGTTGTAAAATTTCCACATCTGGCAGCCAGCGTCCATTTGCTGCAGAAAATCGCCGTACCTTTAAGGGCGGCTGTATAGGTGATTTATCTTTTTTTGCCTGCCGCGCCAAACCGCATCGGACTAAAAACCGTATTTAACTGCAGTCGAGGAGCTTAAAAATGTATGCGCCATGTTATATAGAAGTATTCTGCTTATCGATGATGACCGTGAAGATGCCGAGCTGTTTATGGAAGCGGTAGACCAGCTCAATAAAAACATACTGCTGCGATGGGAGAGCAGTCCGCAGACTGCCTTGGAAGAACTCAGGGGGTCTGATAAGCTGCCCGAACTGATTTTTCTAGATTATAATATGCCCAGAATCAATGGGCTGGAGCTGCTGGTCTCTTTAAAAAATGACGCAAGGCTGAAGGATATTCCTGTAGTGATGATCTCGACCCCCTCAGCGGATTTCATGAAGAGCAAAATCGGGCAGCATAACATCCTTGCCTATATCAGCAAGCCCAACAGTTTTGGCGAGCTTCTTTCCCAGCTGGATTCGCTTTTGCAGCCAAAGCCATTTTGATGTTTCGAGCAAGAAAAAAAATAGAAAGCCGCAACAGATTTTACCTGAAGTTCAGCGGGCGGATTCGTACAATATAAATAAAGCAGATGTGTTTTTTACAGTGCTGATCCCGGAGTAAGGCTTAGGCGCCAGTATTCCACAATGTTTTTTATCATGGCTTGATAGACTGAGAAGTCTTCTTCTTTCCTAAAGTATCCCTGTACTTGGCAGCGGTACGCCCTGAGTACATTTTCCGGGTTTTTCGAGGTGGAAAGAAAGATGTAAGGAGTACATTTCTCGCGGATTTCCGCCAGGGCAAGTATCTGTTCGCGGAGTTCAAAGCCATTAATCTTGGGCATATTGATATCTGACAAAATAAGGAAAGGCCTCACCTTCGAATTGGAAAGGTAAGAAAGGGCATCCATTGGGTCTTCAATGAATTTTATTTTGTTGGGATAGTCCAGGCTTTCAAAAATATCCTTAAGGAAGAGCCTGTCATCCTCGTCATCTTCGATTATTATTATTTCTCCGTTTCTTCTCATGTCTTAAAGATACGCTTTAAATTAAGTAATTTAGCTTTGTCCAGTTTTGATTTTCCATTGTGAGGGCTAAACGTTTTTAAAATTCTGCCTCCCTAAAATTAAATCATTTCCTTATTTTTTTTCTTACAGTAAATTTTATTTTTCTTACTAAATTAACATGTGCGGTAAAATGCTGCTTGTCTTTTTTTAACAGTACCCGGTGCTGTGGCTGCGGTCTTAATTGCTATATTTGATAGGAGAATTACAACTACCCTAACATACAGATCTTTCACAATGGAAAAAGCAATACAATTAAAGGTGAGAAAAGATTTGGACCCGCACCAGCAGCTCACCGTGATCAAGCTCAAAGGGAGCCTGATTTCGAAAGGCTATACCGAGATCATTCATATCCTGGACCAGGACGAGGAGTATCATCTCAATACCTTTGAAACGGATCTGGAGAAGCGCGGTGAAGCCCGGCAGTATATAACGGCCTTTATCGATCAGGAAAACCTTGCCGATGCGATTACCTTAAAGTAATGCGGCTTTGGCAGGCATTGGAATCCAGAGCCCGCCGTCCGGGAGGACGGCGGGCTTTCGGGCTTTGATTTCACTGCATAAAAAAAGCCGATATGCTTATCGGCTTATAATTTTGGGTTTTCTTTTTTTCATGCGCTCCTTTATCTGATATAAGTTTTGGCTCAGCAGCTGCAGGATCTGTCTGTGATGTCTGGAGGGCTTGTTTTTCAGTCCCCTGCACTGCAGGATTTCCATACGGCTGAGTGAAATTTCGATGGTTTCCATGGACTTATCGCAGAACTTTGCCGAGAGTATCAGCGAATCTTTTCTAACATAATACTCATTGGTAAACACGCAATGCCCCAAGTCGTCGCCCTCGGCCATAAAATCTTTTACTTCTTCAATAACGGAAATGCTGAGCTGCCCATCGCGGAACGACAGCCCGAAAAAGCGCTTTTTGTCGTTTGCATATCTTTTCTGCGCCTTTTCGATTTCAAGGCGCAGGTCGCGGAGTTTTTTCTTGCGAAGCAAGTCCCTTTTCTTTTTCACAAAATGGTCGTGCGCTTCGCAGAGGTTTTCGGGGCAGACATACAAAGGACATGAAAGGTCTTTTTTGAAATACCGCAGCAGTTCGAGATAATCCTCCCAAACGGGGACATCTGAAATTTTGTAATGGTTTCGGATGACGGTCTTCACCGCCTGCCAGTTGCGGCGGATGTTCTGCCGTGATGCGCAGAGGTAATACTGCAACAGGTTCAGCTGTCGGGATTTTAAAAGGGTTTCTGCAACAGGGTCGGATAAAAGCGATGAAAACAATAAGTGCGGTGCAATGTCATATACCGAAGTCTTGAAGCCGTTGCGTTTTAAGATCGGAAGCACTTTCATCTGCGGATAAACCTTGAAGGGATTGATATAGAATCTGGAATTGCGGATGAAATCCTTTGGCTTTATTTCAAGCGGGGAATAGAATTTCCATGCATCAAGGTTACTGGAAAACACATTGGTGCTGCGTGCGAGCGTGCGAACGTCACCTTTGGGGTTTATCCAATGCTGCATGACTTCCTTATGGAAATAGGAGGGTGCGAAATTCTTTTTCATGTGCTTGTGGGAAATGTCCATGCGCACCACCTGAAACCCCGCACAGCGCTCGATAACGGCGAAATATTCTGTTTCCTTAAAATGTACCTGATTATAAGGCATCATTTTGAGTCTGCCTGCGCAGGCAGGGCAGGAAGTGAACTTGGCGCAGGTGCTTGGACAGGAGGGTTTCCAAACGTGGGCGCAGTCCAGGCAGTAGAACCTGCTGCGGGACAACACACCCCATTTGAGAAAAATAGTCTGCTCTGCCCAAGTAAATACCTCTTCTCTAATAGGCGCAAGCGAGGCGCTCAGCGCCGTCAGCTGCTTTTCGATGATGGTTTTGGGTGTCATAGGTCAAAGAGTGTCAGGGCGGTCTGCGCCGCAGGTTTTACGTCTTTTTTTACGGTTGGAACAGGTTCGGTTTTGACAGGCGCAGCAGGGATTTCGGGCTGCGTAAAAAGGTCGGACGGTGCAGGGGTCTGCACCACGGCTCTGCACGCAATCGGCGCAGGCGTGCCGATAGAATCATCGGTGTAGTACTTTACTGCCATGTCGAAGATTTCCTGATTGTCAAAGGCGCACAAGCCTGTTTTTTTTACCTCGCCGAAGATATAATGGATGCAGCTTTCGAGGTTCTTGGATGCTTTGGCAAAGTGCGGCGCAAAGGCGGTATCGCCCTGCGCCAAAGTGCTGAGGTATTTCTCTATGGCATTTTTAAAATTTTCAGAAGCTTTCATAAGAATAGATTTAAGGTTGGAAATTTCTATTCAAAGAGCCTAGAATAGAGCTCATAACAATATTCCTCGAAGCAGAGCCAGCAGACAAAGGTGTAATGCGGGGCTTGAAATCGGTTTTCGATCGGCTCGCCGATAGCTTCTTCCAGTTCAGTACGTATATTTTCAAGGTCATCGATATGTTCGATGTAAAACGCTTTGCAGTCCGTGTTGTAGATAAATTCTGAAATCATGCCGCTCACGCATCCTCCCTGCTGCAAATCAAGGAAAAAGGATTTGAGCTTTTCTCTGCGTTTTCCGCTGTAGGAAGTAATGCTTTTTAGGATAATTTCATTAAAGGCATCGCTTACACGGTACCCACTGTAATTTGATCTTTCTAAGGCTTTCATACTATTTCATTTAGGCGTGTGTAAAAATTTAATGGAGATAACAATTAGAAGGGCAGGTCGTCAGGCTCTTCGTTTTTATTGTCCTTTTTAGCCGCAGGTACTGCTTTTGTGCTCTGCGTCTGGGGGAATACAAGGATTTTAATATCCGATGTGTGAAAGGTCAAAGCGCCGTGCGCGCGGGCGTCATTTCCGATATAGACATTCAGCCCGATGCGCCCGAAGAGCTGTACGAGCGTTCCTTTTTTGAGCCACTGCGCCAGTCCCGACCTGAGCCAGTAAGAACAGTCGATATAGGTTACAATCTTTTTGACCTCTGTGCTTCCTTTGGGTTTATAGCTGTCGTTGACTGCTATGGAGAAGTTTACCACCTCACGGTTTTCTTTTACTTTAAAAACGGAGGCATCTTTTACAATTCGTCCTGTGATTTCCATGACATAAAATTTTTAGTGAATACTTATTTCAGATTTCTTCCTCCGTCGTCCGCAACGCAAATTTTTCAAAAGAAAAAACGGGAAAAAAGAAAGCAGAAGAAAAGTGGCTAGATACCGAGCCGGAGTGCTATAAGTCCCGAAGGGCGGCCAGGAGCCGTTATGCGCATGCAGGTGAGGGCGGGCACTACTTTGGCTGCCCTTTTAACCCGTTTTGAATTGAAAATTAACCTCTCTTTTTTCTGTTTTTGAGATCCGCCTGAGAATAGCTATCTTAGCGGTGAAGAAGAAAAAACAAACAGCAGCAGACCCCTAAAAACAATATGGGACCAGACCAGCATATCAGACTCTCACAGCTCACCGGCCAGATCCAGGATACGATCCATTCCCGCTTTAAGGGACAGACGTACTGGGTAGTGGCAGATATCACCAACCATTCCTTCAAGGCCGATAAAAAGATCCATTACTTTGAACTGGTGGAGAAATCAGAGAAAGGCAGTACGATCACTGCTAAAATAATGGGCAAGAGCTGGGGAGCAGGAGCACTAAAGATCCTTGATTTTGAAAACAGCACCGGACAGCGTTTTACCAACAATCTTCATGTTCTTGTTCAGGTTAGCGTGGATTTCCATCCGCTGTACGGTCTTTCGGTAAACCTTCTGGATATCGACAGCAATTTCATGCTCGGCATTCTGGAACAGCAGCGCAACGCCACTCTTGCAAGGCTTGTTAAAGAGAATGATTTCATACAGAAAGAAGGAGAGTTTTACTCCACGCTGAACAGCCGTCTGAAGCTTCCTGCGATAATTCAGAGGGTTGCGGTGATTTCCTCAAGCAGTTCTGCCGGAAATGAGGATTTCCGCCATACGATGCAGCATAACGATTTTGGCTATGTTTTTCAGATTGATGATTATCATACCGTTGTTCAGGGGGACAATAATGCCAAACTGTTCCTAAACAAGCTTATTGATGTCTACAACACTGGAATTGCTTATGATGCCATTGTCATCACAAGGGGAGGCGGATCGCAGTCTGATTTTTTGATTTTCGACAATTACAATATCGGAAGGGCAGTGGCAAAATTCCCGATCCCTGTGATAACCGGCATCGGGCACCAGAAAAATGTCAGCATTACCGACCTGATGGCCCATACCCATACCAAAACACCAACCAAGGCGGCGGAGTTTATCATAGCGCACAACCGCAGTTTCGAGCAGCATATACTGTCACTGCAAAGGATAATAGTTATTAAATCGCAGCAGCTTTTCCTTGGGTATTATAAAGAACTCAGCGGACTTAAAAGCACGGTTACCCATAATGCGAAACAACTGATTGCCGTGCAGAAAGAAGAACTCATGCTTACCCATCAGCATATTGTCCGGACCAGCAGGGACATACTGGCGGAGAAAAAGCAAAACCTGCTGCTGACTGCGCAGAAAACACTGCAGCGACCACAGAGCATCATCCAGCAGGAAAACAGCAATCTTCAGCATTTAAAAGCGAACCTGAAGATCTTTACCAGCCAGTACCTGCGAAGCCGCAGACTCCAATTGGAGGACCACCATAAAACTATAAAGCTGCTCTCCCCGCAGAATGTGCTCAGCAGAGGATATGCCGTGATCCGAAAAAACAATAAAATTGTAAACGGAGCAGGGAGCATAAAGGAAGGCGAAGAGATTGAAATAGTAACAAAAGATGCCGTACTGAAAAGTACGGTCAACGAAAAAATAGAATATGATGGAAAACACACTGACTTATGAGGCTGCAGCCAAAGAGCTGGCCCTGATCGCCAAAGAGATGGAAGACGAAACCATCTCTGTGGATGAACTGGCTGCCAAAGTAAAAAGGGCATCTGAACTGATAGAGTTCTGCCAGGCAAAACTAAAATCGACCGAAACTGAAGTGGCTAAAATTATCAGCGGTATGGAGAATACCAAGGAGTAAAATAGGATGCGGCATACTAAAATGCAGCTTTAAGGCGTTATAGTTTAAGTTATACTCCGATGAAAACGCATGCCTGTGATGGAAAGTTTCAGGTACTGCCTATTATACGCCGATACAAGACAAAGCCCATTGCTGTTTGAAACAATGGGCTTTTGTATAAAAAATGATTTAAGTACCGATACAGCAATACCGCTCTGATGAGCCGGTTTTTACCATTCTTCCTTTTTACTGTCTGTATTTTTATCATTAAAAATACGGCTATCCTCATTTTCAGCAAAGCCGTTCTGCTGCTCCTGGTCTGCAAATGGATCAGGAGCATTTTTTAAGTTTTCGTGGATATTTAAAAGTGCAGCAGGGGAAGAACCTTCCAGCTCAACATCTGATGCGGCAGTTAGGAAACGAAACGAAAAGTCAATGGGTTTCTCTTTTCCCATTTCAAAAAAATGCACAGTGTACTGGTTTTTCTCCCTATCTACGGCAAGCACTTTCCCTTTGTTCCAGACAGGATGCATTACAAGATCCCCTTCAATGAACTCGGTATCTTCACTGTTTTTTGAAGCCGCCGCCGATGACTGCGCCGCCTGGAGGATTTCTGCTGACAGTTTTCCTTTACGCACATAAAATTCTTCCTTGATTTCAAAGAGGAACCTTGAAGGGTACTTGCTCAGCCCTGTGGTGAAATTAAAGCCTTCCGAATCGGTCATGTAAAACCTTTTCTCGGCTCTTGTAACGGCAACGTACATCAGTCTTCTTTCCTCTTCAATAGCACGTTTTCGTCTTTCCTTTATGGAAAGGGCGCTTGGCAGGACCCCTTCGGTAAAACCGCATAGGAACACATAGGGAAATTCAAGCCCTTTGGAGATGTGGATGGTCATCAGGCGTACCTTATCCTGATTTTCCGTGTCTTTGTCCAGATCGGTATAGAGTGCAATTTCCTGCAGGTATTCGACAATATTTACAGGGCCGTTGTTTTCTTTTTCCAGCAGCAGCATGGAGCTTACCAGCTCTTTTATATTTTCCAGCCTGTCCTCATCGCCGTCTTTTCGGTAGAGTTCGGATAGTCCGCTTTTATCGAGTATGATCTTGACCAGATCAGAAATGGAATTTGTCTGGGCATCTGTTTTCAGCTCTTCAACCAGAGCCAGGAAATCCGCAGCTCCTTTTTTATTGAGCTCTTTATCCTCAATATTATTTTGCAGCGCCTGAAGCAGGGACAGGTTCTGTTCGCCTGCCAGAAGGCTGAGCCTTTCGAGGAACTTTTTCCCCAGCCCGCGGGAAGGGTGGTTGTGAATGCGCAGAAAAGAGAAATTATCGCCCTGGACGATAAGCCTTAAAAAGGAAAGCACATCTTTGATTTCCTTTCTTTCAAAGAAACGCACGCCACCAAATATGGCGTAGGGAATATTTTCTTTGATCAGTGCCTGCTCGATATTTCTGGAGAGATGGTTGGAACGGTATAAAATGGTAATATCAGAGTAAGCGGCATTTTCCGTTTTAAGGATTTCCTTGATTTCGGAAGCCACCCAGAAGGTTTCCTCAAAGTCATTTTTTCCATGGAAATGCACCACTTCAACTCCTTCGGGATTATCCGTGACCATATCCTTGTCCACCCTTACCTTGTTGTTTTTGATAATATGGTTGCCTACTTTGAGGATGTTTGGCGTAGAGCGGTAGTTCTGGTTCATGATAATGGTTTTCGTGTCAGGAAACATCCTGTCGAATTCCACCAGGTATTCGGGTTTCGCACCGCGCCACTCATAGATCGTCTGGTCGGGATCCCCTACCAGAAACAGGTTCTGGTGCACACGCGAGAGCATTTCCACCAGATGGAACTGGCTGTCGGAGCTGTCCTGCGCCTCATCGACCTGTATGTAATGCAGCATTTGCTGCCATTTGAAAAGCACATCAGGATTGCTGTCGAGTATGAAAGCCGTAAAATGGATCAGGTCATCAAAATCCAGCGCATAATTGCGCTTCTGCTTGTCGAGGTATTTCTGATACACGCGGCTGGAGAGCGATTCCTTTTCATCGGGCCCAAAGCTTTTATTCTCGAGCATGTACCCCAGATAATCGGAGGTGCTTTTCTGTTTGGAGATAAAGCGGAGCACCTGTTTGAAAGTGAGGTTTTTCGAATTGATGTCCAGTTCGTTGAACACCTCCCTTAAAATGGTTTTCTGGTCTTCGGCATCCAGTATGATAAAATTTTTCGGGTAATGGATTTTATTTATTTCCTCACGCAGAAACCGTACGCAGAAACCGTGATAGGTTGTGATGAAGCTGACATCAAAAAGATCGCCAATGAGCGCCTTGACGCGCCTTTTCATTTCCTGTGCCGCTTTATTGGTAAAGGTCACGCAGAGGATATTGGAGGAATTGATTCCCAGCCTGTCCACAATGTAGGCAAAGCGGGAGGTAAGGGCCTTTGTTTTTCCTGAGCCGGCTCCTGCAATAACGCGCACATAACCTTCTGTGGTTTTCACGGCTTGGAGCTGGCTGGGATTAAGGTTTTCTAGAATCGGATCGTTCATTTTTAAACGGAATGTTTTTGATCTCTATTTATTTTTAAAGCAGAGGGGCAGATCAAAGAGTCTGCAGCACAAATTTATGGAATTAACTCAAAAGAAGGGTAAGAAGCAATTGTTATATTCAGGATGATTACCTATCGGTTAATTAGAAAGCATTTATCTTAAAATAAAATCCTGAAGAGCATCATTTGACTGCTTAATCAAAAAAATGCCCTTCAGGATTCTTTTACCTATTTTCGTTTTTACTTTTTATAAAGCAGTTATTACTATGAATGATAATTAAGTTTTTTGAAACTTAAAGCTGTGATAGTTTTGAAGGGTCTGTTGCCTCTTCAATGCTTTTTCCCTGCGGATTTTGATGCTTACCATTCCCTTTTTCATCATGCCAGGGACCGTCTTTCAAGCGAACGGTTTCTGAGGCGCTTTCTCTAGAAGGAGAATTATCATTCAAGTGCTCAGCTACTTCTTCCACAGTAGTGCCTGCTGCCCTTACGGCATCTTTTAATATCTCCTCAGGGACATTTAACTTTTCAGCCCACTGCTGGATTTCAGCCTGCTGTGAAATATCAATATGAGCGTTCTGCTCTTGTCCGTTATTATGTAGATTTTCCATGATTTTTAAATTTAATAGTGAATTCCAAAGTTAACATGACAGAAAAATAAAGCTGTTATATTTTAATCCCCTATTATTATAGGATTGCTATGGTTTTCAGTCGGTTAGAAAGGAGTCGTTATTTTATATTTCCCTGACCTGACGAAAGGTAAGGTTGATTCTGGGCAGTACGGGACGGGCCGTCTTAGGCACCTGGTGCTCCCAGTAGGTATTGGTGCTGCCTGCCATGAGAAGAAAGGTTCCGTGGTGCAGCGGAATCTCGATTGGCGCCATATTTTTGAGTACTTTATGACGCAGGCGGAACAGACGCGTTTCTCCGAAAGTCACAGAAGCGATGTTCATATTCTTATTGCTCGATGAGGTCTTGTCGCTGTGCCATCCCACACCATCGGTGCCATCTCTGTACAAATTGAGCAGTACGCCGTTAAAGTTTATGCGGGTTTCCTTTTCCACGCGCTCCCTGATCTGGAGCAGTTCCAAAGGCCAATCCGGATTTGATTTACGTTCAGGCCTGCTGCTGTCCCCGTACCACGAGATCATGCGGGGAGCTGTAACCACTTTGTCATACATGGGCATTTCATATTCCCTCCACGGTGTGCCGTGGTATAAAACATTGTAGTAATGATCGGATTCGGTTTTGCTGAAGAAATTATCAATTAGCAGCAGGTCGGCATCAGGGACGTCAAATATTCTCCTGCCGCCGTTGCCTGATGAAAAAATTTCGGTGTCATCAAAAAGCATCATGTTCTTTATTTTTTTAGTTCATACTCAGTGCAGGCTTAAAGCCTAAAGCCGAAGAAGCCTGTTAATTGCTCATTTTAAGCCTTGGAATATTGATTTCATGTTCCTGCGGATAGGGAGCGCGATGGGTCATGCTCACATCTTCGCGTATTCTCTGCTGCGCCCTGTATTTCCAGTCGTTCTCCTGTTCATAGCGCGGATCTGGTATAAAGGGCATTTTAGCCATCTTGGTAACCGTTATGGTGGGGAAATGGTAATCCACTTCCACACTGCCCAGCAGCAGGTAGCATCCTCCTCCCTGAAAAGGATACATGGCCAGGCTGTCGGTAAAATGCGCCGTATCAAAAAGCTGCCCTTCAGCATCTATCCAGGTGCCGAAATACATAGCGCCCATCTTTGTGGGCACATGCTTGCGGGAGATCAGATAAGCCAGCATTCGGACCTGTTTTTTATGATGGTCCAAAAGGTCTTTTGCCATGACACTTCCCCTGAAAGGAGTCTGAAGCAGATCAAAAGGGGAACAGGAGACCGGAAAGCCCAGCAGTTCAATCTCATCAAAGGCATCTTCAAAAGGGGAGCGTTCCAGCTGCGGCAGTACAAATTCCTTTACAGGCTCATGAAGCAGCATCGGTGCGCGGTTCTCGGGCTTGAAGTTTACCAGAATTAGACGGGCAATGACCAGCAGCTGGTTTTTTGTTTTCCCGGTGAACCGGAATGCGCCGATGAAAATCAGAATCTGTATGGCTTCAATTCCAATGGGTATGCGGTTGATAAAATCCTCCAGTGACTTGTAAAGCCCATTTTTTTCCCGTTCCTGCTGGATCAAAACAGCTGTTTTGGATTCAAGGCTCTGCAGGTGCATGAACCCCAGATAGACATCGGAACCATACAAAGTGGTTTCCAACTGGCTTTTGTTCACGCAGGGATTGTGCACTGCCGCCCCTGACATCTTCGCTTCGTGGACATACACTTCGGTTCGGTAGAAACCACCCTGATTGTTGATTACCGCCACCATAAATTCGATTGGATAATGCACTTTCAGATACAGGCTCTGGTAGCTTTCCACGGCATAGGAGGCTGAGTGTGCCTTGCAGAACGAATATCCGGCAAAGGACTCGATCTGGCGGTATATTTCCTGGCTGAGCGCCAAGGGGTGCCCCTGGGCCGCGCAGGATGCAAAAAAATTGTCTTTTACTTTCTGCAATGCGGCTTTGGAGCGTCCTTTTCCAGACATGGCACGGCGCAGAATGTCCCCGTCGGCTGCAGGAAGCCCGCCGTAATGCAGGGCAATTTTAATGACATCTTCCTGATATACCATAATGCCGTAGGTTTCCCCGAGCTGCTGCTCGAACACCGGATGGAAGTATTCAAACCTGTCGGGATGATTGTGCCTGAAGATATATTCCTTCATCATTCCCGATTGCGCGACCCCCGGGCGTATGATGGAGGAGGCTGCCACAAGGGTTTTATAATTGTCACATTTCAGACGCCGCAGCAGCCCTCTCATGGCAGGGCTCTCGATATAAAAACAGCCTATGGTTTTTCCCATTGAAAGAAAGCTGTTGCAGCTGGCTTCATCTTTTGAAATCGAGGTGTCACGGATGTTGAGCCTTATGCCTCGGTTTTTCTCAATCAGTTTTACGCTGTCATCAATATGGCCGATCCCGCGCTGGCTCAGGATATCAAACTTTTCAAGCCCGATATCTTCGGCGGTATGCATGTCAAAAAGCACGATGGGAAACCCCTTTGGAGGCATTTCCAGCACGGAATAGTTGGTGATGGGCTCTTCGGAAATCAGGATGCCGCAGGAATGCATGCTTCTCTGGTTGGGATATTTCTCCAGCATCATGCCGTACTGCTGCACTTCACGGACGACTTCGTTTGCCGGATGCAGGGTCATCGGGTTTTTGGCAAGCGCATCGAGTTCTTCCTTAGGAAGCCCAAAAACCTTGCCTACCTCGCGAAAAATAGAACGATATTTGAATTCTACATTGGTGCCGCAGAATGCCACATGGTCATATCCGTAACGCGAGAAAATGTATTCCAGAATTATGTCACGTTCCTTCCAGCTCCAGTCAATGTCAAAATCGGGAGGACTTTTGCGGTTCAGGTTCAAAAAACGCTCAAAATACAGATCCAGTTCCAAAGGACATATATCGGTAATCCCAAGGCAGTAGGCGATGATGCTGTTGGCGCCGCTGCCACGCCCAATGTGCAGAAACCTCTGAGAATTGCTGAATCGGATGATATCCCAGGTGATTAAAAAATAGCCGCTGAATTCCAGCTGGTCAATTACCTTGAGCTCTCGGAACATTCTTGATTTTGCTTCTGCATTATTTTTTCCATAGCGCCATTCGAGCCCCTTCTGGGCAAGGGTGGTCAGAAGCTGCAAGTCATCCTTTTTGTTATTGGTGTAGTATTTCTTGTTTTTCGGCGTTTTGAAATCAAATTCAAAATTGCACTGCTCAATAATCATTTCCGTATTGGAAATGATCTGCGGGTATCCTTCATAACATTTCAGGATCCTGCCCAGATCCACCATCACTTCTGTTTTCCTGCAGTAATCGGGATTGCCGAGTCGTGAAAGAATTACATTCAGGTCGACGGCCCGCAGTATCTTGTGCAGCTTGTATTCCGTTTTGGTGCGGAAGGTAACAGGCTGGAGCACGACCATCTTGTCTATTTGGTTCTTCCAGTCACTGAGAATCAGTACAGGGGTCTGTTCAGGACGAATCCCGATAAACTCATGTTCTTTTAAAACTGCGGGCACATTCTCCAGAGGATAAATCACAAAAACATTTTCAAAGTCCGGAGCGGACAAAGTAAGCGGGGCATTCTCAAAATTATGCCGGGTCAGAAAGCGGTTCATCTCAGCAAGGCCCGCCGCATTTTTTGCCAGCCCGATATAGCGAAGCTGATGCTCTGACCGGAATTCTATTCCGACAATAGGCTTGATACCTGCAGCCTGGCATCCTTTTATGAAATCATATATCCCTGTTACGGTATTAATATCAGTGAGTGCCATAGCCCTGACACCCAAGGCGGCTGCCTTGGATATCAGCTCTTCAAGCGGTATGGTGCCATAACGCAGGGAGTGGAAGGAATGGCAGTTGAGATACATGATTTATTTTTTACGTTTTAAGATTTCGTCTTTGGTATTCGGCTTAAAGGAAGCACCGGCGCAGCGCATCACCGCATCAAAACCGTAACGGTTTTTCATCCGGTCCATAGCCTGGTAGAGCGCCAGCATTTCCTGGGTATCGTTAAACAGGTCAATCTGATAGGTTCCCCGCACCAGTCCGCTGAAACGCACCCCAATCAGGCGCAGGCGCATCCGGCGCTGGTAGAGTTTGTCAAAAAGATCCATTGCGGTCTGGGTCAGCAGATGGTCAGCCGAAGTGTACTGCACCCTGCACTGCTTGGTTTCTGTATCAAAGTTGGCATACCGGATCTTGACCGTAACCGTTGAGGTGAGCCACTGCTCGGAGCGCAGCTGATACGAAAGCTTCTCGACCATACCCAGGATAACCCTTCCAAGCTTGTCGATGTCGATTGTATCCTGTGAAAAAGTATGCTCGGTGGAAATCGACTTTCTTTCGGTATACGGTTCCACGGGGTTGTTGTCAATGCCATTGGCTTTTTTCCAGAGTTCAATGCCGTTCTGGCCGATCATGCGCTGGAGCGCTTCGGCTGGCATTTCAGAAAGGGTCTTAATGGTGCGTATGCCGATTCGGGATAAGAGCTGGAAGGTTTTATCGCCCACCATCGGTATTTTCCGAACTGAGAGCGGGTTTAAAAAAGACTGCACCAGATGCTCCGGGATCTCCAGGTTCTGTTTCTGTTTTCCTTCACCTGTTCCGATCTTCGATACCGTTTTATTGATGGAAAGGGCAAAGGTGAGGGGAAGGCCGGTTTCCTTTGTGATGCGCTGCGCCAGCTCATCGGTCCACTTGTAGCTTCCGTAGAATTTATCCATTCCGGTGATGTCAAGATAAAATTCATCAATAGAGGCCTTTTCCACCACAGGGGCTTTCTCCTGAATGATTTCGGTAACGTCATGGGAGAGCCTTGAATAGAGTTCCATATCGCCTTTCATAACCTTGGCCTGAGGACAAAGCCTGAGCGCCATCTGGATGGGCATTGCCGAACGCACCCCGAAACGGCGCGCCTCATAGGAGCAGGAAGCCACAACGCCGCGCTCGCCCCCGCCGATAATCAGCGGAATCCCTTTAAGCTCTGAATTGGTAAGCCTTTCGCAGGAGACGAAAAAGGTGTTCATGTCAATGTGTACAATAGCCCGGTTCATAATCTTTATCATTTATACCTGTCAAAATTAGCACAGATGGTAACAATTTTTAAAAATATTATGTTCTAAATAATAACAAAAAATCAAAACACTGATTTTACGGGCGGTCTGGATTATGCTGCAATTAAGCAGAAAGACTTTATTCAGAATTTACGGCAGGTATTTATTTTGGATTTTTTTAAACCAGCGCCGCCAGCATATTTTGATTTTTCCAAACAGGCATTTCAGCCCACAGAAATCATCATTTTTTTGAAAGTTTTTTCTTTTAGAAAAAAAGAATTATCTTTACAGTTACCACCAAAAAATGTAATTCTATTTTCAATAGTCTAAGACCTAAGTTTTTTTAACCACTGCGGCTTTCAGATCTATTTTTACCTGCCGCAATATAAATTTAAAACTATGTCACAAAAGCAGAATTGGGAGAAGATTATTTATCTGGCTGAAGATGACGAAGATGACAGACTGCTGTTTGCTGATGCAGTCGAAGAATTAAACCTGCCCATTTTGGTAGTGCAGACGGCAGACGGCTGCGAACTGCTGGAAACCCTTGAAAAGGCGAAGCATCTTCCTGAAACGATATTTCTGGATATCAATATGCCCCGAAAAACGGATTTGAATGCCTTAAAGAAATTCGAAACGGCGGTAGCGATTTCAAAAATATAAAGATTATCATGATATCCACCAGCAGCAGTGCGATGCATATCCGGACCGCCTATAATCTAGGGGCGGATTATTATGCCGTAAAACCGCCTACCTTTATGGAATTGAAAGATCTTTTAAAAGGGATTTTGGACAGGGACCTTAAGAGCTTAAGAAAAGAGATGGAAAAAAAACTTCCAGCCTGCTAAAGATAAAAATAATGATGAGGGATCTGAATGCTTGCGGATTTTTAATCATACAAGATCTTACAGGACAGGGCTTTATTCTTCAGGGGCAGTTTCTTTTTCAGTAATTCCCTGATTGGGCATGGTGCGTTTGATGTGCAGGTAAAAATCCTTGAGATGCCACCAGGCCGGGCATCTCTCTACAGGACCGTTGAAATTACGGATGCCGATGTAGCAGCTCTTCAAAAAAAGCTGCGTATCTGTAATCTTTGCCCAGGGCTTCCATTCCACCTCAAGGGGAGGAGGAAACGCTTCAAAATGTCTTTTTATATCTTCGTAATTCATGCTGCAAAAATAATCCAAAATCATATATCAGACAAGGCCGGCATTGCTTTTACAGCCCGCCGGGCTTCTGTTTTCGATCAGGGTTTTCACTATTCTGGAGCCCAGCCCTTTGCCCGTATTTGCCTGTACTTTTTTGCCAGAATGATTTGGTTTTATATCGTTAAGGCCAAAGCGTGCTGCTTTTTTTTTTAAAGGACGTATAAATACCATTTGTACGCCGCCAGATCCGGAGAATGATTAAATCAAATTGTCAAAAGAATGGGCTTAAGCCTTAAAAAGATGTAATTCTAAAAGGATATACTGTAAGTGATCTGCCTTAGGTTTTGGTAAATTTGCTATATACTGGTAAAGGTAAACAGCAATTTAATCAGTCAGAAAAAAAACAGGGGACCGGCGGGGTTCGTCTGAAGGTTCTGTACAATGATTTAGTTAGTTACCGCATACCATTTCAGGCACCCGCCGGCTGTCAGAAAGCTCCTTGAATTTTGAGGGGCTTTTTTTGTCGGCGGACGTGTGCTATAAACTTTATGCGCATCAAAGAAAATCAGAAAACTGCAATTCTTTCATTTTTTTTATTTTAGTATTGTATTTATTTCAAGTGCAATTATTGGATTATCAGTGATTTAGTGCTGTGTATTTTGTAAGAGCTGTATTTTAATTTTATAACGCAGCGGGGAAAAGCTGTGTTAAATTTGAAGTTTATACGAATAAAATTTAATTATTATGAAAACAACATACTCATCCACTGTTCCTAAGGAATTAAGCGGCGGCCTGATCATTTTTGCAGGAGTTGCGTTTTTCTTTTTACTCATGGAGTTTTTGAATCTCTCCCATGTATTTTATCTGCGTTTATTGAATGTGTTTTTTATATTTTACGGCGTAAACAGGATTTTAAACATTAACCTTTCCCAAGGACAGAATAATTTTCTTTTTAATGCGGTATCAGCCATGATTACTTCGTTTATAGGCGTAGTGCTTAGTCTTGCTGCACTTATGATGTACAGTTATGCCCGGGGAGGTGACCATTACGTTGAATCCTTGTCCCAGACCTTTATGTTCGGAGCGGAACCTTCGGTTCCCATCTATATCCTTTGCCTTTTATTTGAAGGAAGCGCCTCGTGCATTGTGGTGACACTTGTTCTGATGCTCTGCAGAAACAGCAGGTTTAGAGCCGATTAAATATTTTGTTTTCAATTTGCGGCCTTTCATTGAAACAAGGATCTTTTTCTGCACATACGGAAGGATTTAATTTATTGATTTTTAATTATGTAAGCATTCTGTCAAAAAAAATAGGTCTTTCTTTACCAGCTGGCTATTTTATAAAACAGGAATGCAGGATGTTCCAATTATGAAAAACCTGATTTTAAAGCTGTAAGCTTTTTAAATCATGGGGCAGTATTTTTACGTTTTCTTTAAAATTATAAAATCACAGCGGAATGAAACTATTTAAAAGCAATAAAAAGCACATTATCGACCGTGCACAGCAATCACAGAAGAGAAAAGGAGCTATAATAAATGCAATGGTCATTTCAATAGTATTCTTTATTGCCGTGCTGCTGGTTTCAGTAATAGTGTAATGGCGGTCTATTTAAAAAAAAACTTGCTGATTTTTAGATTTTACCATAAACTTTTGTAATAAAACACTGAAATTATGTAAGAATATAAGCAGGTTTTCTTTTAACTTGGGATTTCAAACTAAAAAAATATATTGTTATGAAAATCAATTTTAAATCTGGGTTTGCAATTCTGCTGGTGCTTGCAGGGCTTTCCATTTCGTGTAAAAAAAATGAGACAGTTCCTGCTGAAACCAATGATACTTATGCAGACAGCTCTGCTGTTGTGGCTGATACCATCAGTACGGTTCCAGCCGATACTGTTGGGACCGATACCTCTAAAACCATGACTCCGCCGCCAGCAAAGTAGGTTCTTAATTAAAATAAATGGTGATTATTAATTCGAAAAGCCTGCAGAAATATAATTTCTGCAGGCTTTTTAATTTTTTCCAGCTTAGCCATTGCCTTGTAAATATTTGTATACAGTTTCGAACCTAAGCTCCTTAGGCCTTAATTTTACTATGCTTATCGTTTCCTAAAACTGCAAGTGCCACGATTTTGCCATAAAACTTGAATTAGTGGCTTTTGTAATTTTTTGCCTTTGTCTAATATATATGAACCTAAAATAGTTTAAGATTTGAATTTACTGAATTGTTTATTTTTCAGAATGCAATTTGCCATGATTCAGTCACAAAATTTATATTGGTCAAATATCTACAAATACCATGAATTTCTCTGGTAAAAAAGTATTCATTCTGTTAGATGTGCACCTAAAACCGAAAAGACTTTAGTTTGAAGTTTAAATGTTAAAGCTATCTCATTAAATTTCTTAGTTTAATACTTCTGATTTTGTTTATCGTATATTTTGGGCAATCATTCCAGTTTCAGAAATGATAAATGTCTGCTTCTCGAAAATTTTTTCCATTATCAGCCACACCTTGTCAACAATCGAGAAAATCCTGTTCTGATTTTGGTCCTGAACTGTTAATAAACCGGTAAAGGCAATACTTTTTATTTTGTGGATGCCGTCCTGAAGATGCAAATCTGCAGTCTTGTACTCATGCAGTCGAGTTGCTGTTTCAAACGGTTTCTGATTGTTGAGGAATTCTTTGAATGCCATTATTTCATCAAATAGGTTGCTTTTGGTCCCTTGTGCCTTTTTAATAAAGATAATATACTGCTGGCTTTCGCTGAGCTCAATTACTTTACCATCAAGTCCCAGTGCGGCAATGTTTGTGACTACGGGGCGTCTTATGTTTATTTTTATGTTGATCCCCAGATCAAAAAAGTGTACTGTCTCCTGTCGTTTTTTTTCCTTTGCACCGGCTTCTCTAAGCTGGACAATTAAGATGTTATTGTATTTGGCGAATTGCTGCGCATCGGGGGTATAGCCGCTTTTTGATACTATAATTCCTCGTTTTATTTCAGTATCATTAATGATGGCCAAGAGCTTCATTACGGTGTCTTTGGTAACTTTTTTATCCCAGTATTTGCATTCTATTGCTGTCCAATAAGTTCCGGTGTCATCTGTTTCAGATGTCAATACGTCAATCTGATGCTTCACTCCGGACTTTCCGGTTATTTTGCAGTCTTTTCCATATCCCTCAATGTGTATTTGATATTCCTGTCCTAGAGTTTCATAAATATATTTTGTGACCGATTCGTATTTTCTCCAGTCAAGTTCCTTTTGGTCTTTCATTTAGCTCAGTATTTTATAAGTCTGCCGTTAATGCTGCTTGAAAACAAGTAAAGATATGAATTTTGAGCCATCTCTGCGGTTCTTTTCAGACACGAGAATAACCTGGCATTTGTATTTAGATCAAAAAATGATCTGTAAGCAGGGTTTTCTTATGTGTATTTTCTTATATTAAAATTGTTTGTTTTTGTGTTGTACAACCAATTAAACTTTAAAAGCATGGCACTTAAATCTGGACCGAAAAGAATTGCAGATTCCACGGGCAAGCCTAACAGACGTCAGCATGACAACAAAAGCACGCCAGGAAACACCTCTTCGCTGAAGCCGTCTAAAAGTTCGGGAAAAAGAAAATCTGCGACTGTCTGCCCTGGCATATTTCAGCAGTTTTGATGTAGAAAACCTATCAGAATCCTGATGGTTTTTTTTATGCGTATCATTAAATTTCAAAATCATGAGCGACGAAAGACATTCAAGCCGGAGGGTGGAAATGCAACGTTTGGAGTGCCAATCTGCACTGGTTTCATTAAAAGGCAGCGTTAAATTTTAACATTAGAGTTGAAAAAGAATAATTATGCCAGAATGACACTTAATTAATGTTAAAAAAATATTAATGTCATTATTGTCAGTTTCTTAATATAAAGAATTAAAATTCTGATTCCTAATTTGTTAACACTTTTTTAATAAAATAATAGTAAAAAATTACTTGAATTTTCAGCATTGGCATGACAGTTGGATGTCATATGCTGTTATGAAGAAAACTGCCACAAAGACTTCCCAAATCTGAGGCTTGTTATGTGAATTATTAAAAAGAAGATTCACTTAATACGGGTGCAAAAATAGTAATTTGTTTTTCTCCTGCAAACTTTTTGACAAATTTCTTTTTCGGAGCTGTTCAATGCCGGTCGAATTTGAACTTTTAAAAATACAGATGTGTATGAGAACAATTAAAAAATTAGTATTAGAATGAAGGAGAACCAAACCAAAACCAAGAAAGTAAAAAGACCTCCGATTGACCCGAAAGTCAAGCTGAAGCTCTGGCTTAAGTCGGGAGGGAGGTGCCAGTACCGCGGCTGCAACGAGATTTTATTTGAAGACAGCCTGACCTTTAAGGATCTAAATAAATCCTATATAGCCCATATTTACGGTTACGCCCCGGGTTCGGCCAGATATGATGCGATGAAGTCTCCGGAGCTGGAGACTGATTTTTCCAATTTAATGCTGATGTGCGACGCCTGCCACAGAAAAATCGACAGGGAGGAGAAGGATGAGCACCCTGCTGGGCTTCTTCTGGAAATGAAGCAGGAACATGAGCAGAGAATCGAGTATCTGACCGGTATTGACGGCACTTTCAGGACACGTCTGATTCTGTACAATGCTAAAATCGGAAAATTCAATCCTCCGATGGATGCCGGTGCCATGCGCCGGATGATTGTGCAGAAAAACTGTTTTCCTCATAAGGAAACTGTACATCTGGGACCGGATAATACGGTGGTGGAAGACAGCGAAGGGCTGTACTGGGAGTATGAGAGCAGGTCGTTGGAAACTTATTTTGAGAAGAAAATCCAGCCGTACCTTAATTCTTCGGCTGAGCATTTTTCGGTATTTCCTTTTGCTCCGATGCCGCTGCTGGTAAAACTTGGGGTTTTGCTCGGCGATAAGTACAAAGTGGACACCTATCAGTACCACAGGGAACCGCAGGGCTGGCAGTGGAATGATACGTCAGATTTCGGCGATTTCACCCTGAAGGAGCCATCGTCCAAAAGCGGAACTGCGGTATTAAATATTTCATTCAGCGCCGATATCAGTGATGAGAGAATTCTGGATGTTTTTCCTGAGCAGGATGTTTCGATCTGGAAGCTTACCATCGATGATCCCAGACTTGATTTCTTAAAAAGCGCCGATATTCTGCCTAAGTTAAGAATAGCGGCACGGCATGCCTTGAACCGGATAAAGCAGGAGCACGGACATCACGGCGAGCTTCATGTTTTTCCGGCAATGCCTGTTTCGGCGGCGGTTGAATTCGGGAGATCGTGGATGCCTAAAGTGGACCTGCCTCTGGTGTTATACGATGGAAGGGACAAATTTTTAAAAACAATAGAAATCAAAAGAGCGTAAGAAGATGAATGAGATCAGAAAAGAGTACCTAGCTTCCATTTTAGAGAAAATGGGACAGGTTTTAGATATTACCCCGACCCAGCACAAGGAAGCTGTGGCAAAATATGAGGCAGTGGCAAATTACTTAAAAGGGGATGAGACCATTGCACAGTATGACCTGCACATGTACCCGCAGGGATCCTTCGGGTTGGGAACAGTGACAAAACCTGATTCGGATGTGGATGAGCTTGACATTGATCTGGTCTGCGAACTGAAAAGGGGAACCCATCAGATTTTTACCCAGAAGAGATTAAAGAACCTGATCGGGGACAGACTGCTTTCGGGCATGTATAAAGATATGGTCTGCAGGCCTGACGGGAGAAGATGCTGGCGTATTGATTATGCCGAGTCCACCAGATTCCATCTGGATGTTCTGGCTGCTATTCCGGACTCTACTCCCTCGATCACGGGCCTGCCGGAGATTAAGGATTATTCCAACACGGCTATCAGCATTACAGATAAGGAGCATCCCGACTATGAGTTCTACAGCAGAGGCTGGCCTAAATCCAACCCTCTGGGCTACAGGGAGTGGTTTAAGGCGCAGATGCTGGTGCAGCTTAATGAGGGAAGGCGTATGTTCTCGGCAAAAAACAATGTCAAGATTGACGATGTGCCGGATTACGAAATTAAAACGCCGCTGCAGCGTGCGATCCAGCTGATGAAAAGGCACCGCAACCAGATGTTTTCAGAAAGCAGTTCGCTCAGCTATGATGACAAGCCGATCAGCATTATCATAACCACTCTGGCAGCAAGAGCTTACGGTAATGAGGCTAACCTCTATGATGCTCTTATGAATATATTGGAGGGTATGCCTGGTTATATAAAGAGAAAAAACATTGGAGGAAAAACCGTGACCTGGATCGAAAATCCTGTGGACCATCGTGAAAATTTTGCAGACAAATGGGAGGAGCATCCGGTAAGGGAACTGAATTTCTATCTCTGGCTGGATGAGGCGAAGAGATTCTTCTCAAAGCTGCTTTCTGCCGACACGATACAGAATCTAAATGAATCGATGCGCCGATCCATGGGGGATAAGCTGGTAACAAAAACGCTTTCTGAATTCGGCGAATCCGCCAGAATGGCACGTGAGTCGGGAAGACTGGGTTTTGTGGCTGGTTCTGGCATTATTACCGAATCAGCGGATAAAAAGATTCCAAACCATACCTTCCATGGCAATAAAGAATAAGACGCGCTTTATCTCCATACCGACGCAGGCCAGATTTCTTAAGGAAAGTTTTCCGGATTCAAAAATCAGCACTTATATGGGAACACGGCTGGAGTGGGTTGGCTATTTAACGCCCACTCCGTTCAGCAGGTCTTATAAGGTGAAAATCGACTATCTCCTGGGTAAATCTCCCGATATTTACATCCTTGAGCCTAAAAAACTCAGGATGCCTGCCGGAGAAAGAGTGCTCAAGCATGTTTATAACCAGAAAACCCAGCAGCTCTGCCTGTTCTATCCTGACGGGATTCAGTGGAACAGAGGCAGATTACTGTCAGACACCATACTGATGTGGGCATCCGAATGGCTGTTTTTTTATGAAATCTGGCTGGAAACAGGCGAATGGAAAGGGGGAGGGACATCCCATTAAGAAAAATTAAAACTCAAAAATTAACCAATATAACTAGAAAAATTATGGCTGAATACAGAATATCAGGAATCTGGACAGATGATAAAGGGGGAATAACCCATTATGCTGTTCATGAAAGAATTAAAAACAGAGATGGAAAAGGATACACCATCAATAAAGCAATTAAAAAATCAAAAGCGGAAACTATTACGCTGGTGGAGAGTAAAAACAATACTGTTAAAACCTTTATGTGGAAATACAAAGAAGCCATGTGGCAGGGCGGAGAAGATGTGCATGTGGTCAATGGCGCAAGCGGAAAGTTTTTAAGAAGCAACCATGATAGTACGGTTCAGGATAACCTTCGGCATTTAATTGATTACAGCTGGATCTATTAGGGGGGCGATGTTTTAAGAACAGTGCTGTAATTTATGATCTAAAGGAGATGCCTGAGCGTGGCGATAACACAGAAGCCTGCCGTTAAAATAACGGCGGGCTTTTTAATTGCTATGCAGTGCTGCTTTTCAGAGAAGTTCTCCATTGTCAGTAATGAATAATACTAATCAGCAGTTGAGATAATCAATGGCATCAATGTCATGGAGTTTTAGTGCTTGGACGATTTTGGAGCCAAACCTCCTGCCAATATCCAATGGTGTGGCGTTAACTGATATCAATTGTTGTGCTAATTAATAATGCACCAAGCGACAATTTTAATTGCTGTACATAACAGTTGACTTATATCCTAACACTTCCATAAAAAACCGAGAAAAAGGAAAGAAGAGAATCAGTGGCAGGAATTAAGATGAGAGAGTACTATACTTCTCAACGGGCTGAGAAGCAGAGCAGGGCCGTTGTGTGCATGTAGCAGATATAATTAATTATTTTGTTTGCTCCCGAAGTCGCTTAAAATAATCTAAGTTTGAACTTGTCTTAAAAACAGGTATTTATACTTAACAGCTGCTGTTTTAAATATATAACTTTACAAAAAAAATATCTAGATTACGAATTACTTTTTATGAAATTTTGTTGAATTAAAATAAAGTAAAATTTTTGGAAAAATGAGAAATTGCTATGAGTTTAAATTTCGTTTAATTCAGCTATTTCGTAAGTAGATTTCTAATCAATTAAGGACAACCATAAAATAATTCTAAAAAACGAAGGTATTTTTAAAATTTTATACTATGATAATAAAATTACTTAAAGCCTACAACGGCGATTGTATTCACTTAACTTATGTTGACAGTAATGGTGTGTCTAAAAACATTATAATTGACGGAGGAACTTCGACAACATATACTTTTAAAGATAGCAAAGGAAAAATAGCAGATGGGGATTTAAAGAAGACAATAGATGCAATTAAACCTCAAAAAATTGATCTGCTGATATTATCACATATTGATGACGACCATATAGACGGTTTTTTAAAATGGTTTGGTAATGATTCTGATGCATGCAAATCAATAGGAGAAATTTGGTTCAATTCTGGCTCTACGATAAAAAAGTATTTAAATGACGAAAAAGCTATCGTTAGCAATATAGAATTTAGATTTACCGAAGGAACTAACACAAGCGTTCCCCAAGCGGTAAATTTTGAAAAATATATTAGCGGAAATGGTATTTGGAACCAGCAGATTATTAGTGCTGGAAAAGTATTTATCTTTGATGATTTGAACTTTCACATTTTATCGCCAAATAACGATAAACTTGAAAAACTGCTTGATAATTGGCAGCAAAAGGCTCCAGAATCCGTTAATACAGCAAGAATTAATGATTACTCAAAGACAATAACTGAACTGATTGCCACTGATAATTTTTCGGAAGACACGGATCCTTACAATGGAAGCTCAATTGCATTTATATTAACAAAAGATAAGTTAAACTATATTTTTTTAGGTGATGCTCATCCATCATTGATTATTAATGAGTTAAAGGTTTTTAATCAAGATAAAACCAGACTTAAGGCTGAATATTTAAAACTCTCTCATCACGGAAGTAAAAAAAATAATCCTGTCGAATTATTTAAACTCATCGATACAGATAAGTATTTAATCAGCACGAATGGTGATATGCACGGGCATCCAGATAAGATAACAATAGCAAGAATAATTAGTGTCAATCCAAAAGCAGAGTTTTATTTTAATTATCCAGAACTAATAAACAAGATAATACTAGAAAAAGATAGAAAGGACTTTCCACAAGTTAAGTATCTGGAGTCCGAAAAAATTTAAAAGATAAAAAAATGGAATGTACTTTAGAACGCTTTACAGTAAAAGTTGCAGATGGCAGCGGCTGCCTATTCCAACCTTTAGATAGCGATTATAGTTATGTTCTTACAGCAAAGCATGTAGTGGAAGGAGTTGATGATTTAATAATAGTCAGGCAAGTTCTTTCTACTCATGGTGAGGTTGAGAACCAAAGAATAGAGGTTTTGGAGAGACCATATTTTAATTCAGATCCTAGTAAAGACGTCGCAATAATTAAGGTCAGAAAGGTAGAAGGATTGGAGTTGCTTTTACGCTCAGATCAGTATCTAAATGAAAAAGAAGGATATAGTTTGTGCGGGCATCCAGAATCTAGAGCACATGAGGGATTCTCCTTTAGAAGCAACAATTTAGTTATCAACAATTCTACAGAGTTTAATTACATTGAAGGGGAAGTTGAAAAAAATGTTACTCATTCTGAAGTTATAGGTCAGTCAGGCGGAGGAATTATAAAGAAAGAAGAGACATGTTTTTTACTAGCTGGAATACAGATAAGAATGGTTGCCCGTGATAATGTTGAATCTCTATCAAGGATTGTTTTTGCTCCACTGTCTTTTTTTGATGAAATTATTGCAGAAAACAACGAAAAGCTATCAGCCTTGTTTCCTCCATATTTTGCTTCTTTAGAGATTATTCATGAAGAGGTATTTCCATTAACAGGAATATTATTGACACCTCAAAAGGAGGAATTGTTGAAAAATCAGTTAAAAATAATCGCAAAAAATTTATGTGAAGTATTTCGGGTGCAGGATGTCTTAGATTTTTATAAAGATTCAATTATTGCTAATGGAACAGATAAATCGTATGTTTCACATAAGCAACTTTGGATCGCATTTTTAGAATTAATCTCAATAAACCAGTTGTCAATTTTTGATAGAGACTTGACCTTTGAAGATCTTAGGGCTATAAGAAAAAAGCATAATCTAATTTTCATTGATTGCAATAATTGGGTTAAAAAACTTGATTTAATCATGAAGTCAGATCTGTCTTCTGTTGATTCAGGAGGCTACATTGTTGTCAGCAGCACGAAAGATACTAAACCTACTACGGTGGAACTCGATACTGATTATGTTCAGGATATTTGCAGTGTTCCAGCTGAACAAATGTTGATTAGCAGTTCTGTAACTAAAGTTGCGGAAGATTTAAAAATAATACATATTTATAAGTTTCAAAAACATATAATTGAAAATTTTAATTCTTTCAGAAATATTAACGTAAGTAATGTAAAACAAACTATAATTGATGAAACAAGAGGTATTATTTAAGAAATTTAGTAAAAATGCGCTTGATGATGAATTGAGAGCAAGCTTTAAAGATATAGTTTTTTTTGAGTTAGGAGAAATCATTTTTGGAGGCAGTGTAATAGTGGCATTTGTACAATTCGATACAGAAGATAATTTGAAAATAGAGTGGAAGGATTTTAACAATTTTGTTACGGCTCAGTATCTTTCAAATATTAAAGATGAGTATTCAAAATGGAATTTTTACGTATTTTATCTAAGTGGCGAGAAGATATCAAGGGAGCTCAAATATGAGATAGAGAACAATAAATTTAGCAGCAGAAAAATTATCTGCGAAGAAATTAATTCAGAAATTGACCAGGCATTGATCAATAAAATTATCTCAGAATATATTGTTAATGACAGTATAGATTTTAGTCTCGATAATGAGTATTCAGATATATTTTCAAAGGATTTGTTAATTGAAAAAGCACTTGGAGATTTAGTAAGTGGAGTGGGAAAAAATCTTAAGGAACAAGATTTATCAGATGTATTAGCCAAACTAGAAAAAGAGATGAACAATGAAAATTAAAAAAGTAGAAATACAGGCTTTTAGAGCCTATGACAATGTCGAGAATGGGACTTTTGATTTTCAGAGAAAAGATGGTGAGTATGCGGATTTTGTGTCGCTTTACGCACCAAACGGTTTTGGTAAAACATCGTTTTACGATGCAATTGAATATGGCTATACAAAGAATATAGACAGATTTCTTAAGAACTTTAAAATAAACCAAGATAGTGCGAAGTCAGAAAAAAATCTTAATAAAAATGATAAGCAGTATATTCTAAGAAATAAGTATTCTCATGAATCGTTGTCTAGTTATGTTAAAATCTTAGTTTCTAATTCCAGTAAACCACTATTTAGGGAAATACCTGTTCCGGCAAGGAAAGGAGCGGCTGATTTTAAGTTTGACGATAAAGAAACCGAAAATAGGTATTTTAGAGAAGTAATATTATCTCAGGACTGGATTAGCGGTTTTTTAAAGGAAAGCAAACCCGAAGACCGTTACAAAACTTTTATGGAATATTTTGGAGATAAGGAACTTGATAAATATTATAATATTTTAAAAGATCTCATTGAGATTAATTCAAAAAAGATTAAGGTACTGGCCTCAGAACTGAATGGTATTCAGATATACTTAAAATTTGATGGAGATAAGGAAATTCTAAATAAAATAAACAACAAAATTGATTCATTGAATGAGACGGCTATTTTTTTTACAAAGATAGATTCTCAGTCTTCAGATTTTGATATATTGAATATTACAAATGATATATCTGAAAGGCTTAATAATATTGACTTTGAAATAGCTGGACTTAATGAAAAGATTTCAAGTTTGGATAATTTAATTAGCGGAAACGACCAGATAATAAGTTTTAGCAAATACAAAGATGATTTAAAGATTTTAGGTGACGCTTTATTAGAGCAACAGAATTTAAATTTAACGAAGATAATTTTTGAAGATTTAAGAAAAAAAGAAGCAGAAATAAACTCAATTCAAATTTACGTAAGAGACTTAAAACTTAGAACTGATAAGAAGGAAAGGATTTCTGGTCTTATCGAAAAGTATGATGAGGTAAGACTCAAAATTGGCGTTAAAGATAAAGAGGCTGAAGAAGCAGAGGATGCACTTAGAAAAATTAGAGAAGATATAAGTACAAAAAAAAATAAAGAATCCGAACTGGAGCTACAGACCAACAATACCCAGAATCAGATTACTGCAATAAATGAAATAATTCTAGAGATACCTGAAATAAATAAAAAAATTACCAACAGTGAGGAAAACATCAGAAAAAATAGCATAGAGTTAGAATTAAATTCTGCTGCTTTAATTAAACATGGAAAGAATGTTGAAGAAATAAAATTGTATTTAGATGATTTAAAAAAATCTTTGTCTAATATTAGTAATAAAGATTATCCATCTGAATTTGATATAAACTTTATTAAATATGCAACTGTAATCAAGGAAATCAATAGGATTGAGCAGGAATTGCAAATCTCAAATAGGCACTTTGATTCTATCAAAAAGGATATTGTCGAGCAGGAAAAACTCCAGACTGAACTGCAGAATTTTCTTTCGGCTGGACTTGCAATCGTCAATGATTCTAAATATGAGAGATGTCCGCTATGCGAACATAAATATGAGTCTTATCAAGTTCTTGCAGAAAAAATATCAAATAATGTTCTGCTTACCAAGATCATAAATGATTTATTGAGTAAAAGAAATGATGCTCAAGAAAAAATTAATGTTTTAACGAATGATCTTGTAAAGGACAAGGATAAGCTTATAAAATTAATTGAAAAAGATATTTCTAACAGTGAATTAGCACTGATCGATTTAAATAGAAAAAGTCTTAAATGTAAAAATGATCTTACTAAACTAAATAATGATATAGAAAAAGATAATGGAGTTTTAATCTTTAATAAGAACCTTCTTTTAAATAAATCGGCAGAGGATTTTATAAAATGGACAGTAGATGAAATAAAAAAATTAAGTGCCCAGGTTGAGAAATTTATCGCTGAATTAAATCTAATTAGAAAAGACATACAATCAGCTACATCAGAGCGTGAGAATACAGCTTTAAAAATTGATTTATGCAGAAAAGATAAAACAGAATTAGAAGAAGACGGTGCCTATGTTGAGGTTCGAGACTACTTTAAGGAAAATTATCCCGAAGGAGAAATTACGGTTACTAATTTGGATAAACAGATAAAAGAAGATTTAAAAAGAAATCAAGAATATAGTGATAGTATCAAAAAGATTGAAGAATCAATTGCCGAGATCCAGAAAAAGCTAATCGGATTTGATGAAGAAGCGGTGAATCAAAATCTTCAACTGGTCAAAGAATTAATTAATGAACTGAAAATTCGAATAAACTTATATGAATCTAATGCTGCAAAAGTACTAGATCTTAGTTTTGACGAGATTGAATTAGAAAATTATCCAAAGATTGTTGCGGTGGCCAGAAAAGAAAATGATGATAAAATTTTTAAGTATAAAGAGGAGATAAAGGATATTAAGATTTTATCTGATCTAAAGGATAATGTTGTGCCTTACCTCAAATATGAAGAATCTAGGCAAAATGAATCGGTAATAAAGAAAAGGATAAGTATCTTAAAAGATAAAATTGGAAAAAAACTGACAGAAGAGCTAAAAAAAGTTTCGAAACATATCGAGTTGCAAATTAAATCATTCTTTTTTGAACCACTTATAAACGATCTATACAAAAGAATTGATCCCCACCCTGACTATAAAAAAGTAAAATTTATTCCGGATTTTAATGATTCAAAACCAAAATTGAATGTTTGTGTTTACATGGAAAATGCCCAAAGCAATTTTATTATTCCAAATTTATACTTTAGTCATGCTCAATTAAACATTTTAAGCCTATGTATTTTTTTGGCTAAAGCATTAAATGCCAAAGATGACAGCGGTAATTCAATAGATTGTATTTTTGTAGATGATCCGATACAGTCAATGGACAGTATAAATATTTTGTCAACAATAGATCTGCTTAGAAGTATTGTTGTGAATCAGAAGAAACAGATAATTTTGTCAACTCATGATGAAAATTTTCATAATTTATTAAAAAAGAAAATACCTGCCAGTTTATTTAAAGCAAAATATCTAGAACTGGAGACTTTTGGGAAACTAAGAATGGATTAAAAAGTTTTTGCAGAGTCAGCATTGACAAGGTTTTATATTGTTGTTATGCTTTCGGAAGAAATTATCATGCACAAATAGACAATATTCAAAATTTGCGGAACTTGCATATAATTAGTATTCTGAGTTATATTTATATTATAATTCGGTGATAATTTAAAAAGTAAGAAGATACAGAAAAAGTATTATTAAATTTTACATGAAATGGAAGACTCGATATTTAAAGATGCTCCAAAATTTATTTCTCAGCGATTTTCATCTATAAACAGATATGTATGGAATTCATTTTTTCCTGAAAATTTATTGAATAAAGAGCTAAGAAAAATTGAATCAGAGAAAAAAAGGAAAGAGGAATTAAGAAGGCTGAAAGGTATAGTTAATGAGGCTTCAATAGTAATTCTTATATTCATTTTGAAAAAGTTTTTTAAGGAAGGAACGGAGGCAGCAATCAAAGCGGTAGATACATTTCAAGATATAGGAATTAAAGATGGCTTTCAGATTGGTTCGAAGCATTTTAAAGAAAGAAATGAGAATGTTTTGGAAGGGTACAGACTAGCTGATTTGCTTGTAGAAAAAATTGAAGATCCAGATCTTCTGGATCTGATTAATAATTCAAGGTATGTTACTCAAATTATTGAAAAATATCGTAAAATAATTTACCCTGAAAGATAATGGATAATTATTTATTTGATCAGAAAAAAGCTAAGCAGAATTTGCAGACTTTTTTTAAAAGCGAGAAGTCAAAATTAACAAGTTTTGGAAATGCAGTCAATCAAACATTCGAAGCATATGTTTTCGCTAAGGTTATTGAGTATTATAAAACAGCTGGTTATTCTATAAGAATTGTCAATCCTAAAGTAAATGGGAAAGAAGTTTTCAGATTGAAATTTTCGACTAGAGGAGCTCCTAATAAATATTCATATGCAATAATCACACTTGATGAATATTCATTTCAGCTCAGGCACCAGCTTAGAATAACTACATCTGCATATGTTCGTGGGCAAAAGAATAATGCCAATATCTGTTGCGATATATCTTTAATTGAAGACAATGATCTTCTATATTTTACATCAGATGATGCAGTGCCAAATGAATGGTTACTTAGTTTTGGAGAAGTAAAGCATATGTCAGCTTTTGCAGAGCTAGTCGCTAGTTTTGTAGGGTTAGTTCATGAACTTCAGCCAAGCAGACTCAAAAAGATAAGAAGTAAAAAATATCAATCAATCCACTTGGCTCCGTTTCTTTATGTAAGTGGTATTTTGAATCCCACTGCAAGAGGAATTTTACAAAGCATTCAGCGTAGAAAATATGATATAGACCTATATTCATTTGATAATCCGATGAAATAGTCACAATGCCAATTTGTTTTTATATTTATTGTTCCTACAAATTTTATATATAAGCAATATTGTGTATTAAAGAGGTTACGCTGATAGTGAATTCTACTGTTATTTTTTTGTGGAGAAGAAGGTCCTAAATATTCTTTTTTTCCTTATTATACAAGAGCTGTCCTATTTCTTCTTTCTGATAGCCAAATGGGACAAGGCAGGGTCATGCAAAAGACGCTCCATTTCTGAATTAACTATTTCGGAGATATCTTCTTTTATCTGCAGATAATTACGTTCAATAATTGTATTGTTTATAATGCGCACAGGGCTGATTCCCTGATATGCGTCTTCTTCTTTTTTTAGCTGCTCATGATTATTGATTATCTCGGAATGGAATGTTTTGAGTTCAATTTTGCAGTCCGGATTATCAGCTGTAATGCCGACAAATTCACCAGAGCTCAAACAGGAAATCTTAGAAGCAGGCACAGCAGCTTCCAGCTGTTTTGATCTGCTGATGGAGGTATCTGAGCTGTTTATGGAAATGCTCTCACGGTCCTGCATTATTTTTCCAAAACGTTCTGACAGCTGTTTTGCAGTATCGCCGTTCACCTGTCCACTGATGATATTTCCCGTGATATTGAGTATGACGTCTGCCTGTTCTCGGCCATAATCTTTGCGTAGCTGGCTGAAATCCTGAATCCCAAGACAAGTGCTTACCTTATTGCTTCTGGCCGTGGCTATCAGGCTGTCTATATTATTAAGATAGATAGTCGGGAATTCGTCAAATATGAGGCTGCTTTTGATTCTCTCTTTCTGGTTCACCTGCTTGATGAGCCTGCTTACATAAAGCGAGAGAACGGCGCCATAGGTTTGTATTTTTAGCGGGTTGTTTCCCATGCAGACTATCTTTGGATCTTTGGGATTATTGATGTCGAGCGTGAAGTCATTCCCAGAGAGTACATAGTAAAGCTGCGCACTGGAGAGCCTTGCCATAGATATCTTGGCAGAAGCTATTTGCCCCTCCAGTTGCTCCATAACATTTTGGAGGTAGGCACTAACAAATGGATCTATCAAAATCTCTATCTCTTTTTCAGTTCTTAGCAAGCTAAAAAGACTGTTGTATTCAACCTGCATCAACTCAATTACATGAGGCAGGGTGCAGAACGCGCCGTTATTGTATTTACGCAGATACCATATTACAGCAGTAAGAAAATTGATAGGAGATTCAACGAAAAAGTCTCCCTGCTTTTTTATCCATTCACGGTTTAATCCCAAAAGAATAGTGCGTGCTGATTCAGCTGCATCTGTTATGTCGTCCATTGATTTCGGATCAAGAGGATTGCATCTGTGCGTGCGGCTCAGGTCATCAAAATTAATGACGTAAAATTTAGGTTCCACCTTGTATAAATGCTTGTTCTGAAGCCAAGTGTTATAGGCTATTATGCTGAGGTCGTCAAACTTAAAATCATATACAAACATTGAGAAGCCTTTACGGATGTGCTGGGTTATAATGTGGCGGATCACAAAATAGGATTTTCCAGAACCCGGTGTTCCTGCTACCAAGATTCCCCGAAAAGGATTTATGATATTAATCCAGCTTTTTCGGACTTTGTTTTTTAATCTGTAATGTGCCGGCAGATTAATGGAATATTCATTTTCAAGAAGCCTTTCTTCCTGCGGAAATGTTTCATTTTCACGGTTGAAAATATCCTTATGGCTGAGATTTCTTCTTATGATTCTCGACAAAAGTGTTCCGCCTGCGAGCATGAGCAGATATCCAAAGACAGTACAGAGCACATAAAGAACCAGATTTTTTTCAGGAGTGGCTGGAATGATCAGAAAAAAATAGCTCAAAAAATAAGCGATCAGTCCCAAAACCATATAATAAAATGCAATTTTGAACACCAGCTTTTCATTTTTACTGCCCTTTGCCCCAAGCAGGGAAATGCATAAAAATCCCAAAGAAATCAGCTTAGATAAATGAAAATAATCAAAGAGCCCGGTGCGCAAAATATTCCCCAGCAGTTTATCCCCAAAACTGCCTGCAAGTCCCCATATTTTAAACACATTATATCCGTAATAATAGAAATGAAGACCTAACAATATCATGCTGATAAGCCTTGTCATATCTAAAATTTTTCTAAGTGCCTGTTCATTTTCACCTGTCTGCATAGTCTTAGTTTTTTAGTTAGTAATCTTAATGCCCTTTTCCTTTTTTTCGTTTCTTTCTTCTTTTCAGCTGAGAGGGAACAAAATCAGCAGAAAACTCGGGCTGGAGCACCGAATCAATTATTTTCTGCAGCTCGCCAACAGAAATAAATGAAGACTGAGATGGTTTATTTTTTAATGTATTATCCTCAAGAATTTTAACGGCGTTTCTGCCAGTGTTAAAATCTTTGACACCGCAGCGTTCTTCTATGCCAGAAGCTGAGTAAGTTTTTCCTAGAGAGCTTCCGTTAAATACACATTTTGTTTTATGGTCTATGTAGGTTAAGCCATAAAGGATCTCCTGTTCATTTCTTCGTTCAGCAGTTTTAATTCCATCTCGAATAAGAATTCTGTCGAGATCAGAAACTGACTTTATCCTGTTCTGTATAAAGGCGAGATCAACCGCATTTTTTACTCTCTTTAAATGGGAATTTCTCCCAATCTTATTTGCCGCAAATTTTATTTCGAGATAAGCAAGGGTAGGTTTCATGTAAAAGCTGCTGGCTTTTAAGGGAACACCCACAGGCTGTCTCTTATCGTTCAGAATCTGGTACGCCAGACCTTTATGGAGAAACATTCTTGAATCTTTACTTCCCTGCACGGCGGTAACATTGTAGAGATTCAAGACTGCATTTAATTCTCCTATTGTGGTATATTTATAATTAGGAATTACTGCGTTTAATACAGCAGCAATTGCTTTTTTAGTTTCAGCTTTTCCATACTTTAAAACACTGCCTTGCGCAGGTTTTATATTTAGTATTTTTTCCTGTTGTCTGCCCAGTGCAGGAACCAGATTGAATGCCTTTTCAATTTCTTTACGGGCTGTTTCAGACTGGTTCCTGCCTATGTTCTGCATGTCAATTCTCTTTCCGTCGGACTTCACTTTTACAGACACTATATGGATGTGCGGATGTCCCGCATCATGATGCTGGTAGACCAGATACGGCTGAAATCCAAACCCGATTTTTTCCATATAAGATTGTGCAATTTCCATCAGCTTACTCTTTGAAATATTGCTTTCAGAGGAATCGAAATTTAGTGATATGTGCACACTTCCGCGCTTGACATTTGTATTTAATTCCAGCTGTTTTAAAAGAAGTTTAAGCCTTGATTCTTTGTGAAGTTCAGAGGCTGCTGCAGGATAATTTCCTTCTCCTATGAGTTCTGCTTTTCCTGCTTCCATCTTATTTTCATTATAATTGAAGATGTTTCTGACTGATGATCCCGTGTTTATGACTGCAACCATTTTTCAGCAAGATTTCGGATAGTCATTCTAATATCTTCAATAGAATTGAACAGTATTTTTTTATCTGTTTCAAAACCCAGAATCCACATTTTGAAATCAGAAGTCTGTGAAAGCGAGTGCAGTTTTTTCACTGCCTGATTAAAATTGTTTCCAATGGGATTCAGATCTGTTCTGAGCCTTGTTAATTCGGATATTAAATCATCAAGAGATTCGTTTCTGTATTTTAAAACAACAGGTTTTTGAAGCAGATTTTTTCGGGCAAAATCACTCAGTTTTGGGCACAGAGACTCTGCAAAATATTTCTGAAGGATCTTATATTCCTGCTCACTGAGCCTGAGATGGAGCCATCTGTTTCTGTTTTTTTTCTCGTCTTTCATCATTTTTCCTTTTCATTTGACATTACAAAACTTCCAGTTTTCACTGCCAGCGAGTTCCGAGCAGAGAGGCAGCAAAATATCGATTGTGATACAACCGGACATCTTGCAGATTGCAGGAACGTGGCAATCTTTCTGAGCCTGAATAAAAAACTCAGACTTCTTTCAAATACTCAGACGAATTTATGCAGGAAAATCCAATGCATCCCATCATAGGTAAATTTTGCTTATGATGCTTTGATGCATCATTGCTAACTTTAGGCTTTGATTTATTAATTTAAAAATGCTGAAATTATGAGTGCAAAGAATTATGCAGCCAAGGTGTTTGATACTGTATTGAGCATCCCTGGAATGAGTGAGCCGGTGAAGATTGATTTGAAAATTTCACGCAAAAATGTACTGCTTTTATCCCACTTTATAGAAAGGGGATTGCTGCTGGAAAAGGATGAAGGTAGTCTCATGGGAAGCATAGCACAGGACGAAATTACCGAACTAAAAAACATCTCGCAGGAATGCCTTCAAAAGGCTGGCCTTGTCGAACTCAATCAAAAGCTTTTGACTTTTATCGAAGACGGTAAGGTATAAATAGGAGAAACTGAAAAAACTCGAAAATGCTTTATGGATTTTTAATCTGTAGAGCATTTTTTTATTATTTAAGAGTTAAAAATGAAACTGGTATAGTTTTGATGTTTTTTGGTTTGTTTTTGATGTTTTTTCTTTCAATTTGCTGATTTACATTTGTTTTATATTAAAATAAAATTTGCCGAAGACATGGAAAACTCTAGAATTAACAACAATATAGTTTCTATCGTTAGCTTTTTATTTATACTACTATTTGTGTACGCAGCTGTAAATAAATTATTTGAGTTTGAAACTTTTAGGGTGCAGCTAGCACAGTCACCGCTTATAAGTGTTTTTGCGGCATGGGTTTCTATTTTAGTGCCTTTAATAGAGTTACTTATATCGTTGATGCTTTTATTTCCTAAGTCACGTTTTGCAGGACTTTATGCAGCGCTATGCCTGATGACTATGTTTACTGCTTATATTTTTATAGTGCTACATTTCAGCTCCTTTGTGCCATGTTCATGTGGCGGAATCCTAGAAAAGATGTCCTGGAATGTTCACCTTGTTTTTAATTTCTTTTTTATCATTCTCGCTTTAACTGGTCTACGGTTTTATGATGATTATCAAACAAGAATAAATTCAAATATTACAAAGGCATCCAAGTTAAAAAGGGCTGGACTAATAATGTTTTTCAGCATAAGTGTTGTAATTGTTTTGTTCCTAAGCTCAGAAGAGATCATTCACAAAAATAATCCATTTATTCGGCGATACATTAAAAAGACTATTAAAGCGGTTTATAATAAAGATTTAAAATTTAACTCGTATTATTTTGCAGGCGTTAGTGGAAGTAAAATTTATCTGGGGAATTTAACGGATCCTTTTGGAGTACTAAGCATAGACACTCTTCAGAATATGAGTGCAGAACATAGAATTAAATTTATTGATGATGGAGAGCCTTTTCGTAAGATTTTTGCAAAGGTGAAGCCACCCTATTTTTATCTGATAGATGGTACCGTTCCAATTGTTTACAAAGGGAATATCAAAGATTGGAAAGTAACAGGTAAAATAAAAGATATTCCACGTTTCACAGCTGCCGAACCAATAGACAGTGTAAGTCTGTTCTTACGAAATAATACAGGTCCCAATTCAGGCCATCAGTTAGGCATATATAGCGAAAGTTTTAAACCAAATACGAAATACTTTCCTGCACTTTTGCAGAAGCAGATTGACGGTATTTTCGATACAGACGGGATGCTGCTTTATAACAATGATCTCCATGAAATGATATACGTCTATTATTATCGAAACGAGTTTATAATTTCCGATAAGAAAGGAAACTTTAAGAGAAGACATACAATCGATACGATCAGCAGAGCCATGATAAAAGTTTCGGATTTAAAAGAGCATACTGAGCGCCGTTTAAGTTCCCCGCCATTTTTTGTAAATGCACTATCAGCCACTATTAAAAACCTGTTGTTTATACATTCGAAAGTTCCGGGACGCTATGAGGATGATCAGATTTGGAAGAGAGCATCAGTGGTTGATGTATATGATATTAACAAGGGAATTTATCTACTGAGTTTTCCTCTTTTTACAGAAAATAATCAAAAAATAAAAGATATGCGTGCAACTAATACGCATCTATACATTCTCAGCGGTAATAATCTAGATATCTATTCCTTTAGGGGAATCTTGAAAGAACAGCTGAAAGAATAGTAAATTATAATATACCAGCGCTGGTTGCAGGAAAGAGATCAACACCTGCTAAAAAAGTAGATCGATGTTTAATTTAATATTAACTATTATGAAAAAGACATTTTTAAAATCGACCATGCCTTTTACTGCTGCGGTAGTATTAGGAATTTCAGGTGCGTTCTTCACCACCTCTATGCAAAGTGCATCGAAATTAGCACCTCGTGACGGTTATATCAACAGCCTGTCAGGTGTCTGTGATGTCCAAGTGCAATGTTCTGACAATAGCAATAATCCAATTTGTAAAGCAAATGGACAGACTGCTTTTGGTAAAGCGAATAATTGTGGGGAGACACTTTATATGCCATAATTAATTTAAACAATCATTAAAAGCAATGCAGTTCTAAATGAACTGCATTGTATATTTTATTATCCACGATTTTCAATCCATTCAAACGCCTTTTCATTTTTAAGAAAGTGATTGAACCACTGCAGTATTCTAATTGAAAGATCCTTTTGGTTGTATGGATCCGAAAATGAATGTTCTTCTTCTGGATAAAGGAGCATTATATTGTTTTTCTCAAGACGATGCATTGCAAGATAAAGTTCAATACTTTGATGCCAGTCAACCTGCTGGTCATTTTTTCCACTCCAAAAAAGAAGCGGTTTGTTGATGTTTTCTACATTGTTCAGCGGCGAATTATTTAAATAAGTAAGAGGCATTTCATAAGCAGAAACTCCTAATCTAAACTGTCCAATATTAAACTTTATCATATGGGGTTTTCCGGTACGCCAGTTAATCGCATGGTAGAAACTGTTCAGATCTATCGGGGCAGCACCAGCAACCGAAGCTGCAAATATATCAGTCTTACCTGAAATGTATGCAGTCTCATAGCCTCCAAAAGAATGTCCCATAAGTCCGGGTTAGCGAAATTCTGAGAATTCTCTTCGAAGCTTCTTCATTGTGTATTGATACTCTCAGAACATTTCAGCTTGTAGTGCTGTCCATCTTAGGGCCACTGGTATTTGGAATCGCAGTCTTTGACGGATTCCAGCATACCCTGACGGTCTGGCTTGCCAGGTATATAAACATTTATCTCTGGCTTCCCGTTGCCAACATTTTCGGAAGCATTATCGGGAAGATTCAGGAACAGATGCTGAGGCTTGATATCTCACAGATTAATACTGCGGGAGATACTTTTTTCAGCAGGACCGATATCGGCTACTTAATTTTCATGATTATAGGAATTGTGGGGTACTTTACTGTGCCTTCTGTGGCCAATTATATCGTGCATGCATCAGGAGGAAGCGCATTGGGACAGAAAGTGACAAGCCTGTTTGGCGGATCGACTTCCTCAGTGATTGGAGGAGCTGCCACAGGAGCAGGAATGGTAATGGATTCAATGGGAAATGCAGCAGGCAGAATGAGCCAGAGCATGTCATCTTCAGCAGCTGCTTCGCCTTATTTTGAAGAAAAGGGAAATTATATGAGTGACAGGCTCAAAGGAAATTCTAAAAGTTAAATACACTAGATTATGTTTACGAAGATGAAAAATTTAGATACGGCTTTCCGCCATGTCAGGGGATTTACTATGCTGGTCGTTCTTGCTTGCGCTGCCATAACCTGTTATGCATTGTATAAAAGTTTCAGCTCTATTGCTTTAATGGAAGACAAGGTTTACATCCTGGCAAATGGAAAAGCGCTTGAGGCATTTGCATCAGACCGTAAGGATAATGTACCTGTTGAAGCAAGGGATCATGTCAGGACATTCCATCAGTTTTTCTTCAGCCTTGACCCAGATGATAAAGTAATTAAAGCCAATGTTACCAAGGCCCTGTATCTGGCTGATAATTCTGTCAAGCGCATATACGATGATTTAAAAGAAAACGGATATTATTCGGGAATTATATCAGGAAATATCAGCCAGACTGTTATTGTAGACAGCGTAAGCTTTGATATTAATGAATATCCCTACCGCTTTAAGTGCTTTGCCCGGCAGAACATCATAAGGACAACAAGCATATTGAACAGAAATCTGATTACGGAAGGAACGCTTCGAAATGTTTCAAGGAGCGATAATAATCCGCATGGTTTTCTGATTGAACGCTTCAATACTCTTGAGAACAAAGATCTTGGAACAGTAAACAGAAAGCCATGAGAAGTCTGATGCGAAAACAAAGACAGAATGTAAAGTCTTCAAGGTCATATATGATAATCAGATTCTGGTGGGTAAAAAAAATGAATAGGCTGACTAGAGACCTTTCAAATTCACAGCTTAAGTTTTCAGTAATCATTTTTGCGGCCCTTGGAACGATTTTATGTGTTTATAACGCATTGAGCGGTTTTCTGTCAGAAAGTCAAAAATCAATGAACATTGATGCAGTAAAAGTGCTTAAGCATGCTTATGGTGATGAGGTAGGCCATATGCATTCTCTGGATCTGCCATTTAACAAATATGCTGAGAGATCCAATATCAGCAGATATATTGATAGTGTGATAAATGCAGCAGACTTAATCGATTGGTCTAAAAATCAAAATTCCAACGCTGAAGATTTTACCAGCAGTCCGAATCTCAAGGAAACTAATTCATCTAACTATAAAAAAATAAGATTATGGAACATAAAACACTTTCAACCAGAGAGATAAAGAATCGCAGTATGATGCTGGTTCTTCCACTGCTTGTTCTTCCATTTATAACCATGCTGTTCTGGGTGCTTGGAGGAGGCAAAGGAACAGAAAATCCAATTTCAGGAACTGAAAAAAAAGGATTTAATATGCTGCTTCCAAATCCAAAACTAAAGGAAGATTCCAGTTTGGATAAAATGAGCTATTATGACCAGGCATCAATTGATTCTATAAAACTGCAGGAACAAAAAAAGAAAGATCCTAATTATTCGGTTGGTGCGGAAGATAATGATAATCTTGAATCAAAACGTTTTTTTGATACGGATGAGGTTGCATGGAATGATAAACAAAACGGACTGAAAACAGACTATCTAAAACCAGAGAATGAAAAGAAGATGTACCAGAAACTTGAAGCGCTCCAGAAAGCTATTGCGGAGCCTCCAAAAGAATATCAGAGCGGTCAGGATATGAGGGAATTTCAGTACCAGAAAATGCCTGACGGTGAATCAGCCGAGTTAAAAAATCTTGAACAGCTCATGGCAGTCATGAGTGCGCCTTCTGAGCCTGATCCTGAACTTGCCCAGCTTGGCGGCATGCTGGAAAATATTCTGGATATCCAGCACCCAGAACGTGTACAGGAGAAACTGCGTCAGAACTCAAAGCTTCAAAAAGGAAAAGTTTTTTCAGTGAACAGAAAAGCTGAAGAGCAAAACCTGAGCTCTCTTCAGACCAACAAAGTAAATTATGAGCAGTCAGCAAATTCATTTTATTCGCTTGATGGTGAAATCAACGATGAACAAAATCAGAACGCAGTTGAGGCAGCTGTTCATGAAACGCAGACGATTGTCAACGGTTCTATTGTAAAAATCAGACTTGCAAGTGACGTTTTTATCAATGGCGTACTAATTCCAAAAAACAGTTTCGTTTTTGGGACAGCGTCACTTAAGGGAGAAAGGCTTGAAATAAAGATCAATACCATAAAATACCAGAATTCCATTTTCCCGGTTGAACTATCCGTCTTTGATATAGACGGCATTAAAGGCATTTACATTCCTGGAACCATAAACAGGGATGTAGCAAAAGCATCCGCTGACAGGTCCATGCAGAGTATTGGACTGGCAGGAGTCAGTGATTCTTGGGGAGCTCAGGCGGCAGGAATGGGAGTGGAGGCAGCCAAATCACTTTTAAGCAGGAAAGTTAAGCTGATAAAAGTAGCAGTCAAGGCAGGTTACAAAGTGCTTCTCTACGATGAAAAAGAAAAGAATGAACAATAACTTTAAACTAAAAGAAAATGAAAAATTTAGAGACACTAATTATCACATTTATTTTTCTGGCTGGTTTTTCAGTTTCTGCACAGTATGATGCTAAAGCCGAATTTAATAATATACAGCTTAGCTATACAAAAACCACCAGTATTTTATTTCCGTATGCAGTAAAAAGCCTTGATATCGGAAGCCGTGATGTTCTGGTACAGAAAGCAAAGGGAGTTGAAAATATCCTGCTTCTTAAAGCTGGCAAGCAGAATTTTCCACAGACTAACCTGACTGTTGTAACTTCCGACGGTAATCTTTACAGTTTCATTTTAAATTTTGATGATCTGTGTCCTACATTAAATGTGGATGCACGGTTACGAATTGGTGACGATAAATCGCTGCTGTTTTCCCTTGAGAACGAAAACCAGAAAGAAATAAAAGAATATGCCCTGTTTGCTCTATCCAAGAAAAATAAGGTAAGCGGACTGGGTTCAAAAAATGCAGAAATTGAGTTTAAGGTTGACGGCATTTTTATTCATCAGGACGTGATGTATTTCAGATTGGTTTTAGGGAATGATTCCAGAATTAATTACGATGTGGACCAACTTCGTTTTTTTATCCGAGACCAGAAAAAATCCAAAAGAACTGCAGCTCAGGAAATAGAAATGACACCGCTTTTATGCACCGGAGAATTTAGCAGGATTTCCGATAAATCTGAAACTACAGTAGTTTTTGCCATAGCTAAATTTACGATACCGGAAAAGAAGAAATTCACAATGCAGGTCTTTGAGAAAAATGGAGGCAGGCATCTGGAACTTAACATAAAAAACAGGCACCTGGTTAATCTTGAAATACTGGGTAACCTATAATCAGTACTAATTTTAAATGTGAATATCATGAACGAGAAAAATGTACAGTATCTGAAAGACCAGTTAAAATATACTGGATTCGGAGAAACTTTTGATGCTGAATTAAGAGAGAATATTCAGAAGGGGGATAAGGATTTTAAATTAATGCATACCGGTATTATGAACAATGGTGTCCCTAACAAAGATACAGTCACTGTTGAACTGAATTTTAAAAAGTCCGACCAGAGCGATATGTATTTTTTCAATTCCTATCAGGTTAATCTACAAAAAGAGGATAATAAGCCGGGATTGGAACAGATTTTTTATATTAACAATGATAATACCAGCATCACTCTCAAAGAGGCGTATAATTTGATGGAGGGCAGATCGGTCAATAAGGATTTAAAGAATAAGGACGGTGAAGCCTATAATTGCTGGATTCGTATGGACTTCAAAGAAAGTGACGACCGTGGAAATTTCAAGCTTCAGCATTATCATCAGAACTATGGATATGATCTGGAAGCTTCGCTGGAAAAGCATTCGATAAAAGAACTTCTGACACCTCAGTACAAGGAAGATTTGATGAACTCTCTGAAAAAAGGCAATCTACAGTCCGTAACTTTTGTGGTAGGAGGAGAGGAGAGAAAACAGTTTGTGGAAGCTAATCCCCAGTTTAAGACTATTAAGGTTTATGATTCTTCTCTGCAGAGAATAAATGACCGTGAAAGCAAGAACGAGAAGCAGTCGCAGTCCAAAGGAAAGAGCGCAGACCTGGCTGACAATTCCGATGAGACCTCTCAGAAAGAAAAAAAAATTAATTCCCGTTCAAAAAAAGCGGGCAGATCGGTTTAAGGTGCTTAAATAAATTAAAACTGAGTTATGTCTTCTGAAAACAATCGAGTAGAAAATGAGATAAAAGTGTGGCAGTCCAAGGAAGAAAAATTAAAATTTCTATTTCAGAACAGCCCTAATATAGAACGCTCTTGTGGCATAGAGAAACTGAAATTTTTTAAGATGTTACTTTTTAAATATGAAAAGACGAAAGCTGTAGATGAAAAAATAACTCTCAGGTTTCTTAAGCATGAATATAACAAATTGAAGCATCAAGTCTATCCCAATATCATTGTTAGGCTTGTAAATGGAGCGCTTAGTGCTGTTGTTTTTGAAAGGATAGATAAACAGGATTATCTTAAAGATCTGGAATTAAACAAGAAAACTTTAGAGGAACAGTTGATAAAATGCGGTTTTCATGAGGCTTATGGCAAAGTATTGGCGAATATGAAGGAACAGCTGTTAAATTTTACTGTTCCTGTTTCTTATCACATCTCAGAGAATGAAAGACTTGAACATTCACTTCAATTTGTAAAAGATGCGCAGGGGGCTTACCAATTTGATGGATTCAGATCAATTCTTTATACAGATTCGTCGCCATCCAGCCGATGTACACATTACTTTAAGAATGAAAAATCTGAGGGCTTCAGCGCAGCTGAAGCATACGAAATGCTTGCAGGAAGAGCAGTTCTAAAAAGCGGAACCTGGAAACAGTTTAGCTTCAACGACAGGGATCTTAATGACAATTATAGGATGCATGAATTTCCAGAATCGTATGGATACAATGTAAGCAATGCTTTAAGGACTGTTCCTCTTAAAAATGATGACTATGAGACATTCGAATCCCTGGTCGATTCTTTGAAAAAGGGGAAGAGGGAAGAAGTTGCTTTTATGATACAAGGGAGAGAAATGAAGGTTTTTTTGGAAGCAAATCCACGGTTTAAAACCTTGAATTTTTATAATGACAGAATGCAGAAACTTAGTCTGGGAGAAATTAAAAGCGGCTGTAAAATTAGCCCGCTGCTGAAACCACAGCACAATATTGAGACTCAGACCGCAAAAAAATCTCATCATATGTGATGTTTATTTATCTTATAGAGTTATGGAAGATTTTAAGCTTTTATCGGGATTTTTTCAGGCAATTGAAAATGATTTCAGAATCAGCACAACTCACATTGCAATTTTTGCCGCCCTGCTTCAATTTCGCGCAAACAGGAATTTTATAAATCCAATTCAGGCATACAGTATTGAAATCCAGAATATCGCTAAGGTTGTATCTCCAAAAACTTATCATAAATGCATGCGCGAATTAGATGATTACGGTTATCTTATTTATGTCCCGACAAAGAATAAGAACAAAAGAAGCAGTGTTTATTTTTATTTGGAGTAAGCTTTGCGGCAATTTTTTTGGAATGACGATGATCTTTTTAAGTATATGATTTAATTTTTTGTAACGCATTAAGCCGGTATTTTATGGAAGAACTTATAACAAAAGACGATTTAAGGCAGTTTGGACTGTTAATGACCGATACAATCCGTAATGCGGTTTCGGAAGCTTTTAATGCAGAAAATATTGAAAGGGAATCTGAGTGGCTGAAAAGTAAGGCTGTCCGCAGGATGCTCGACATTTCTGCCGGATCTGTTCAGACTCTTAGAACATCACAAAAAGTACGTTTTAAGAAAGTGCTTGGATCCTATTATTACAATAGAGAAGATATTCAAAAACTTTTTAGGGATGAAAAAGACTAAGAAATTAAAAGAAAGCAATATCATGGAATATCTTTCAGTTTATATTGCTGATCCAAAGCTTAATGTGTGGCATTTGTCAATTTTAACGGCAATATTAGGATTGGGTTACAGACAGGGGCAGGGTAGGAGGATACAAGTCAGCCGAAGTAAAATTATGGAAATGGCGCATGTAAATACACTACCCACTTATCACAAATATTTTAAACAGCTGCAGGAATTAGGTTATATTAAATACAGCCCGTCTTATCATCCGGGTTATAAAAGTGTAGTTAAACTATATAAAAAGAGGCTATCTCAGAATTGTTGAGATAGCCTCTTTGATTTTAATTACCATCTGAAAGCAAGTTTCAAGAAGTTATGTTGTATTTCTTTTTAATTGCCTGGATTTCTTTTTCAAGTCTTCCGAGAACCGCTAAGTCCGGTTTTGAAATCTTGGAAGCGTTTTTGTTCAGCTTTTTATTCAGAATTGACATTTCACGACCGATTGTAGCCTGCTCAGTTATAGCATATGCCTCAGTCTGTTTTACCGATGCATGACCCAGCAGTTCTTTAACTACATTAATAGGGACGTTGTTATTTAATGTCACAGTGCTTCCAAATGTACGGCGGGCCATATGCGTGTTTAATGTAAAAGGAAAGCCACACAAGACTGCCACCTCTTTTAGATACTCATTCATTTTCTGGTTGGATGAAACAGGAAGCACGGTTCCGCGCTGGATACACAGCGGGTGCTCTTTATATTTTTCAACTATTTTCAGTGCTTGGGGAAGAAGAGGGACATTAAATGATGAGTTTGTTTTCTGCCTTTCGGACATAATCCATAGATTTCCATCAATGCCTTCTTTGATATCCGTTTTCTTTAATTGATAAGCGTCTATGTAAGCCAGGCCAGTGTAGCATTGGAAGACAAATACATCCCTTACTACGTTGAGCCTGTCAGTTGTGAAATAATGACTTTCAAGTTCGTACAATTCCTGTGCGGTGAGTGGTTTTTTTACCAGTTTCGTTTTACGTCCCTTAAAGTTCTTAAATGGGTCCTTGGTGATTAACTCCTTATCAATGGCGCGGATTACAATCTTTTTGAAATTTGCAATGTATTTGAGGGTGGTGTTGTTGCTGCAGTCGCGTACAGTTCTAAGGTAAAACTCGAAATCCTTTACAAACTCAAGATTCAAATCCGCAAATTCAAGATCGTGCTTTTTAAGCTTGAATTTTATAAACGCAGTCAAATGGTTTTTAGTAATGGTAAACCGGTCAAGGGTGCCTTTTGCATAGCCTTTTCCAAGAAGCGCCTCCATTTCATCATTATGCTTTTGAAATTCCTCGAGCACCTTGATCTTCGGCGCTGTCCTGCCGAGAACCTCGTCCATAATTTTCTCAGCGGTTATGAGTTTGCCGCTGTACATCATTTCGGTTTTGATTTCATTGATTTTTAAAGTCAGCGAATCCAAAAAGAAGTTCAGCGACTTTGCATCTTCCTTTGAGCCGACCGCTCTTTCGAACCTTTGATCCCATCGTGTACTATCCCATTTTCTTTTGGTTGAGCTTTCCTTACGGATACCGTCAACAGTTATTCTGAAATACACAATCCATTCTTTACTTTCTATTTTGGGTCTTTTTAAAAAGAATCCCAAACCAAAACTGCTTTCCAACATAATCCTACTTTTTAAATTAATAAATGTAGAATAATATTACTGCCAAATCAAGTCGTTAATCTCGTTAACCCCCTGTAGTATAAGGGATTTTTGCTGTTTCTGGTGCACTTTTCAGCGCGCCGGAAAGTGCACCGATTCTGCACCTTTAATTTTGTGAGGATTTATAAATATTGAAAACAGGCCTAAAATAAAAAAAACCTGCAAATCCTTGAATTTGCAGGTCTTCAGACATTTTTTTTGGCTTTTTGAAAAGAATGAAAACTTTAAGTTTTCCGCCTTTTAGGCCTTTCCGTGGGGAGAGCAGGATTCGAACCTGCGAAGTTTTCACAGCAGATTTACAGTCTGCCCTCGTTGGCCGCTTGAGTATCTCCCCGACTCTCTAGCGTTGTTGCTTATTGTTCTAAGCGGTTGCAAAGATAGGAACTCTTTCTACATATCCAAACAAAAAAAGCACTTAATTTTAAGTTATTTTAAAGTTATTTTTTAATTCGCTGGAATTGAATAAAATAAAAACCTCCTAAAATATATTTTTTTAAGTTTATTTTTAAAAGTAGGATTATTTTTATATTAAATATTGAGTTTTTTGTTTAAATTTTACTTTAAAAAAGTCTTTAGGTATTGTTTTTATTGACTTATTAAATACAAATTGAAGAAAAAAACTGTTTGAAATTGTTTTGAGATTCTCTGTTAAAACAAAAAAAATCTCCACGAGGGAGATTTTTTGGTTTATTGTGAAATACAGAATTATTTCGAAAGTAATTCTAAGATTTTTGCTCTTAGTTCCGGACCTCTTAAATCTTGTGCAACTACTTTTCCTGATGCATCAAGAATAAAAGTTGCCGGAATAGATTCAACATTATATTGTTTTGCAATTGGCTCATCCCAGAATTTAAGGTTTGAAACATGAGTCCATGTTAACCCGTCAGCTGCGATCGCTTCTTTCCAGTGTTCAGCATCTTTATCCAGAGAAACACCTACAATATTTAATCCTTTAGAATGTAGTTCTTTATAAATAGCTACAACGTTTGGATTTTCTTTTCGGCATGGTCCGCACCATGAAGCCCAAAAATCAACAATTGTAACTTTACCTAAGCTTTCTTTAAGCGAAATTACTTTTCCCTGCGGATTAGGAGCCGAAAAATCTGCTCTTCATTTAGCGCTGCCAACAGGAGGAGCTGTTGCACCAACCGCAGGCATTTTTGCTTGACCTAGTCTGTTTTTGATTTCTTTACCAGGAGTTGTATTTTTTAAAGACTCATCTAAAGCATTGTAAATACTTTCAGTTTTCTTAATATCATTGCTTGGGTCATTAATCATACCTTGAACAATTAATACAGAAATGAAAGATTTTGGATGACTTTCAGCGTAAGCTAAATATTTCTTTTTGCTGTTAGCCTGAACTTCAGTTTGAATTTCCATGTATTGTTTCATCAAACCATTGATAGTTGCAGTATCCTGAGCTTTTTGAGCTTCCTGCATTTTTGTTGTATTTTTTTTCTGGAAATCAATTAAGCTTTTTTGAGTTTTTGTAAGCTCTTCATTGAATTTTGAATATTCGTCATTATTGTAAGTTCCGGAAACTTTAGATTTGTGAATACTGTCTTTGTCAATTTCGATATTGATTTCTCCAGTTTCTAATATAAATGGGTAAGGTTGATTTGCTCCTTGAATAATTAATGTATGGAAAGCTGGCTCAGTTACTTTTCCTTTGATTTCAAATTTTCCATTTTCAACTTTTACTGTATCAAGCGCAACAGCCATTCTTGTAGTTGGGTCTTGACCTTGAAGAATGATAGTTTTTCCGTTTTCAATTCCTTTTGCAGTACCAGTAATAAGGTATTCTCCGTCTTTAACTTTGCTGCAAGAAATAATAGCTGCAGAAGCTGTTAGTAAAAAAAGTATTTTTTTCATTATAAAAAATTAATTAGTTAATTGATTTGTGCAACAAAAGTATCTAAAATTATAGAACATATAGAATTTTGTAACCTAAAATTTTGTTATAGTTTTTTTATATCTAATCGCCCTGTAATCAAGTGTTTTGATGCTTTAATTTGACTTAAAACTCTTGTTTATTTTTTGTTTAGAATGCTAATATAGAGTTTTTCCTAATAGTAAACCACAAAAAAAGCACTCTGTAAGAAGAGTGCTTTTGAAATATTTTCAGAACAAATTTATTCTTGATTTGTTTTCTTTCTCCATGTAAAAGAGTTTAAAATGTGTCTTTTTGCAAATCTTCCAGGAGAATCTGCATTTACCATTTTCACGTAAGTAGCTTTAGGTACACTAATGTATTCGTAAACACTTCCGTTAGAAAAATCAATAATCAAACGACCTTCTACAAATTTATAATCTGTAATAGTACAAGTAGTAATTGTTTCTGTGTACTCAGGTAAATTAAGTTTGATAGTATCAGGGTGAATACTTACTAAAAAGTGGTAAGCTTCGATGATAGTTTTACTTTTTTCTTCAGCAGCTTTTAAACCAGCTTCATCTCCTACAAATTTATCAGGATGAGATTCTTTCATCGCATTACGATAAATTGTTTTCAAATCTTTTAATTCTGCAGTTTTCTCTACGTTTAGTAACTTGCGGTATTCAACTATTTTTTTCATAAATAAAATGTAACTACTTGTCTATTAGTTTGAAATCGATGTTTTTTAGTTCAAATCGACAAATTTTTTGCAAAGGTACACTTTTTTTTAACTTTTTACTTTTCATCTAAAAAATATTCAGGAAAGTTATTTGTTTCTGTTTCAGGTTAAGGGTAGAACGTTTTTTTAACGCAAAGCACGCCAAGATTTTTCTATAAGCATGTTTTTATAAAAACGAAAGTTCGCAAAGCTTTACGTTAACAGCTTTGCGAACTTTGTATTATCAATACCGCTTGCAATACAGTAAAAAAAATCTTGGCGTACTTTGCGGTTAATTATCCACATTTAAACTTGAAACATTAAACCTGAAACAAAAACTTATTCAGGCTTACGATTCGCTTTATCGAAGTTTCTGGATTTTTTAGGATATTTATCGTAGCTGATGTCACTTGGGTTTTCAATTACAGATTTAATAGTAATCCAGTCACCAATTTTAAAATTGGTATGAGCAATTTTATAATCTAAAAGATATTCTCCACAGAAATAATTGTTGTTTTCATCTTTTTCGATAATGCCGGTATAAACTCCTTTTTGAGGCATTTTTTCTTGTGAATCTTTAGACATAGTTTTTTATTTTAAAATTGAAGTGACAAAGTTAATCAATTTAGGTTTGTTTTAGGGAGTTCGCGACAATCTGAGTATATTTGCATATGCAGAAAAATTTTAAACCCCATCCTAATTCTTTCAAGAATACTTTTTGTGTTTTTAAAGAAGTGCTTCCGGATGAAATTAAAGGATTAAAAAAACAATTCGAAAGCAAAGCGGGAAGTTCTTATTATTATACTGAGGCAGGAATGTATCGTGTTTCAAATCACTGGGGTAGATTAGCAAACAGTAAATGGCGCTTAATTGCCCGTGAACCTGAAACCGAATCGAAAACAAAAATTGGTTTTGCTGCCTGGGAAGAATTTTATCCTGATAATACCGAAGAAAAACTCTATTATATAGATGCCGACTTCGAAAAAAATCTGGCAAATTATCAGCATAAAAATAATCCGCAATATGACGGAAAAGCGATTTTAAGAACCAGTTTTGAAACAATGAAACGTTTAAAACAAGTTAGGAATCTACAGCAATTAACTTCCTGGGCAAAATATTTTGACTATGATGACATAAATGAGTTGAGAAAACAGATTATCACCGAATTGATTTTTACCGAAAAAAGTCTTGAAGAAATTAAAAGGGAAATATAATGGGACGCAACAACGAAAGAAATATAAAAGCTCACAATGACAAATTGCACAAAGCCCAGGCGAAGAAAAAACAAGCCGAAGTTTCGCGCAAAGAAAAGCTAAAAGAAATTGTGAAGAAATTCAACGAAAATAAAGAGTAATAAAAATATAGTTTCAAGTTTCATGTTTTAAATTTCAAGTTATTGGAACGAAACCTGAAACCTGAAACTTGAAACAAAAAAACAATGAATAGTAAATTTGAAACTTTAAAAGCGAGCGTACAGGAAATCATTGATTTAATCGTTGCAAAAAATAACAGAGAAGCCAATAATAAACTTTTAGAAGTAAGTGAAGTATTAGACGAAATGATTGATTTTGCTGAAGAAGATGAAGAAGTGAGAGAAATCAGTCGTTATCAGGTTTTGTTAAATCAGCTTCATGTAAAAATTAACGGAGAAGAAGAAGTAGATGGCGACGCATAAATGCTTTTGCGATACAGGATTACAGTTTGATGATTGCTGTGGATTATTTCTTGAAAAAAATCAAAAAGCACCATCAGCTTTAGCTTTAATGCGTTCAAGATATTCTGCTTATGCAACTCATAATGCAGATTATCTTTTAGACACAACTTATATTTCTGAAAGAAAATATTATTCGAAAGCAGAAATTCTAAAATGGGCAACAGCAAATAAATGGCAGAAATTAGAAATTCTGAGTTTTGCCGAAAATACAGTCGAATTTAAAGCGTATTTTTTAGATTCAACCCAAAAACCGCAGGTACATTACGAATTTTCGACTTTTAAAGTTCAAAATGGCTCATGGTTTTATGTTGATGGAAAGTTTGAATAATTGTTACATCTAACGCTGTTAGCTGTAGATTTTGGTTAAATATTTTAACTAAAAATTAATAAACGTTTCTATTTTCATAATTCTAAAAAGCCTTAATTTTAAAATTATGAAAAACGAATTTAAAAAAGGTTTTTATTTTAAGTCCTACGAAGCTCCTTTTCAGACTCCGTTTGAAAAACTTTTTGTCATTTTCAAAGAGTTAATCACCCACACTTCGGGCGATTTCGACGAAGCAATTAACTGGCTTAGGGAGCTGGACGTAGAGTATAAACTGACCGACGAGAACTACACAATAGATGATTTTATTGAAGATTTAAAAAAGAAAGGTTACATAAAAGACGAGGTTAAGGAAGACGGAACGAACGGCTTTGGAATTACGGCTAAAACAGAACGTGCAATTCGTCAGCAGGCTTTAGATCAGATTTTTGGAAACTTAAAACGTTCCGGAAACGGAAATCACAAAACAAAACATGCCGGAAACGGAGATGAACATACCGGAGAATTTCGCGAGTACAATTTTGGTGACACTTTAGAAAGAATATCTTTAACAGAAAGTCTTAGAAACGCACAAGTCAATAACGGTGTTGAAAGTTTCATGCTGACTGAAAATGATTTGATCGTAGAAGAAACGCAGTACAAAGCACAAATGAGTACCGTTTTGATGATCGACATTAGCCACAGTATGATTTTGTATGGAGAAGACCGAATCACGCCTGCCAAAAAAGTAGCAATGGCTTTGGCTGAATTAATTACAACCCGTTATCCAAAAGATACGCTTGATATTTTGGTTTTTGGAAATGATGCCTGGACAATTCCAATTAAAGATTTGCCTTATCTGCAGGTTGGTCCGTACCATACCAATACAGTGGCAGGACTACAATTGGCGATGGATATTTTACGCCGAAAACGAAATACCAACAAGCAGATTTTCATGATTACCGACGGAAAACCAAGCTGCGTGCGTGAGCGAGACGGTTCGTATTACATGAACAGCAACGGTCTCGATGAATATATCGTAGATAAATGCTACACGCAGGCACAGCAAGCCAGAAAATTACACATTCCGATTACGACTTTCATGATCGCAAACGATCCGTATTTACAGCGATTTGTAAATCATTTTACAGAAGCCAATCAGGGAAAAGCATTTTATACAGGATTAAAAGGCCTTGGCGAAATGATTTTTGAAGATTATGAAACGAATAGGAAGAAAAGAGTGAGATAGTTTTCAGTCGCAGTATTCAGTTTCAGTTGTCACGCTGAGCGAAGGCGAAGCGCTGCTTAAATAATTTATACACAAGAAAGATAATCGTAGAGACGCATTGCAGTGCGTCTAACACAATCAAAATAACAACACCCATATTTCAATAAAAATGGAAATTAACAATATAAAAACATTAGGACAGTTAAAAGCAGCCGGATATAAAAGCACAAGTATAAAGGACGAATTGCGAAATAATCTTCGTGAGAAAATCAAATCTGGAAAACCGGTTTTTGAAGGCGTTCACGGATTTGAAAATACGGTAATTCCAGAACTGGAACGTGCAATTCTTTCTCGTCATAATATCAATTTATTAGGTCTTCGAGGACAGGCAAAAACACGTTTGGCTCGCAAAATGGTAGAATTATTAGATGAATATATTCCGTTTGTAGCGGGTTCAGAAATCAATGATGATCCGTTGAATCCAATTTCACGTTTTGCAAAAGATTTAATTGAAGAAAAAGGCGATGAAACTCCAATTTCATGGTTACACAGAAACGAACGTTTCTTCGAAAAATTAGCAACGCCGGATGTAACCGTAGCCGATTTAATTGGTGATGTTGACCCAATCAAAGCCGCAAATTTAAAATTATCGTATGCTGATGATCGCGTAATTCACTTCGGAATGATTCCGAGAGCAAACAGAAGTATTTTTGTTATCAACGAATTACCTGATTTACAAGCGAGAATTCAGGTTGCATTGTTTAATATTCTGCAGGAAGGTGATATTCAAATTCGCGGATTTAAATTAAGAATGCCGCTTGATATGCAGTTTGTTTTTACTGCAAATCCGGAAGATTATACAAACAGAGGAAGTATAGTAACGCCTCTTAAAGATAGAATTGGTTCGCAGATTTTAACACATTATCCTGAAACAGTTGAAATTGCACGAACCATTACACAGCAGGAAGCAAAACTAGACGAAAACCAAAGTGATATCGTTTATGTACCAAGTCTAGCCAGAGATATTTTAGAGCAAATAAGTTTTGAAGCACGCGAAAGCGAATATATTGATAATAAAAGTGGAGTAAGTGCCAGAATGAGCATTACCGCTTTTGAAAATTTAATAAGTTCAGCAGAGCGCAGAGCTTTAAAATCAGGTGTAGATCAAACAAACCTTCGTTTATCTGATTTTATGGGAATTATTCCGGCGATTACCGGAAAAGTAGAATTGGTTTATGAAGGAGAGCAGGAGGGAGCAGCTGTAGTAGCGCAGTATTTAATAGGTTCGGCGATTAGAACTTTATTTCCAACTTATTTCCCTAAGATTGAAAAATTAGAGAAACAAGGAGAAAAAACGCCTTATTCTGATATAATTGAATGGTTTTTTGCAGAAAGCGGTTTCGAATTATTAGACGATGCTACAGATGCTGAATATCAGGCTATTTTAGATGAAGTGACTCCTTTGGATATTTTATTAAAAAAATACCAGCCGCAATTAGATAAAAGAGATCAGTATTTTGTAAAAGAGTTCGTTTTATGGGCTTTAGTAGAATACAAAAAACTGAGTAAAGATCGTTTTGCTCAAGGACATCAGTTTAAAGATATGTACGGAAGTTATATTAGTAAATTGTAAATTATTAATTGTAAATTGTTAATGATTATATAGTGATGTAAACCCGACAGGTTTTTAAAACCTGTCGGGTTTCTTATGTTCAGCAATCTTTGTCAAAATTTTAAACTTTGACAAAGATTTATAGCAAACCAGATATTATAAAAACCTACTTTTGTAATCAAAATTTAATTCTATGTTGTTTCTTATTCTAAGCATTTTGTGCAGTGTTACGGTTGGTGTAATCTTCAAAATAACCCGAAAATACAATGCAAATCCAATTCAGATAATTGCTTTTAATTATGTAATGGCAATAGCACTTTGCTATTTTACTTTTAGCCCGGATTTGAATGTTGTTCACGCTGATGCGCCCTGGAATATTTACACTGCAGTTGGTATTTTGCTGCCAATAGTTTTTCTGTTTTTATTCACTTCTATAAAATATATGGGAATTGTAAAAACAGATGCAGCACAACGTTTATCTTTATTTATTCCTATAATTGCGGCTTGGTTGATTTTTAAAGAAGAATTCAATCCTTATAAAGTTATTGGATTGATAATAGGATTTATAGCGCTTTTATTCATCTTAAAAAAACAATCAGGAAACGATCAAAACAAATGGATTTATCCAACAGCAGTTTTTTTAGGTTTCGGGATAATTGATATTCTTTTTAAGCAAATTGCACTTTTTACAGCTTTGCCTTATACAACGTCTTTATTTATCGTTTTTGATATTTCATTGGCCGTTTCTTTATTGGTTGTAGTTTATGATGTTGTTATAAAAAAGGTAAAACTGAATTACCAAAACATTCTTTTTGGAGGTTTAGTCGGAATCTTCAACTTCGGAAATATATTATTTTATTTAAAAGCACATAAGGCTTTCGCCGAAAATCCATCAACGGTTTTTGCCGGAATGAATATGGGGGTTATAGTTTTGGGAAGTCTGGTAGGAATGCTTTTCTTTAAAGAAAAACTCTCTAAAATCAATATTTTAGGTCTCGTTTTAGCTCTAACAGCCATTGTTTTTATCGTTAAATCACAATTTTAGTACTTTTTTTTAATTTCTTAAAGTGTTAATTTACAAGGGTTTTAATGTTAATTTTATATTTTATTTAAATAAACTCGACTAATTCTATAGAATTTATAAATAATATTTTATAGATTTGCAATAACAATGAAAAACTATGTCCAAAATATCATCCCGTTTATGTGCAGTTTGACGATGTGCTGCATGTCGACCTATGCGATGAAATGGCGTTAATAGAGAAAGTACTTGTTAGTTATTTTTTTTTTAGCCTTTCATGCACCATGAAAGGCTTTTTTTAGGAACTATTAAATAAAAATAAAATGAGATCGAATAGAAACATACATAGTAAGATGCATTGCTGCCAGACGAAAATTCCGTGTTGCATGTGCTGCTGTTAATTTTATTCAGAACAAAACATTTTATTAAACCCAAATCGATAAACCAAAAAATTAAAAATAAATACTATGAGTGCAGAAATTATAAAACAGAATCCCTTTCAATCTATGATTGAAAGGTTTAATATAGCAGCCGATATTCTAAAATTAGATGAATCTATCAGACAAAAGCTGCAGCGTCCGGAAAAACAAATTGTGGTCAATTTTTCTATAACATTAGATAATGGAACCGAACAAAATTTTGAAGGATATAGAGTAATTCACAACACGGCTTTAGGGCCGTCAAAAGGGGGAATTCGTTACGACAATGCTGTAAATCTCGATGAGGTAAAAGCACTGGCAGCCTGGATGACATGGAAATCTGCCGTAACCGGAATTCCGTTTGGAGGAGCAAAAGGAGGTATTATTTGTGATCCGAAAACACTTTCTAAAACTGAATTAGAAAGAATTACAAGAGCGTATACAAAAGCTTTGGCAGATATTTTTGGTCCTGAAAAAGATGTTCCTGCACCGGATATGGGAACTGGTCCAGACGAAATGGGCTGGCTGATGGATGAATTTTCATTGGTTCACGGAAAAACAATTCACGCCGTAGTAACCGGAAAGCATTTGCATTCCGGAGGTTCGCTTGGAAGAGTAGAAGCAACCGGAAGAGGTGTAAGTATTATTACTTTGCTGGCGCTTGAAAAATTAAAAATCAGACCGGCAAGATCAACTGCTGCGATTCAGGGATTTGGAAATGTTGGTTTGCATTCGGCTTTGTTTTTATATGAAAAAGGAGTTAAGATAGTTGCGGTAAGTGATGTTTCGGAAGCGTTTTTCAATCCGGATGGAATCAATATTCCGGAGTTGATATTGTATTATAATCTCAATAATAAAACGATAAAAGGATATCCAAATTCAGTAGCTATAAAACATGAAGAATTATTGTTTTTAGATGTTGATGTTTTGATTCCGGCTGCAAAAGAAGATGTTATTACAAAGAAAAATGCAAATGATGTTCGTGCTAAAATAATAATCGAAGCGGCAAACGGACCTGTTTCTTCTGATGCTGATGAAATTTTGCAAGGTAAAAATGTATTAGTGGTTCCGGATATTTTGGCAAATGCTGGCGGAGTTACGGTTTCTTATTTTGAATGGCTTCAAAATTCACTTTTAGAATCCTGGAGAATTCATCAAATTAATAAACGTTTAGAAGACATTTTAGAAAAAGGTTTTGAAACTGTATTTAGAGTTTCAGCAAAATACGATGTAAGTCCGAGAATTGCGGCTTACATAATTGCGCTGAAAAAAGTAGCTGAAACACAATCTGTTAAAGAAGTAGCTTTAGAGGCTCCAAAATTTAAGCAGAATTAGAATTTTTAAAATAAAAATCCAGATAATTTTCATCAGTTAAAAACGTTTTTTGACTGATGAAAATGCCTTTTTTTAGTTCATATCAATATTAAAGTAATTTTTAAAAATGAAAAACATTAATTTTCTTGCCTTTGCAATGCTCGCTTTCTTCCTGTTTTTATTTCTGGAATATAAGCTTGCACAACGAAAAAAGAGACCTGAAATTTTTAATTATGAAAGTTCTGTATCTAATATCAGTATTGGAATTGCAGAACGGTTGATTAATTTGTTTGTTGCCGCAAGCTTCTATCAATTGTATTATTTGATTTATGACGATTACAGGATTTTTGAAATTCCGAGTAATTTTTTAGTCTGGATTGCCTTAATTCTTGCCACAGATTTTGTCTGGTACTGGTATCACAGATTAGGACACGAAGTCAATTTTTTCTGGGCAGCACACATTGTACATCATCATAGTGAAGAATTCAATTTTACAGCTGCGGCCAGAATTACGACTTTTCAGGCCATAATCCGAACGGGATTTTGGTGTGTTCTTCCGCTTGTTGGCTTTCATCCCACTATGGTAATTACGATGTTGATTGTTCACGGAGCATATTCTTTCTTTACACATACACAGCTCGTCGGTAAAATAAAATGGCTCGAATATGTTTTCGTAACGCCTTCTGTTCATGGTGTTCATCATGCATCTGACGAAAAATACCTTGATAAAAATTATGGCGATATGTTTACATTTTGGGATCGTCTTTTTGGAACTTTCCAGGCAGAAGAAGAAAAACCAAAATACGGATTAACACATCCGCTAAAAAGTTATAGTTTCCTTTGGCAGCATTTTCATTATTATTTTGAAATCTACGAATTATGGCGACGTTCAAAAGGTTTTAAAGCCAGATGGAAAGCCGTTTTTGGAAGTCCCGCCCACATGGATCAGGATATTCGTCCAATATTAGAAAAACGCTTTTTACAAGATAAAAGCAATCCGCATCAAAGACTTCGATTTAGAAATTACCTTTATATTCAATTAGGAGTCTGCACTTTATTGCTGACTGTTTTTACGTATTATTTTGATGTTTTAGAAGCTTACGATAAGATTTTCGTATTGTCGATTGTTATTATCACGTTAATAAACTGCGGTGCCATATTAGAACAAAGAAAATGGATTTATTACCTTGAATACACTCGAATTTTTATGATTACGACCTATTTTTTATACGAAAGAGATCTAACCATGTTTTTCTTTATTCCGCTGGCCGTTATGATATTTGCTGAACAATTATTCTCGTTGAGTAAATATTATCAAAATATGATTTTGCAGTTAGAATCTGCTGAATAAATAAAAAGCGACAGTAAATGTCGCTTTTTTTATTTTTCACACAATCTTGTCATTCTGAGGAACGAAGAATCTTCGCAAGCAGCTCCATAAAGTATGTCGCCAATCTTTGTAGAATTACTCTCGAAGATTCTTCGTTCCTCAGAATGACAAAGATTACCGATGTAAAATAAAAAGATTGCAAAAAAAACTTAGAACCTTAGTATCTCAGAATCTTAGTACCTTTTAAATCGTCTTTATCGCCATAATCTTTTCTTCAAAAGTATCTTTAAAGTCTGATTTACTTTTAATTCTTGTTTTATAAGTATAGATGGTAGCCACAGAAAGTTCCAGAAATTCAGCCATTTGACTGCTGTCCTGAATTCCTAATCTATACAGAGCAAAAATGCGGAGTTCCGTATTCAAAAGTTCACCTTTCTTTACAATGCATTTATGATCATTTGGAAACAAATGATTAAAATCTGTCACAAAAGTTGGGAACAATTTCAGGAAGATTTCATCAAATTGATGAAAAAGATTTTCTCTTTCTTCCTTAACATTATAGCGTTTTAAACTCGCAATAACTTCATCGGTTTTCTTAGTAATAATTTTGTGAAGCGTACTTTTCTGAATGTGATCAATCTTATTAATAAAAGCTGAAGTTGCTTTAATAAAATAGGTAATATATTCTTCTTTAATCGCATTTGCCTCGCTGAGACTTATGTTCATTTCCTGTAGCTGTGCGTATGAAGAAGCCATTATTTTTCTGGCTTTGTTTTTTTCTTTTAATTGTTTGAAGATAATAATCGAAAACAAGATAATAATGAACGTTAAGATCGTTAAAAGAATAATAATCCTTTCAAGCTTATCATTTTTATCTTTTACGTTGTTTAGCTGTGCTTTTTCTATAATGGGTAATATGGATGAAATTTCAATTTTACGGTGTCTGGCGTTATAAAAAGTCGCATCATCCATCGCAATATTAATATATTCGTTGGCTTTGTCCAGATATCCCATTTTAAAGAGTTCATTGGCCAGATTTCGAAGTGCCACAGTTTCTTTGGTCGCATTTTTTACATCGGCAATGGCGGCGAGAGCGAGATATTGAATCGCTTTTTTAGTATATCCTCTTTCAGAATAAATATAACCAAGACTTGAGGTTGCAATTCCGTAATAATCCGGAGGTAAATCATAATTGTTGATCCAGTAACTAAAGGCAAATTCGGCGCCGCGCCAGTCTTGCTGTTTTAAACGTTTTAAACTTTCGGCAGCCCAGTATTCATTCGTATTGGTTCCTATTAATTCTAAAGCTTTTTTTAGGAAATGATTTCCCTGCTGTACATAATGAATATTAAAACGCTGATCGCGGTTATAATCGGCTAAATCATAATAAGCTCGGGCTTTAATATTATAGTATTCAAATTTGTTTTTTTGATCGAGTTTTTGATCGTCGATTACATTTAGTGTATCAATTGCTTCTTTAAATAATCCGGACGAAAGCAGTACAAAACCTTCTTTAATTCGGCTTTTGGCCAAATATTTAGGATCTTTTAAAACCTTGGCTTTGATTTTTGCTTCTTCTAAATAATAATAGGCCGAATCGTATTTGAATGATTTGTATTCTTCAAACAACGACATATAAGTATTGTAAAGGTCTTCATTATTTTGACTTACAGTAAATTTTGAAACATTTCTTTTTAACGCTTCAATTTTGCGATATTTCTGTTTTAAGTAAACTTCTTTTTTGAGCAGTACATTATCTAATTCTTCAAGAATTGGATTTGTCTCTTTCGCAGTTAGAGAAAAACCCGCAATGAAAAAATACAGTACAAATATTTTTTGCATGGTTTGGTTGTGGTTTTAGGGTAAGATAATTTATGGTTGAGTTAATTCGTTTAAAGCAAAATTAATTAAAAACTGATGATTAGCAGTTTTAGAAAATCGGGAGCAGTTTTTTTAGTTTTTCTTTTAAAATACTGCTGTATAAGGTGCTAAGCAGTCTTAAAATGTTAAAAGCACTCTAATAATTTGCAATTATACAATAAAAAGTGGTTATATATATGTATAGTGAAAAAATATTCACATAAAATTCGCATATTGTCATATTTACCATTATTTAAGTACCACTTTTCATCTAAACAAGACCTTGATTTTTGTGTTTTTTACTAAAATATAAAATATTGATAATCAAATAATTAATTACGAAAACGTTTGAAATTTATCTTGATTTTTCGCAGATATTTTTTTTTAGATTTATTTAACATCTAGTTTCGTAGTGTCCTTTTAAAGGGATGAAAAACTAACAAAAACCAAAAATTTATGAGAAGTAAAAGTTATTATTGGTTAGCTTTATTAATGTGTTTTTTCGCAATTAGCTGCGACAATACAGAAGACGGAAGCTACGTTGATCCGATTACGATTTATGAGAAAGTAAATGGAAATTGGGGACTAACAAATCTGAAAATGGTTGACGAATTTGCCAAAGCAAATAAGATCGAACCAAGTGAAGAGAACTTGAGTACTTTTTTTAACTACGAAGATTTTAAAATCAACTTTAGCGTAGACGAAAAAAACAGACCAACAAGTTATGAAGTGACGGGAAATGTTCCGCCTTTATTTGCTCCAAAAGGCTATTGGGAATTAAGCTCAGATTTCCAGCAGACCAATGCAAGTGCAGTAAGAATCTACTTGTACAGCGATGCTGCAAAAACTCAAAAAACAGACGAACTTAGAGTAACATCAGTTCCGGGAAGCAATGACGAAATGGAATTTCAGTTAGTGCATTCTTCTGGAGGAACTCCGTTTGTGACTTATGTATTCAAATTAAATGCTATTAACTAAGAAGTAATATGAAAAAATTTCTATATACAATTTTACTTGCCCTTTTGATGGCTCCTAATTTTACAAAGGCACAAGAAGCCGCAGGAGCTGTGGGACCGATGTCATCATTTCCGGTTGTTTACAAATATGACGAGCAGGTTACTTGGTACTTTGATCTTTCTGGAACTACGTTTTTAGAAAATGAAGATTTATATATCTGGATTTGGTCTCCATCTGAACCGGATGCAGGAAACTGGGAAAACTCATCTGATTTTGCCAAATTGCATTATGAAGGAAATAAAATGTGGAGTTTTACTTTAACTCCAACAGCTTATTTTTCTAAAACTCCTGAAGAAATTGCAGCAAGCGCAGGATTTTGGTTTCGTTTAAAAAACAAAAACGGATCTAAACAAAGCGACGTGGCGAATATGCCTTACACTGATTTTTCATCTTTTTACACTGCAAATGAGTTAATCAGAGCTTATCCAACAAAACCAACTTTGGATAAAGGTGTAAGTATTTTATTCAATGCCAATTTAGCACCGGGATTTGCAGGCGCAACAAGCGTACACATTCATAGTGGATTAAACAACTGGGATATTAAACAAGAATACCAATCTTGGTTACCAGACATTGTTGAAAAAACCAAACTAAAAGACTTAGGAAACGGATTCTACAAAATGGATTTGGTTCCAAAAACATACTACAATGCTCCAGATGGTTACGTCATGGAAAATTTAGTTTTCCTGATGGTAAAAGACGACTGGGCAGGAACAATTCCGGATCAGGTTTTATATGCAGGAGCTTATGAGCCGCCACCAGCGCCGGTATTTGGATTTTTCCCTTTACAAATCAGCCAGAAAGATTTCTTAGGAATCTACAGAAAAAACAACGAGCCGGGTGTAAATAAATTAATTTATACCATTACAGCTGGTGCAAAAACAATTTCTGGTGAGTTTAGCGGAGGTACTGCAGAGATAAAAGGATTTGTCAATTTGGTTTCAGAACTTAAGGATTCTCCTGTTTTAAGTGAAATTCATGTTTTAGTTAAAGATAACAAAGACAAAACAATTTCAGACACGACGATTCCGCTTAAAACCTTAGACAAATAATTCACTATCAAATTAAAACATCATTCTAATGAATAGTAAAAATAAAAGAATAGTCCTGCATCAAATGTGGACTACTAAATCGCTGGTATTCATGATTTTCATGCTTTTTCTTTCGGCAGGAATGTTTGCTCAGGGAAAAAAGCTGGTAACGGGTACCGTTTATGACAATTCAGGTACTGTATTGCCGGGAGCATCGGTAATAGAGTCTGGAACAAGAAATGCAACGACTACAGATTTTGACGGGAAATTTAGTCTTGAGGTAGCCGTAGGAGGTACAATCGAAGTTTCATTCATCGGTTCAACCACTCAAAAAGTGCAGATCACTGCCGCTTCTTCAAAATTAGAAGTTCGTTTACAAAATGACGGTTATCAATTAGCAGAAGTTCAGGTGGTTTCTGTTGGATACGGAACACAAAAGAAATCTGATTTAACGGGAGCAATTTCTACAGTTACATCTGATAATTTAGTAAAAGGAACCATTTCTTCTACAGAGCAGGTTTTACAGGGAAAAGTGGCCGGATTAAACATCATTCGCCCTTCTGGAGATCCTGCTGCAGGTTCTACAATTCGTTTACGTGGAGGAACTTCATTAACAGCAAGTAACAGTCCGCTTATTGTAGTTGACGGAATTGCAGGTGTAGATATCAACGTGGTTCAGCCAGCTGATATTAAATCGGTTGACGTTCTTAAAGATGCTTCTGCAACAGCAATTTATGGTTCTAGAGGAGCAAACGGAGTTATTATTATTACAACAAAATCAGGAACAAAAGGTGTTTCTGTAGTATACAATGGTTCATCAAGTATTGGTTATGTTGCTGATAATTTAGATCTTTTATCTGCAAATCAATGGAGAGGTTATGTTCGCCAAACAGGAAACATGGACGCTGTTGATTACGGTGGAAATACAAATTGGCAAAAAGCAATCGAGCAGACAGCAGTTTCTCAATCTCATACTTTAAGTATCAATTCTGGAAAAGCTGACAGCGGTTTTAGAACTTCTATCGGATACTTAAATAATGAAGGAGTTATTAAAAAATCTGGTTTAGAAAGAATTAGCGGAAACATAAGTGCTTATCAATTTCTTGGAGACAACAAAGATGTAAAATTTGATGTGGGATTATTTGCCAATATCGACAAATGGCACCCAATTGATTACAGAATTTTTGAGCGTGCTTACAACTTAAATCCAACAATTCCGGTTTATGATGCAAATGGAAACTTTACATCTGTTGGAGGAAATATCTACGAAAACCCAGTTGAGATTCTAACAAACAGAACAGTTGATAACGAAAGACACAGACTTTTAGGTTATTTTAAAACTGAGGTTAAATTCTTAAATGATTTTCAGGCAGTTGCTAATATTTCGTTAGAACACAATGCAGTAGCGGGTGGAACTTACAAACCAACTTATGCTATTATGGAAGGAAGAACTGAAGCTGGTTACGCACAAAGAACTTATGCAGAATATACAAATGCACAAGGCGAACTTTATGTAAATTATTCTAAAGTGATTGATAAACATAATATCAGCGCATTGGCAGGTTATTCTTATCTTGAAAATATTTACCAAGGTTTTGGAGCACAGCGTTCAGGTTTCGTAACAGATGCTTTTAGCTACAATAATTTAGGGGCAGGTTACAACTATCGTTTAGGAGATGTTTATTCTTATAAAGGAAAATCAAACCTTGTTTCATTCTACGCTCGTGCAAATTACAATTACGACGGAAAATATCTGCTTACTGCAACAGTAAGACGTGATGGATCAAGCCGTTTTGGAGAAAACAATAAATGGGGAACTTTCCCATCTGCATCTGCAGCATGGAAAATTTCTAACGAAGATTTTATGAGCGGTACAAAAGACTGGTTAGGATCTTTAAAATTAAGAGTTGGTTATGGAGTTACAGGTAATCAGGACGGAATTGGTGAATACAAATCACTTTCAATCTTAGGAGTTGGAAATGACAGTTACTATGATCCGGTTACAGGAACATGGAGTTTAGCTTATTCTCCAAAACAAAACCCAAATCCTGATTTGAAATGGGAATCTACAAGACAAATCAACGTGGGTATCGATTTTGGTCTTTTTGACAGAATTACAGGTTCATTCGAATGGTACCAAAAAAACACTCACGATTTATTATATACTTACGAAGTGCCTCAGCCTCCATATTTAGTAGGAACAATGCTTGCGAACGTTGGTGAAATGTCAAATAAAGGAGTTGAACTTACTTTAAATGCTGATATCGTAAGAGGAGATAAATTTACATGGAATGCTAATTTAACATTGGGACACAACGTTCAGAAAATCGAAAAATTATCAAACCCAACGTATAAAACAGATGTTATTTACAGCGGTTCATTACATGGTTTAGCAGGTATGTCTGGTCAATATTCTCAGGTTATTGCTGAAGGATATCCAGTTGGAACTTTCTGGGGATTCAGAAATGCGGGTCTTGATGCAAACGGAAAAATTCAGTATTACAATGCTGCAGGAAATGTTGTGGCAGAAAGTGCTTTAGTTGACGCTGATAAAACTGATTTAGGAAATATTCAGCCAGATTTGACTATGGGTATTGGAATGAATTTTACTTACGGAAATTTTGATCTTGGTGTGACAGGTTACGGAATGTTTGGACAAAAAGCTTTAAACGCTACAAACATGATGCTGAACGACCCAACAAGATTACCATCTTACAATGTACCGGATGATTTCTTAGGAAGCGGAATCACTTCTTCTCCTAAATATTCAGATTACTGGATCGAAGATGCTTCTTTCTTTAGATTACAAACACTTTCACTTGGATACACAATGCCGTTAGGTTTCAAAAATTCAAAATTAAGAATGTACATCATGGGAGAAAATCTTTTTGTAATTACAGGTTATAAAGGAGTAGACCCGGAGATTGGTTTAAATGCTCAGGATGGTGTTGATCAAACAGGATTAGCAGCGCCTGGTATCGATAAATACAACAATTATCCAAGACCAACTACAATTTCTGTAGGATTAAATTTCACGCTGAATAACTAAGCGATTAACTCAAAAATATAAAAAATGAAAATCAAAATAACAGCAGCAATATTAGTAAGCATGCTTTTTACGATATCATCTTGTACCGATTTGGACGAACAATTATATGATAGAGTAGAAGATGGAAATTTTGGAAATACGCCAAAAGAAATTGATGCATTAGTTGGAGGAGCATATTCTTCATTAAGAGGTTTCGCTGATGGAATTTCAAACAATTACCCAACCTGCGAATACGTATTCTTTTTGAATGAAACCGTTTCAGATGAAGCTACAATCCCTACAAGAGGAACAAACTGGTACGATGGCGGACAATATCAGGATGCACAAAGACATACCTGGAAAGCAGACAATCGTATGATTCTTTCGGCTTGGCGTTACAACTATACCGGAATTGCAAAAATCAACTCTATCATTTATCAAATCGATAAATCATCATTGACAGACAATGCAAAAGCACCAATTTATGCTGAGTTAAAAGCGCTAAGAGCCTATTACTATTACAATCTTTTAGATTTATTCGGAAATGTGCCAATCGTAGTAAACTTTGAAGATACCGCTTTGCCTTCAAACTCTACAAGAAAACAAGTTTATGATTTTGTAGAAAAAGAGTTAACAGACGCAATTCCGCATTTAACTGGAAATGTAGTGTATTCAAAAATGACAAAAAATGTAGCTTATGCACTTTTAGCAAGATTATATCTTAACTCAAAAGCTTTCATAGGAACAGAACGCTGGCAGGATTGTATCGATATGTGTCAAAAAATTTCAGGGTACACATTAGCACCGGATTTCTTCGCCAATTTTGCAACTCAAAATGAGAAATCTCCTGAAATTATTTTTGCAATTCCTTACGATTCAAAAGCAGGAACTGTTGGAAACTACATGAACTCAATGTCATGTCATTACCTTCATAAATTAACAGTTTCTCCAGTTGGAGATTATCCTTGGAGTGCAAACGGAATGTGTGCACAGCCGGGAGTTTATTCTGCTTTTGCAGATACAGACAAAAGAAAAAAATGTATGGTGGCCGGAGATCAGATCAATTTAGCAACAGGAACTGTAATAACAATGGATAATGGAGAACCATTAACCTATACAGAAGAAGTTACAAGTATTACTGATGCTAAAGAAAACGAAGGTGTTCGTTTAGGAAAATATGAAATGAAAGCCGGAGAAACATGGGAACGCGATCACGATTTAGTAGTAATTCGTTATGCCGAAATTTTAATGATGCAGGCAGAATGTTACGTTCGTTTAGGCTCTCCAGACTTAGCAAAACCTTTTGTACAACAAGTTACAGCCCGTGCCGGAGAAGAAATGCCGGCAACAATCGATCTTAACTTTATAGATCAGGAATTGCTTAAAGAATTCACTTTTGAAGGAAGAAGAAGAACAGACAACATTCGTTTTGGAACATTCTTCCTGCCTTGGTGGGAAAAAGGAGCAACACCAGCTTACAGAGCGATTTTTCCAATTCCGAGTACAGTTTTAACTACAAATAAAAACCTGGTACAAAATCCTGGGTACCCGGTAAATTAGAACTGAGTGTCAGTCTTCCATGTTGGTTAGTCGTGGAAGGCTGACATATTTTTAAAGAATAATTTTTACCGCAGTAAAGGCTTAAAAAGATTTAAAAAAAATGTTTCACGCAGATTTTGCAGATCAAAGCAGATCTAATTTTAATGTATAATAAATCTGCACAATCTGCTTAAATCTATTGAAATCTGCGTGAAATAATTTAATCACAGATTGTAATTAAAAATACAATAAAAAAATCCTTTTTAATCCTTTAATCTGTGGCAAATAAAACAAACATCAATATGAAAAGATATATCACATTATTGTTTTTTGGGATAATGAATCTTGTAGTCGTTTCCGGATGCAGCAGCGATGACAAAAGTCCCGAAGAACCAGTAAAACCAGAAGTACTTAAACCGGTTGCCGTTGAAAAAACAAACAGCACCAAAATTTATGTACACTATATGCCCTGGTTTGAAACCAATGAAAGCAGTGCCGATAAAAAATGGGGATATCACTGGACAATGGCAAACAAAAATCCAAATACTATAGGCGCAAACAACCGCAGGGAAATTGCTTCTTACTATTATCCTCTTATTGGTCCGTATCATTCCGGAGATAAAAATGTGATTGAAAATCATTTATTATTGATGAAATATTCAGGAATTGATGGTGTTTTAATTGATTGGTACGGAACTTACGACGTTAACGATTACCGAATGGTAAAAGAAAATACAGAACAGCTTATTGCCATGCTGGATAAAGTGGGTTTAGAATATGCCATTGTTTATGAAGACAGAGTTACAACAAATGTTGTCAATGCCGGAAAAGCAATTTCTGTAACCAGCGCAGCAAAAACCGATTTAGCTTATATGGAGAAAAATTATTTTGATGATGCAAACTACATCAAAGTAAACGGAAAACCATTGTTGTTGAATTTTGGACCAATAGTATTGCAAACGCCTGCCGAGTGGACAAACGTTTTCAATACTTTGACTACAAAACCTACCTTTTTAACCCTTTGGGACCAATCTGTAGAAGCCGGAGCAAATGCATCTGGAGAATATGCGTGGGTTTATAAAAACAGTACATATCTAACAAATTTTTATACCAATACAAAACCAAAACTTTCTGTAGCAATAGGAAGTGCTTATCCTGGGTTTAAAGATTTTTATGCCGAAGGCGGAGGCGGAGCAGCAATCGGGTGGACAATTGACCACAACAACGGAGCAACGCTCGACGAAACTCTTTCTCTGGCTAAAAATGCCAATTTAAATTACCTGCAGTTAATTACCTGGAATGACTTTGGAGAAGGAACTATGTTCGAACCAACAGTAGAATTTGGTTACACCTACATCGAAAAAGTAAAAGCATTTGCAGGAGTTAAAAACACAGAATCTGTATTTCCGGATATAAGCAAAATGTATAATCTGCGCGTAGAAAAGAAAGGCAATGCCGATGCTCAGAATAAACTGGATCAGGCTTTTAATTATTTTGTTTCAATGCAGCCAGCAAAAGCAAAACAGTTAATAAACGAAATAAAATAAGAGTTGTAATTAATACAATTAAATAATGAAAAACATAAGATATAGATACTGTATAATTGCTTTAGCGTCAATATTAATTTACGCCTGCAGTGCTGGTACTAAAAAAACATACAAAATCAATTCGCCTGGAAAAGTAACAGAACTCACCTTTGAATTAACTGTTTCAGGGCAGCCTCAGTACAGTTTTACTTCTAACGGAAAATCGGTTATAGAACCTTCTTTAATGGGATTTGAATTTCAGGGAATTCAAAAAATGACAGAAGGTTTTGAAGTGGTTTCCACCGAAGAAAAATCTGCTGATGAAACCTGGGAACAGCCTTGGGGAGAATTCAAAAAAGTTCGTGATCACCATAACGAATTGATTGTTCACTTAAAAGAAGCAAAAGGAGAAGAGCGTTTAGTTGATATTATTTTCAGGGTTTTTGATGACGGAGTAGGATTTAGATATGAATTTCCAAAACAGCCGAATTTAGGAAAAGTGAAAATTTCAAACGAAATCACACAATTTACTTTTAAATCAAATAATGATGTTTGGTGGATTCCGGTGCACCGTGAAAACAGTTATTACGAAAGTGAATACCGCAAAACGCCAATCAGTAAAACAGATACCATAAATACTCCGGCAACTTTTGAAACAAAAGAGAATTTATACGTGGCGATTCACGAAGCCAACTTAACAGATTTTGCTTCGATGACACTTTTAAAAACAAGTGATAAACAATACAAAAGCGATTTAGTACCGTGGGCAGATGGTGTAAAAGTATATGCTGAAACACCTTTTAAAACGCCTTGGAGAACCGTTGTTGTTGGGAAAACTCCCGGAGAAGTTGCAACTTCTACAATTATGCTGAATTTGAACGAACCTTCAAAAATTGAAGATCTTTCGTGGATTACGCCTTCTAAATACATCGGAATTTGGTGGGGAATGCACTTAGAAAAATTCACTTGGGGGCAAGGACCAAAACACGGTGCTACAACAAAAAATACAAAAGAATATATTGATTTTGCTGCGAAAAACAATTTTGACGGCGTTCTGGTAGAAGGCTGGAACGAGGGCTGGGACGGCGACTGGACTGCCGATGGAAAAGCATTTAGTTTTGTAAAAGCTTATCCAGATTTTAATTTGGAAGAAATTACAAAATATGCTGCCATAAAAAATGTTCGATTAATAGGTCATCATGAGACAGCTGGCGCTTCTAAACATTATGAAAGTCAGCTGGAAGATGCCTTCAAGCTATATCAAAAAATGGGTGTAAACTCGGTTAAAACAGGTTATGTAAACAAATATTTGGACAAAAAAGAATGGCACGACAGCCAATATGCGTCTCGTCATTACAGAAAAGTAATCGAAACGGCAGCCAAATATCATATTATGATTGATAATCATGAACCGATAAAAGGAACCGGAATTCAGCGTACGTATCCGAACTTTATGTCTCAGGAAGGTGGAAGAGGTCAGGAATACAATGCGTGGTCTGTAGACGGCGGAAATACGCCTCAGCATTTAACAACTTTACCATTTACAAGAATGCTTTCAGGTCCGTTTGATTACACACCAGGGAATTTCAATTTTGATTATAAAACACCTTCGGGAGCAAGAGTACAAACGACTTTGGCAAATCAACTGGCATTGTATGTAATTATTTTCAGTCCGCTGCAAATGGCATCAGATTTACCTGAAAATTATGTTGATAAACCTGAATTTCAATTCATAAAAGATGTTCCATGCACTTGGTCAGATACAAAAGTTCTGGATTCTAAAATTGGAGAATACACCACAATCGTTCGTAAAGACTGGGACGAGAAAAACTGGTATTTAGGTTCTATTACAAACAAAGATGCGAGAGATCTAAAAGTAACGTTATCTTTTTTAGACAAAGGAAAAGAATACGAAGCCGAAATCTATACAGACGGAGCAGGAGCAAACTATAAAACAAATCCTTATCCGGTTACAATTTCAAAACAAAAGGTAAATAACCAAACCGTTTTAAATATCAAATTGGCAGCTGGAGGAGGAACAGCTATAAAATTTACTCCGGTCGAAAAATAAGTCAGTTTTAGTTTATTTTTGAGTTAAGTTTGAGTGGATGAACCCGATATCTTGAAAAAGATGTCGGGTTTGTTTTTTTTTTGATTAAACCATATAAGTTATATAAGTTCATTTAAATATCTGTGCATAATTTTTTTTACCGCAAATAGTGCTAAGTTTTTTACGCAAAGGGCGCTAAGATTTTTTAATATGTAGGGTTTTATAAAACGGCAAAGTTCTCAAAGCTTTGTGTTGATAAAGCTTTGCGAACTTTAGCATTGTAAATGCAGCTTATCAAAAAACCTTAGTGTGCTTTGCGTAAAAAACTTAGCGAACTTTGCGGTTAAATTTTAAATTCCTATAGGAACCTGAAACTTAAAACTTTAAACAAAAATTTAATGCTTATAAAACTTCACATGGTTTCCAAAACTATACGTTGCTGCTAAAGTAGGGCCATTGTAACCCCATTTAAAGAAACCATCAATTCTTGGTCTGGTAACATCTACTCTAATATTTAAACCAGTATATCCCGCAGTCAAACTAAAATTTTTATAGACATTATACAAAACCGATAAATTATAACTGATAATTCGACCATCAATATCGTTAACTTTAAGGGCAAAATAATTTACGTTTGCATATAAACCTACTTTTCTTCCAAGCACAAACTCACCCCAAATTCCAATGTCAGGTAAAGGTGCAGTAAAATCGACATTATCGTGATATTCTAACGCCTGAGTATTAGCTTCTAATCGCATTCCAACATCGGCAAGCATTACATGCGCACCAATCAATAAACCCAACTCATATTTGGGTTTCGAAACGATAGCATATCCATAGGCAAACCGAATCATTTCATTATCCATAAAAGCCGAAACTCTTGCATCGACAGGATAAGTATGATCCTGAAAGTTGATTTCTTTTTGAAGTGTTTTTTCTGAAGATCTTTTTAAATAAAAATATTCCAGATTAAAACGTGATCTGCGTGAAGCACGCCATTCAAAAGTTCCGAAAAAAGAAACGGTATTATTTTGAAAACCTAAATCTTTTTCAAAATCAATATCGGTTCCGATATTTCCGTTTGTTCCGTTAACTTCAATTTCGGTATTGTTTACAGGAAAAAATGCACCGGCTGTAACTTTAAATCGACGCCCGTGCCAGGGCAGATCGTCATCCTGATAATTCAGCATTTTTCTGTCAATGTTTTGAATTTCGGTTAAAGTATTTTCTTCGGTTATTTCGGCTGTGGTTTGTGCATTAACCGAAAAATAGGAAAGGGGTAATATCAAAAAATAAACTAATTTTTTCATGGGATTGATTGTTAGGTTTATTAATGAATTTTTAACAACTAAAGTTAGTAAAAAATTTCATACATATCGATTTGTTGAGAGTTATTATTTTGGTTTTCAGTTAAATACGTTTTCTTTTGGATTTTAAATAACAAAATCACCACTACAATTGCAATTGACATTGAAATTGTCATTGATATTCTCATTACCATTGACTATATTTGAATATAAACCTTGAAATATGAATAAAACTCTAAAACAATACTTCGTTAAGTCTTTTATTATTTTAGCAATTATACATTTAGCATATTTTTTATACGGCTATTTTACATTTGAAGGCATTAAAAAAATTGATATCTATTCGGAGTTTTACAGGTTTAAGTTTTATGATGATATTTCGATTTCCCACTTTTTTGTAACCTGTTTTTTCTTGTTTTTCTTTCTGATTTTTTTGCTGAAGAATCATGCCAGACAGCAATATTCTTTTGGAAAACTGCTTCAGATTGGGTTTGTACTTTTAGTGTTGTCGTTTGCCTCTCTAACTTTTTTCATAAGCTTTAGTTTTGGACAAAATGCAAAATTGAAAAGTGAACTATCTGAAAAAAGTTATAATAAAGACAAAGAACTGCTGAATGTTCTAAATCCGTTTTTATACAATTACACTTCGTATTATTCTGAAAGACTTTTTAATTACGAAAATATCTTATACCCAAAACCTTATCCGGTAATTAAAGAAGAAAAACAAGTATTGCTTTATCACGATCAGTTTAATATCGAAACGACTTATTACAGCATTGATACACTCAAAGTTTTAACTGAAACGTATAACAAAGTCGCTAAAAAAACAGATTCTATTTTTGATTTTACGGGATTGGATATCAATATCGTAAAAGAGCGAATTATTAAAAAAAATGTTGTTGGAGACAGCACACAAATCATTTTTAAAGGTGTTGAAGTCAGCCCCGAATACGACAAGGATATTTGTATTTTTCTTGAAAATAAATCACTCTACAAACCAATAAATGATCTGCCAATTGAGAAACAGCAATATGAAACAGCCGTAAAGCGATATAATTTGTTGTATAAATTTAAGCAGGATTCGCTAAAAAATCAATTTCAAAAACTGGATACTTTATTTAAAAAATATAATATTCAATCCAGTATTGTTCCTAAGAGATTGACTTCGCAGATTTTTTACTACGCTAAAAATCAGGAAAGACGTTTAAATGGAATCGAAAATTACTTTGACAGAAAAAAACTAAACGAAAAATTTCAGACTTTAGAACGTTACTTTTACGAACCCAATTATCTGCATCCTAATATTTTGCCAATATTTTTTGTCGTATTAGCGATTGTATGGCTGGATATATTTATGTTTTATATTCTCTTTAATTATAAAAAGCCAAAAACAGAATCTAAAATCTAAAATCAACAATCTAAAATAACTTAAACTCTGTTATAATCAGCACGCCAGTGTACGATTGCTTTTTTTATAGCATCTCCGCTCAGGTTATTTTTTAAGGCATCGTCTAGCAGCGGAAGAATTTCATCATCTGGTGCAAATCTAAGTGCAAAGATTTGATCGTCAGTGAGTTTGTGTTCAAATTCTTCTAACCTTTTTCCGGTTAAAGTAAAGAAACGATAGCGAAGTTCCAGGCGTACAATTCGGTTTTGTAGAATTAGGGCGTAATGCTGGCGAAGCATAAAAGCCAAACAGAATAAAAACACCCAAACTGCACTTATAAAAGACCAAATAAGAGTATCCGGAGTTGTAAAGGCAAAATAAATACTAAACACAAGAAACACAGTTAAAACCGGATAATACACAAAATGATGCGGAGTATAAAACCGAATGTGGTTGTAATAGGTTTGAATTTTCATAGTTAGGATATTTGTATTAAAATTAAAAAAAGAAAGCTACCCTAAAAATTTAGAATAGCTTTTTTCTCAAAAATAAACTAACATAACCAATGTTCTTTTTATAATCTAAACTTGTAATAAGTTTGTCTTAGTAATATCTATAATTTTAAAAAGCCTTTTCTTCATCAATCCTTCTAAATTCTGGCTTTGATTTCTTAATTGTAAAATTATAGTATGTTGAGAAATTTCGTGTTATATTTTAAAGTTCAAAAGTTATATTATTTCAACATTTAATTTTTTATCGGCAAGAATCCTCAAATTTATTTTAATCATGAATTGCTTCATCTTTTTTTTCTATTCCTCTAATCGTGACTATTAACTATATATCACAATGAGCTGATAATTTTCCATTCATCTAATTTTGACTGAAAAGTTTTACCAGCATTTGCCGGACTTGTCGATGGAAGTGTAATAAGTGTATAGTCTTTTTTTATATGAACATATTTTTTAAAGAAAGCCGCCGCTTTTTGTCCGTTAAATAATATGGTATTTATTTTTGGATGTTGTTTTAGAAATGTTTCAAAATCATTGGCGATTTCATTTTTAATAGCACTGTCTAAACTTCCAACCCGGTCACAATATTGCAGAACATCCCAAAGTGCAATTTGATTTTTAAGTAAAAGGGCTTTTTTATTTTCATAATCTGCTGAGAAATCTTCATTAAAAATAGCAAATAAAAACTTCCAGAAATTATTTTGGCTGTGTCCGTAATATTGATTCAGTTCTAATGATTTAGTACCGGGCATTGTGCCTAAAATCAATATTTTAGAATCTTCTGAACTTATAGGAGAAAACGAATAGCTTTTCATTTATTGAATTAAGAAATATTTTATTTGAGTTACAATTATCATAGATAAGTAATTATAAAACAATTGTGAGAAATTATATAACATTTTTGGCTGGCGATTGAACGAACTTTGAAAATGCTTTTTAAACGTAATAATGCGGTTAAGAATCCTACTTTAAAATTACTGAATTAAAATCAAAAAAAATGAAAATAGTTACTATACATACAGAGAAAATTCAAAACATATTTGAAGAATTAAACACAAACTTAGGAGGAAAAGTAACTTTTGATGTTGATGAATATAAACTTGAAGTAAATAATAATTTTGTAAAAGGATTTATCAGCGGAGCCTCTTTTAGTGATGATATTTCTTATGTTCAGTTTGATATGACTTTTTCGGCAGATGTAAAAATGAACGTTATCAGCGAAAAAGCATCACCAATATATTTTGCTTATTGTTCTAAAGGTAATCTTTCGCATAGTTTTGGCATTAATGGTGAAGAACATAAATTAAAAACTTTTCAAACTGCAGTTGCCACTTCAAAATTAAATAAAGACAATGTATTGTATTTTGAAAAAGATAAAAAAACAAAATTTACTTTAATAATTGTAGGCACTCAATCGCAGCCAGGTCAGGCAAACTCTTTAAGCCAAATGGTTCGCGAAACTTTTTTTCAGGAAAACTTAAAGGAAGAATTCTTTTATGCCGGTTCTTATAATTTAAAAATAGGTGAAAAAATAGAACAATTAAATGCCATTACACAAACCGGAGTGGTTAGAAATTTGCTAAAAGAAGGAATTTTGAGAATCATTCTTGCTATGGAAATTCAGCAGCATACAGATGATTTGAATGCCTTTACAAAAGAAACAAATTGTTTGAGTTTAAGAGAAATGGAAGAAATAAAAGAACTTTCTGAAACCATAAAAGCAAATCCGGAAGAAGCTTTTACAATAAAATCTCTAAGCAAAAAATCCGGGCTTTCTCCAAATAAACTTCAGGAAGGTTTTAAAATGATTCACAACCGAACTGTAAATGATTATATTACACATATGCGTGTTTTAAAAGCCGAAATTTTGATCAGAACTTCTGATTTGAATATTTCAGAAATCGTGTACTGCATTGGTTTTACAAGCAGAAGTTATTTTTCTAAAATCTTCAAACAAAAATTTAACTGTAGTCCGAAAGAATATAAATTTAATTTGAATCCGATGGCTATAACGGCGTAAGGTTCAAAGGCTGAAATGGACAAAGTGACAAAGTGACAAAGGAACAAAGATTTTACGGGAAAGATATAAAACTTAAAGCTTTGGGAATAAAACCTTTGAACCCTTGCAACTTTGAATCTCTGTCCCTTTAAAAAAAGATAATCGTTAGCTATTACAGCATTATATATACAGTACAAAGTCGCAGAGGTTTAAGTTTAGAAACTTAAATTCAGGATAAAGAAACAAAGAATAAACCTTTGAACCTCTGCAGCTTTGTATCTCTGAACCTAAAAAAAATATATACAGTACTGAGATTCTAAGTTACTAAGAAACTAAGATAATTTCTTGGTTTTTAGGATTTAGAGTCTTAGTTTTTTAAAGTGCTAAGATCTTGAGTTGCTGAGGTTCTAAAAGTTTTAGAGGCTCCATACTTGGGATCTTAGTTTTTTTTGAAAAGAGACAAAGGTTCAAAGAAACAGAGTCACAAAGTTTAAACTCTTTGTCGCTTTGTTACTTTGAACCTTTGTCGCTAAAAAAATCTTTTGCCAAAAAAGTTTTTTTTTATACATTTGTATAACTAGTTATATAATTAATTATAATATGGAATTTTTTAATAAAGTTGGAAAATCGGCTTTGGGGAGCCGTTTGCGATTAATGACGGCAGTAATTACTGATGATGCTGCTAAAATTTATGAGTTGTATGGTGTAGATTTTGTTCCGAAATGGTTTCCGGTTTTTTATACGCTTACTGAAGACCGCGAACTGACTATTACCGAAATAGCTAATGAAATTGGACATTCACAGCCATCTGTGAGTAAAATTATTCAGGAGATGATTACTGCAGGGATTGTTCAGGAAAGTAAAACGGATGATAAACGAAAAAACAATGTTGTTTTAACTGAAAAAGGGCTTTTACTTTCTCAGAAAATCAAACAACAATTGAGAGATATTGAAGTAGCGATGGATACCTTAATTTCTGAATCTAAACACAATCTTTGGGCTGCTCTTGAAGAATGGGAATTTTTATTAGAGCAAAAATCGATGTTTAAAAGAGTAAGCGATCAGAAAAAAATCCGCGAGAGTAAAGACGTCAAAATTGTAGAATACAAACCTGAATATCAGGAAGCTTTTAGAGCGCTAAATGTAGAATGGATTTCGACTTATTTTGAAATGGAAGAAGCAGACTATAAAGCTCTCGATAATCCGGATGAATATATTTTGAACAAAGGTGGAAAAATTTTGGTGGCTTTATACGATAATGAGCCTGTAGGTGTTTGCGCACTCATAAAAACAAATGTTCACGATTATGATTTTGAAATGGCAAAAATGGCCGTTTCACCAAAAGCACAAGGAAAAAACATTGGCTGGTTGTTGGGCCAGGCAATAGTTGAAAAAGCAAAAGATTTAGGAGCAAAAAAGATTTATCTGGAAAGCAATACGATCTTAAAACCGGCCATAAATTTATACTACAAACTAGGTTTTGAAAAAGTTTTTGGTTTGGAAACGCCTTATAAGCGTTGTAATATTCAGATGGAGTTGGTTGTTTAAAGTTTCTGAGTTTTTGAGGTTCTGAGATGCTAAGATTCAAAGTTTTTTCTTAGCAGCTTAGAACCTTAGCATCTTAGTATCTTTTTCAACGCCCAAACCTATAATACTCCAAATCCGGATTGTTTTTATTTTTGATAGAATCAACGATGGAATTCATAGCCATAACGCTGAAGGTAATTCCGTTACCGCCGAAACCTAAAACATAATGTTCATTTTTATTCGGGTCCGGTTTTCCAAAATAAGGAAGTCCGTCTTTGGTTTCGCCAAAAGTTCCGGCCCAGGAATAATCCAGTTTAAAAGTCACGTTCGGGAATCGTCTTTTAAACTGTCTCATTAATGATGCTTCTTTTTTAGGAATTAATTTGTCGCGTTTATTGGTGTCTCTAAATTCTTCGTCGCCTCCGCCCATAATAATTCGATTGTCTGAAGTAGCGCGATAATAATAGTAAGGCGAAGAGGTATCCCAGATTACGGCATTTTTTAGTATTGTGGGAATTTCAGGCACAGCTTCAGAAGCCAGAGCATATGTGCTTTTTAAATCGACAATTTTTTCTTCGACTGTTTCAGTGCTTTCGTAACCGCTGCAGCGTATTACATGATCGGCTGTTATGTTAAAACCATTTTCGGTATGCGCAATACATTTTCCTTTTTGCTTTTGAACAGAAGTAATATTGGTGCGGTCAAAAACTTTCATTCCGTTTTGATAACAGTAATACAATAAATCACTTGCCAGTCTAAACGGATCCATAACGGCAGCTGTTTTAGATTCTATGGCTGCAAGACCATTTAGCCCCATTTTTTCCAGATCAAATTTATTAAGCCAGGTTACATCAAAATCATATTGTTTACGGGCTTTGAATTCGTTTTTTAAAAACGGAATGTCTTTTTTGTATGAAGTAAAATAAATGCTTTTTTTGAATTCAAAACCGCAGTCACTTTCTACCGTATCAATAATATTGCGAAGATCAAAAATTGCTTTTTTACCATTTCTGTAACTGTCAACAGCACATTTTTCGCCTCTAAGTTTTATAAGCTGATGCAGCGGAACATCAATTTCATATTGAAGTAAAGCGGTACTTGCGGCTGTACTTCCGTTGGCTATGTCGCGACGGTCAACTAATACTATTTTTTTTCCTGCGGTAATTAATTTATAGGCCATTAAAGCGCCTGTTATTCCTCCGCCAATAATTAAGATTTCGGTATTAATATCTGAATCTATAGAAGGATAACTGGTATTCATGGCGCTTATTAGAGGCCAAAAAGTTTCTGTAGAGCGTAATTTCATTTTTTAGTAGTGTTACGGGCTGCGTGATTTTTGCTTCGGTTTTTATCTTTGTACTCGTGCTGCGAATGTGCTTCGGCAATAGAGTGCGATGTTCTTATGCCTTCGTCTTTTTTGGCGAGTTCAGCTAAACGATGGTAATATTTTTGAATGATAACCATTTCTTCCTCGGTCATGTTTTCGATATCGACCAAACTATTACTCGAGCGTTCATTAGAAGCTACTAATTCATTTAATTTTAGCTGAATGGCAAGTGAATCTTTATTTTGTGCTTTCTGAATTAAGAAAACCATTAAAAAGGTAATAATTGTCGTTCCGGTATTGATAACCAGCTGCCATGTTTCAGAATAATCAAAAAAAGGTCCTGAAACTGCCCACACCAGCACAATTGTAAAAGCGCCGATGAAAGCAGCAGTGCTTCCGGCAGCTTTTGAAACTTTTGAAGCAAATTTTTCAAAAGCACTTGGGCCATTTTGTTTCTTCTTTTTCATTGTACTTATATTAAGATTTTTTCTTACTTGCTTTTTCTTTTTTTATCACTTTATTATTCTTTTCATCATAAACAGCTCCAATAATTTTTTGACCTGTTTTACTGAAAATTTTAATTTTTGGATCTTCGTGTGTTCCGGTAATTACAATCGGGAAACCAATAATTCCGCCTGGAGGAAGTCCTAAACGCATTCTTAAATCGAGAAGTCCGTCAAAACTTGTGGTTCCTTTGATTGTTGGTTTAAAACTGGCAACGCTAAATGTAAAAGGCTCAATAGAAATCAGATTATTATCAATAGTTGATTTAATTTCAATTCCTTCCATTTTAGGATCGTCTAAACTTTTTTGTCCGGTTTGAGAACCTACGCTTTCAAATAATTTCAAACCTTTAATTTTTACATCGCGCAGATTAATTGTTCCGCCTCCTTCGAGTGATTCATAAATTGGTCCCATATTTCCGTTTAAATCACCTTTTATTTTATAGTCGACAGAAATAATTCCCTGTGCTTTTTCGGCAGCCGTAACCATATCATGAAACATCGGAATTTCTTTGTAAGCGCGTTGTACGCTAAAATCTTTGGCTGTAAAATGAGCATCAAAATGGGCAGAAGTTGGTGTTTCGTCTTTGTATCCAGCATTGACTCCAAGAATACAATCAATAATATTAAATGTTGTATTTTCTAAATAAAAACCGCCTTTTGAGATTCCCACTTTTCCGTTAAGTTTATTTAAGCTCAATCCGTTATATTCGACTTTATCAGCATTTGCGATAAGCGAAACATTCAAATTTCCTGGCACCATAACTACGCCGCTCATTTTTGGATGATCTTCTTTGGCATAATCAACTTCGAGTTTTCGGTCTTTATTTTCGCCTTTTTCGAGCGCCATAAATTCATCAACATTAATGAGTTTAGATTTTAAGTTGAAGTTTCCGCTTAACGTTCCGTGAGATTCCAAAAAGTAATTAATGGTGTTTAAAAGATATCCGTTAATATCAAAATCTGATTTTCCGTAAGAAGCATTGAATTTCTCAAACCACATTTTTTCATTTTGAAAACGGAAATTTCCTTGTTTAATGAAAAAAGCTTTTGGAAATAATTCTGACGTTGCCTTGATATTCTTTAGGAGAATTGTGCCGCGATTATCCAGTTTATCATATTGTCCGGTTGTGGCGTAGCTTTGTTTTCCTTTAAGGGATAAATCAGCTTTGGCGTAGCCGGTTATATCAACACCTTTTTGAGAAAATACCTGATAGATTCGGCCAACATTCAATTCGCCTTTGATTTTTGCATTATAAGCCAAATCATTAAAATCTGATAATGTAGCATTTACATACATCGGGTTTCCTTCAAAAACAAACGAAGCGGGCGCAACGGCCACAATTAAATCTTCATACGTTCCGGCTTTGTTTAAAACATTGGCAATAAACGTAATATCTGTAATTGGGTTAGGGTAGGAGTCTGTTTTCAGCCATCCGTTTCTAAGCGAAATACCGCCAATTGTTTTAGGAAATAATTTTTTTGAAGTGCTGAAAAGCCCGCGTGCCTGAATATTGGTTTTTAAAATTCCTTTTAAATCAATAGTATTCAAGCCAAGTGCAGCATCAACAACGGCAAGGTCAAGGGCACCTTTTACGCTGGCATTAATGTTCATTTCACTCAAACCTTTGCTGTGCAGATATGCATTGAAATAATCTTTTTCACCTACTTTAAATCGTAAGGTTCTTAGGTTTACCAATAATTGTTCCTGATCCAGCGAAGGAAGAATTGCATTCAAATCCATTTGAAAATCGTTTAACGGAACAGGTGCACCCTGATAATTTACCGCACCATCCTTAACTTTTAAATTGAATGCTAAATTTGGTTTTTGTTTTTTGGGAACATTATAATCGCCTTTAAAAGAAACTACAAGATCACTTCGACCGGAAATTTCTGTTTTATCCAGCCAGGTTAAATATTCCGGCGGCATTACAGAAAGCAGATCTTTAACGGTTGTATTTTCTGAAGCAGCTTTGATATTGATTTTGTAACCGTCTCTTAAAATGGTAAATAAACCGGTAAATTTTAGTGGTAATTCGTTGATTTTTAATTCGTTTTTTTGAAGAATAAACGAAAGCGCATGCGTATTAATTCGGGTAATTAAATCGGCTCTAACGGCTTTTTTTCTCAAATAGGCTGTTCTGTTATAATAAAAATCCAGCGTATCAATTTTAGCATCGGTATTCAGATCAAAGATATCATCGCTTAGATTTCCTTTTCCTATGTAATTAAAACCTTTGGCGTCGACCAGAACTTTTGCCGAACGATCGTTGTATTTTACATGACAGTTTTCGAGATCAATTCGTTCCAGTTTTATGGCTGTTCCTTCTTCGGGAGCATTTGGATCTTCTTTTTCATTTTTTCGATCTTCGGGTGCTACATAAATATTGTAATTGGCTTGTCCTTTTTCATTTACCATTACATTTATTAAGGCATTAGAAACATACAATTTATTGATTTTTACTTCACTGTCAAAAAGAAGTCTTTTCAGGTTTATTCCAAAGGCAACCTGATCTGCTTTTAATAAAGTATCATTTCTAAACGGTGCAGAACCTGTCACTGACATGTCATCAAGCGAAACGGTAAGCGACGGAAAATGAGTAAAAAACGAAAGTTTAGACTTAGAAAAATCTAATTTGGTGTCTAAACGTTCGTTTGCGATTTTCTTAACTTCCGAAGCAATTTTACCCGGAAACATAATAGGAAGTAAAAAAAGTAAAAGCAGAATTCCTGCTATTACTATTCCTGTCCATTTCAGGATTTTAAGGCTTATATCTTTAAATGAGGCTTTCATGGCGTTGAAATTTTATGTTTATTTTTTTTCAGGCTCTTTTTTAGTTTCTTCCTGCTTCTTTTCTTCTTTGGCTTTTTCTTGTTTTTCTTTCTCTTCTTTAGCCGCTTTTTCCTTTTCTTCTTTTTTCTCTTTTATTTCTTCCTGTTTTTTCTCTTTCTCCTTTTCTTTTTTCTTGAAATATCCTCTAAAAAGGAAATTGCTTTTTGCGGCTTCCATGTTTTCGCTGAAACCTTTTGTTCCGGTTTCCAGATTTGAAAGGGTATTAGAAACGCTGTTGGCCATTTTATCATCGCGGACTAATCTTGCAAGAGCCCCGTTTCCGTTATTCATACTGTGGCTGAAAATGGCCAGCTCATCAGAAATAACGCCTATGTTGTCAACGCTCTTTTTAACGCTTTTCATAATATCGTTCATTTCGATTCCGTTAATAGAGGCAATAGCTCCGTTGTTTTCTACGACTTTTGTCGATTTTACGCCTGGAGTAATCGTAAGCACTTTGTCGCCCATTAATCCGTCTGATCCAATGCTGGCGCGGGCATCTGTTTTTATAAATTCGCGAACTTCATCTTTTATGACCATCGCCACAACAACTGATGAATCATTAATTAGCCTGATTTCCTCAACAGTTCCGATATTTATGCCCGAGAAACGAACGTTGTTTCCAACTTCTAAACCGCTTACCGTTTTAAATTTTGATGTGATGTGAAATGTTGAACCAAATAAATTTTTTTGTTTTCCAATAAAATAAATGGCCATTATAAAAAGTAACAGTCCCCCTGCTACAAACATTCCTAATTTCCAAGTATATCCAGATTGCTTCTCCATGATTTCTACTATTTATTTTGCTTTATTCAAAAAATGAGCGTACCCATTCGTCTTCATCTTTTTCCAGTTCTTCATAAGTTCCTTCGGCATGAATTACACCGTCTTTTAGAACCATTATTCTATCTGCCGTCATTTTGGCACAAGCCATATCATGTGTAATAATGATAGACGACGTTTTTTGTTTGTGTTTTATATCGAGAATCAATTCACTGATTTCTCTTGAAGTAATGGTATCTAAACCTGTTGTTGGCTCGTCGTATAAAATGATTTCAGGTTTTAAAATCAAGGTTCTGGCAAGGCCGATTCTCTTTCGCATTCCGCCTGATAATTCAGATGGCATTTTATCAACGGCATCGCTTAAACCAACATTTTCAAGTGCTTCCAAAACTTCTTTTTCAACTTCTTCAGCAGTTAAATCTCTTCTATGGGCTTTAAGTGTAAAGGCCAGATTTTCGCGAACTGACATTGAATCGTATAAGGCGGCACTTTGAAACAGGAAACCAATTTTTACGCGTATTTTGTTTAATTCTTCTTTTGAAAGATTCAATACATTTTCGTCAAAAACTTTTATTTCGCCCTGGTCCGGTTCGATTAATCCCACGATACATTTTATCGTAACCGATTTCCCTGAACCAGAACGGCCTAAAATCACTAAATCTTCGCCTTTGTTTACGGTTAGATTTACACCTTTTAAAACTTCGTTGTCTTTACCAAAAGTTTTATGCAGATCCTTAATCATAATGATTGGAGTCTGTTTTTTATCCTTTGATTTTGGTTCAATATTTTTCTCTTCTTTAATCATCTTTAATAAATTAAATCAGTTAATTGTACTGCGACCATATCGATAATAAATATGCTTAAAGAAGCTGTAACTACCGCTGAGTTGGCAGCGCGTCCTACACTTTCAGTTCCGTTTGAGGCATTAAATCCTTTATAACAGCCAATCATTCCAATGAAATAGCCGAAGAAGAATGTTTTAATAGTAGCCGGAATCAGATCTGAAAATTCTAAAGACTGAATTATCTGCGTTAAATAGCGATAGAAATTGACATCACCATGAATGTTTATTCCAACATAACCGCCAACAATACCAATGGCATCGGCAAAAAACACCAGTATAGGCACCATTAGCGTACAGGCTAAAATCCTGGTCACTACAAGATAATTGTATGGATTAATAGCAGATACTTCCATGGCATCAATTTGTTCTGTTACTTTCATGGATCCTAACTCTGCACCTATTCCGGATGAAATTTTTCCGGCGCAGATTAAAGCGGTTATAACTGGCGCAATTTCTCTAATTAAAGAAAGTGCCACCATTCCGGGAAGCCAGCTTTCGGCACCAAATTTTACCAGAGTTGGTCTTGACTGAAGCGTAAGAACTAATCCCATGATAAAACCGGTTATCGCTACCAAAGGCAGTGATTTGTAACCAATGTAATAACATTGTTTTAAAAATTCCCTGACCTCATAAGGAGGTATAAAAACTTCCTTAAAAAATCTTTTGGCAAACAATGTGGCATCTCCAATTTGTGCGAATGTATTTTTTAAGCTGAGAATCAAAATGTTTTATATTTAAGTTAGATTTTGTTTTGTAAATCAATTATTTAACAGTTTTGTCTGCTTTTTAATTGATATATGAAAGTTACTTCTATACTTGTTAAATTACTTTACAAAACTTTTTTTGAGCCTTATATAATTTTCATGAAATCACAATATTTATAATCAATTGACGTTGCTGGTATGCAAACAAAAAGAAGGGCTGTCTCAACATTCGAGACAGCCCTTCTTATTTTAGGTTTTTATGTTCTTACTGAATAAAATCCAGTGAAATGAAAAACTCCGTTTCTATTTCTTACTCTGTAAATTTCTTAAAAATTGAACTGGCTACATGACCGCCAAAACCAAAAGTATTACTCATGGCATAATTAACTACTCTTGATTGTGCTTTTCCGAGAGTTAAATTAAATTTATCAGCAAATTCAGGTTCAACATTCTGAGTGTTAATAGTAGGCGGTACAATATTCTCCTGAACGGCTTTTATACAGGCAATAGCTTCAATTGCTCCGGCGCCGCCAAGTAAATGTCCTGTCATAGATTTTGTAGCACTTATATTGGCATTAGGATTTATTCCGAATACTTTTTCTACGGCTTTAAGTTCACTTAAATCACCAGTTGGAGTAGAAGTGGCGTGTGCATTGATATAGTCAATCTGGTCTGGTGTAATTTCGGCTTCTTCAAGAGCAAGTTCCATTCCTATTACGGCGCCTTCTCCTTCAGGATGCGTTCCGGTTAAGTGGTAAGCATCTGCAGCCAAACCTCCGCCTACAATTTCAGCCAAAATTATGGCGTTTCTTTTTATGGCATGTTCGTAGCTTTCTAATATAACAACACCGGCACCTTCGCCTAAAACAAATCCGTCTCGTGTTACATCAAAAGGACGTGAAGCTTTAGCATAATCTTCATTTAAAGTAGATAACGCTTTTGAAGCATTAAAACCACCAATAGAAGATTCTGAAACAGAGGCTTCAGAACCTCCGCTGATAATCATATCGGCTTTTCCCCAGCGAATGTAATTGAAAGCATCTATAATTGCGGTATTGCTGGCAGAACAGGCTGCAGCAGTTGTATAATTAATGCCGCGAAGTCCGTATTTAATTGAAATCGCACCTGAAGCAATATTGACAATTCTTTTTGGAATGAAAAACGGACTAAATCTTGGCACACCATTTCCGGAAATATATTCGCCTATTTGTTCTTCAAAAGTTGAAATTCCGCCATCACCGCAGCCCCAGATTACTCCAATTCGGTTTTTATTTAAAGTATCAAAATCAATATTGGCTTGTTTTACGGCTTCATCTGCTGCATACAAAGCATATTGTGTAAAAAGATCGTATTTTCTAATTTCATTTTTTTCAAAAATAGGTGAAGCGTCAAAGTTTTTAACTTCACAGGCAAATTTGGTTTTGAATTGTGTGGTGTCGAATCTTGTTATCGGACCTGCGCCGCTTACTCCATTAATTAATGAATTCCAATATTCCTCAACATTATTTCCAATGGGAGTTACGGCTCCTAATCCAGTTATTACTACTCTTTTCATTATTTTTTAGGTCTTAATTCTGTTAATATTGTTTGTCTTACCAATTCAAAATCGTCATCGTTTGTAAGTCTTGAAAGTTGTACAATGGCAATCATATTGGTAATTATCATTATGGCTTTTGTTCTGGGCAGAATATCAAAATCAAATATGCCCATTTTTTTTCCTTCAATTAAAATTTCAGTAATCCAGTTAAGTACAATTTGGGCAAATTGCTGTAGTTCTGCTTTTATAGATTCATCTAAAGTGTTCAAATCAGTAGCTAATGAACCTACAATACAGACTTTATTTTCTCTTTTTATCTGTGCCTGTACCTCTAAGAAAGCTTCTAGTTGAGTTAAAGGCGATTCATTGGCCACTTTTTCTTTTAAAGCTACACATCGGGCGATATGTTCTTTGATGGTTGCTACTCCAAGATCTGATTTTGTAGGGAAATGATAATGAATTGAAGCTGTCTTGATGCCAATATCATTTGAAATATCTTTAAAACTAAAGGCATTGTAGCCTTTATTTCGAATTAATTGATCTGCTTTGTCTACAATATTTTCTCTTGTTGTCATGCCTGCAATTTTTTTGACAAAGATACTACCTATTAGTAGATAGGCAAATTTATTTGTTTATTTTTTAACATAACAAAAAATCCCTTTCTTAGAAAGAAAGGGATTTTCCGGGTTGAATAGAATTTTGGCTAGTCTATTGCTTTTAAAAAATTTCTAATTTTTGAAATTCCAAATTCCAAACGTTTAAATCTAATTCTAAAATTGGAATTTGGAATTTATATTTTTAAGAGTTTATTGCGATACCAGTTCTTGATTTTAGTAAAGGTATAACTTTTGGCTCAGATAAAGCAAATTTTTCCATTAATAATCTTGCAGTTAGATAACAAACTGTTGATTCTGCTCCTTGATTTAAGTTTATATTATCTTTTTCAAGACCGTCATAACCACCACCGCTTACAGGATTATACATAATTTGGTTTAAGTGATTTTTTCCTAAAAACCAGTTAAATGCAGCTTTCATTTTCTTTTTATATTCCGGAGTTTTAAAAGTGTTATAAAAAGCATTTAAAGTTTGAATGGTGTACGTAACATCAATTGCCTGTTCGCCATATAATTCTGGTTCTGAATCTTTATGCAGCCAGCTTTTGTTTGAAATAGCTTTGAAATTTCCATCAATAAATGTTTTCGAAATTAAAAAGTCCATAGAGTCAAGTGCTACTTTTTTGTAAACCGGTTTATTGGTAATTAAATAAGCATACAGCATTGATTCAGGCAGAATCCCGTTTCCGTACGTTAAATAATTTTCAAACCACTGCCAGTTTTCTGTAGCTGTATCTTCGTAATTTGCTAATAGTTTTGCATTTAATTTATTGATAATTGCGGCAACATATAAATTAGGAATGGCATTGTGATATAAAAATAACCCTTTTGTAGCAAAGCCAATTGCTCTTGGTGATTGAATATTTTCTGCCCATTTTAAGGAATCCAGAAAGCATTTTGAAGCTTTTTTCGAAATGTTTTCAGGCAGGATATCAGCATTTGAAATTACGGTACCCAATGCCCAGATTGCTCTTGCATTAGAATCTTCAAGATTAACTTCGGCATTTTGTTCTACGTGTTCGCGATTTTCCTGATCGACATAATTGATAAAATCACCTTTTGGTCTTTGGCATCTTTCGATGAAATCCAGATAAATTAAAATATACGGAAGATCGTCTTTATCTCTCGTTAATTTATAGTGCATACAAAATGCAATTAACGCGCGGGCATTGTCATCTAAAGTATATCCTGATTCCAGATCTGGAATCGAAATTTTGCTAAACTGTATAATACCAAGATCTGTGGTTAATCTTTTGATATGGCGTAACTGAATATCCGGATAGTTATATTTAATATCTGACGGATTTTCGATCAGTTTTTTATACGTATCCATGTGAGTTAATGCTGCATTTTCCCAAGACGAAGCTCTCATTTTAGTAAAAGCATTGATTCCCATTTCATGTCTAAGCTTTTCATCGGCAATCAATTGTAGAGTTTGTTCGGCAAATTGATCTACGTTTCCAATGTCAACTAAAACACCACAGTCTGAAGTTAAAACTTCTCGTGTATGTGGGATTTTTGATGCTACCATTGGACACGCGCAGCTCATTGCGTAGGCAAAAGTGCCGCTTACCGCCTGGTTTGGATCTTTTGAAGTAAACAAATAAATGTCTGTAGCTTTTAAATAGTCTAAAAGTTCTTCGGTATCTAAATATTTATTTATGAAACGAACATTGTCATGTAAGTTTAATTCGTCTACAAGAGCTTCGAGTTTGCTGCGATAAGTATCAACACCGTCTTTAATTAAATTAGGGTGTGTACTGCCAATAATCAAGTAGAGAACATCTGGTTCTGTTTTGACAATTTTTGCAAGTGCCTGCAAACCGGTTTCGATATTTTTTCCTTCGCCTAAAAGTCCGAAGGTTGATAAAACAATTTTATTTTTAATTCCGAATTTTTCTTTTGCCTGTTCAGGAGTTTCATAAATAACAATATGAGTTCCGTGCGGCACGCAAGTAATTATTTCTTCATTGATATCATAGTCATTTATCAAAATTTCTTTTGACTGGTTAGTCATTACAAAAACAGAGTTGCTGTAGCTTAAAAGCAGTTTTACAAAAGTTCGTAATTCATTATTCGGGTTAGGAATAACGCTGTGAAAAGTATACGTAACAGGTTTTTTAATGACATTTAAAAAATCTAATAAATAGTCGCCGTAATTACCGCCAAATAAACCAAACTCATGTTGTATGTGAACTAATTTCACACTTTCATCATCATTAATTTCTTCGGCAACTTTTGCGTATTCTGCTTTGTCTTTTGTATTTAATGTAAAGGCCTGTGTTGGGTTTGCCTTTGGCTTATCGACCAATTCGCAAATTTCACAAGTTATGGATTTACCAAAAACATCGGTAATACCTTTTATTGTATCTTGAGTATAAGTTGCGATTCCACATTGTGTTGGTGGAAATGTAGAAAGAAAAACAATTTTCGATTTATTTGATATCTTCTTCATGGGAATTCTGTTTTAGTTCGGTTAATAAGTCGTTTAGGTTCAAAGAAGCCACCGCAATCTTGTCATCGGCGGCACCGTAATAAATATATAATTGGTCATCAAAAATGGCTGTTCCGGTAGGGAATACAACATAATTTACATAACCGTGTCGTTCATAATATTCTGCTGGCGTGATAATAGGTTTAGTTAGTTTTCCAATTACTTTTTGAGGATTATTAAGATCCAGCAAAGCTGCGCAGGCATGATAAACAAGTCCTTTTTCGCGCTTTTCGGCAGCATGATAAATTAAAAGCCAGCCGTCTTTTGTTTCTATTGGCGGAGCTCCGGGACCAATATGGCTGGTTTCATGTTCGTATTCTGGCTCCATTACAATATAATCCGGCAGATTTTTAAGATATTCTTTCCAAAAATCAACCGTCAGGTCTTTTTTCTTTTCAAAAGAAACTATTTGAATCGAAGGAAATAAGCGGTGCAATGCCACGAATTTTCCATTAATTTTTTTAGGAAAAAGAACTACGTTTTTATCCCATACAAATAAGTTTTCTTTTATCGTTTCGCTCAAAGGATAACTTCTGGCGGTATTAAAAGCTAATATTTTGGCTATACTTGGGTTTTGTAAATGTTTGCGGACCAAGTTTGTGAATTCGTTTAAAATAAATTTAGGCGTTATAATTCCTTTCTTTTTAAATGAAGTCAAATCTTTTGAAACTGCAATGGCTCCGCATGCGTTAATACCATCGTATGTTACATACGTCATATAATAGGTGTCATCAATTTTTGTAATTCGCGGATCTTCGACACCATGAATTTCATAAATGTATTCAGGCTCAAAAATAGGTTCAGTACGACGTTCTGCTAAAGTGGTCGGACCTTCTAATCTGCAATAACCAATTGTTGAAAAGTTGCCTCTTTTTGCAGCTCTGTAAAACATATGAACATTATTTCCGTCTTGATATACTGCAGGATTCAATACACCTAATTCTTCGAAAGCCCTATCTGATTTTTCTAAAATTACACCATGTTTTACGGCTATGGTGTGTTGGGTAACTGCTAATTCCATACTTGTTTTTTAATTTTGATTAAAATTACCCTGCGAACAGAGCGAGAATTAACTCTATCGATCAAAAAATTAACTCAAATGAGATTAGATGGGAATTGTATAAGGTTGAAATTGTAATTCTAAAAGTACGACATAAATTTTTGATTTTTAGTTAATTGTGAGAAAAATAACATTGTATGTATTAACTTTTTGTAAGTAAAGTCAGGATTTTGAAGAGAAAGAAAAATGAGCTTAAAAAATTTTTATTTCTGAAAAAAACAGGCACAAAAAAAGCGAAATCAATAATCGTATTGATTTCGCTTTTTTTGATATTTTTATTATTGTGTGTTCCTGAACCTAGATTACAACATTTTTATGATAAAACTTTTGTGTAATAAAAGCAATTGGAAGACCAATACAAAAGATTAGAATTAAGATAGAAAGTATCAATGGGAAATCAAATTCTTTTGACGGAAGCTTTGGAAATACCAACGGAAGTACAATAAGATTCATTACAATCCAGACAAAAATTCCGTACACAAAACCCGAAAGGAATATGTTTTTTCTTAGAAGCGGAACATGCGGGTATATTTTATAATAGAAATAGGCAAAAGCAAATGCAATGAAATAATGCAGAAGCAAGCCATACAAAATCATCTGCGACCCGCCTGTGTAAGCATTTTGTTTAAAGAGTCCGCTTGCTATTGATTGTATAATTTTTTCGGCTGTTGTTTTTTGTAAAATGACGGAGTAAATTAAAATTGCGGCCAAAATATCTAAAGTTCCGGCCAGTAAACCTGAAAATAAAACAATTCCTGATTTTGGTTTCATATAAATGTAGGAGATTAAAGTTTAGTTATATGCTGAAAAATAGAGTTCAATTGATGTGTATGTCTTTGAGTATGTACTAAAGCAAAATCGATCCATTCGTACATGGTAAAGGTATCAAAACCCGGAACCTGAAAATCAAGGCAAGTTAAGGTTAGATCATATTTTTCGGCACAATCTAATAATTCAGATTCGATTCTAAGCAATTCTAAATTCAGTTTGTTTTTGTTGTACTCTTTTTTCTCCGGTATTAAGAAAACGGGCGAATCCATTTTTATACTGAAGTTTAAAAAAAGACCTTCAATATCTTTTATTTTTTCATCAGGTTTTCGGGTTGTTTTTTCGGTTTTGCCTCCAAATAATTGAGGATATCCCGAACAGGCCAAAATAATATGCTGTACAACTTGTCCCGGTGTCCAGCTTCCCTGATACGGAATCTGATTTATTTCATTTTCTGAGAATTTTGAAAATATCTCATTTAATTTTTTGAATGTTTCAACAATATTTTTTTGAACGTTTGTTTCCATATTATTGATTTTTTAGTTGGTTAATTGACGGAAGTAATCCACCACACATTTCCAAACGGATCAGTTACACCGCAGGTTCTGCCATAATCCTGATCGCTCATTCCCATTAAAGAAACTGCTCCGTTGTCTAATGCTTTTAGATACGTTTTGTCTGCATTTTGAACATATACAAACAAATTAGCGGTTTGTTTGGGCCAGTCGCTGGTTTCTTCTGTAAACATGATGGTACTGCCGTTTAGAGTAATTTCGGCATGCATAATACTGCCGTCTTCGCGCAGCGCTTTTGTATGAGTTTCTGAAGCTCCAAAGACATTTTTTGTAAATTCTATGAATTGTGCTGCACCTTTAAGAATTAGATAAGGCATCACAGTTTGGTGTTCTGCTGGTAAATTCATTTTTTGATGGTTTAGAAGTTAGTCTCTCAAAAATACAATTTTTATTGCAATATTGTGTAAATCAATAAATTGTGGTTTTACGGAAGTACTTCGCAATGAAAACCATTTGAATTCAGTACTTCAATTATTTTTTGATTGGATATTGCAGGCGCATGAACCCGCAAAATTTTATCACAATCTTCGAGATCAAAATTGATAGCACTGTTTGGGAAATGTTCAAGAAGTTTCCCTACAATCATAATCGATTGCTCAACTTCCTGAACATTTGTTTTAAAAACTTCTATCATCGTTTTAGAATTTACAGCGCGATATTTTTGTATCGCTCTATTTTATGATAGTAGATATAAGATATTGCCAAAATCACTAAAAAGATTAAAGGAAAGAAACTTTGAATATTAATTCCGTCAACTGCAAAATGACTTATAGAAGCAAAGATAAAATCGAATCCAAATCCGGCATAAGCCCATTCTTTTACATTTTTAGGAACTGACGGAATCACTAAAATCAAAACTCCCAGAATTTTAAAAATTACTAAAGCATTTCCAAAATACTCAGGATATCCTAAATGTTTGATTCCTTCTTTGGCCATTTCCGTTTGGGAAGTAAAGGCCGGCATTACACCTTCGAATAGAAAAATAATAATTGTAGTAACCCAAAAAATAATTTTAGCGTTTTTCATGTGGTTTGTTTTTAAATAGTTATTAGTTAATGTATTACAAATGTACTATTCTTATTTTTTCATGAAATACCTATTTATGACTATTTTAGGGGCATTTGCGACAAGATGGGAGATTTTAGATTTTAGAGTGTAGATTTTAGATTATTGCTTGCTATAGTTTGTCATTCTGAGGAACGAAGAATCTTCATTAGTAATTCAAGAAAGATTGTCTATCCTGATTGAAGAGTTTCTTGCAAAGATCCTTCCTCCGTCAGGATGACAAAAAATATGACAAAATTGAAAGCTGGGATAAAATACCTTTGTCAAAGTTTCAAACTTTGACAAAGGTCTATCGTAATAATTTGGAATTTGGATTTTAAAATTTGGAATTTAAGTAAGCTGGTAATTCGTAATCACAAACAAATCTTCAAAACCTAATCTGGTATAAATTCCTTTTCCTAAATCTGAAGCTTGTAATTGAGCATATTCGCAGTTTTCATCAATCGCTTGGTTGATTCCGAATTTCATGATTTCTTCGGCTAAACCTTTTTTACGCATTTCCGGAATCACGCCCAAGCCGTGAATTCCCATTGTTTTTCCGGTTTGAAAAAGTGCCAGTGTTCCAATTGGTTTTTCTTCAAAATGAACCAAAAAATATTTTACATTCTCATAATTATGAACCAATGTTTCTTTACCGATTACATAATTAAATGATAACGGATAAATATCTGACCAGATTTTGGCATCTTCTTCATTTAAAACTCTTTTAAACGTAAGATGGTTTTGGAGTGTAAATTTGTCACCAAGTTTCAAAGCCATAGCGGTTAATTTATTTCGAATGACAAATCCGTTTTTTTCAAAAATTTCATTAGAATTACTTCCAAAAACATCCCAATACGGAACCACTAAACCGGGATTTTTTTCGATCGTTTCCAGAATCAACGGAAGATTTTCGGCAGTGATATCTTTTCTAAACCATAATCTGTTGGGCCAGCCTGCATTTTTTATTTGAGAAAATTCTAAAAAATCAGTTTTATGATAAGAAAGGAGAGGAGTGGCGGCGGTTTTCCACAAAGAGGTTAAATTATCGATATTGTCTTTAATAAGATCTATTTTGTTCATTGTAAATGCTGAATTAATTATACAAGCAAAGGTAAATGGAGTTTTTAAGGAAAGCCTTTACATATGTTGATTTACAAATCTTTTTCAAGATTTTTTCTGATTCGGCTTAACTGAGTTGGTGTAATGCCTAAATGCGATGCGATATGCAGTAACGGAACTCTATCGGCAATTCCCGGATTTTTTTCAAGAAGTTTTAAATATCTTTCTGTTGCATTCTGCATAACGAGCGCGACTTCTCTTTGTTCTTTTTCGATAATCCAGTTTTTCTCTAAATGGGTGATATAAAAGTTTTTGAGATCGTCATTTTGATTAATCAGCTCAATATATTTTTTGTAATTGAGGTTGATGATAATACAATCTTCTAAGGCTTCAATTGTAAAGTTTGAAGGCGTTTGCAGCATCAATGAAACTTTTGATCCGGCCAGAGTATTTTCGAGAAAAAGATTTTTGTTGTAAAAATTCCCAAGTTCGTCTGTAATAAAAGTTCTGATGATTCCTTTACCAATAAAATGAAGATTCTTGGCAATTTCTCCGTTTTGGAGTAATATTTCCCCTTTTTTAAAAGTCTGAAATTCGGTGATACTTTCAATCAGTTTCCAGGATTTATCGGAAATAGGGTAATAGCTTTCAATGGTTTGTTTTAGATTGTTGAGGTATATTTCTTTGTTGAAAGTCATGATTGAAAGTTTTTGCCACGAATTTCACAAATTTTCACGAATTTTTATTGTAATAAGTTTTATTAAGATTGAAGATTTTCTTTGTGGAGTTTCTTGCGGAGATCCTTCGTTCCTCAGGATGACAAGATTGTGGTAAATATGTTATTAATAATGTTTGTCAGTCTGAGCGAAGTCGAAGACCTTCTGTGAGATGAGAACACAGAATATTTTAAACTTTAATTAGTAAATGAGATTGCTTTGTTCTTCGCAATGACAAAAATCCGCATAAATCCGCGTTTTCGCAAAGCGAATCAGTATCATCCGCGTGCCATAACAGCCAAAACTAAAAAACGCCATGAAACCGAAGTTTCACAGCGCTTTCCTCTCAAAAAATAAATAATTAACTGTAATGGGTATTATTTCCAGCCGCCGCCCAGAGCACGGTATAGATCTGTGTTGGCTGTGAGTTGTTGTCTTTTAATATCGGCAAGCTCCAGTTCGCTTTGTAATAAGTTAGCCTGAGCGGTTAAAACTTCTAAGTATTCTGCCATACCGTTTTTGAAAAGCAGATTAGAGTTTTTAATTGCCTGTTGTAATGTTTTTACTTTTTCTTTTAAGAAAGTTTCCTGCTGTTGTAATTTCTCAACTTTAACCAAAGCATCCGAAACTTCGCTTACCGCAACCAAAACGGATTGTCTAAAAGCTAAAACTGCTTTTTCTCTTTCAGCAACTGCAATATTATATTGCGTTCTAACTCTTTTATTGTTTAAAAGAGGCTGTGTTAAACCACCTGCAACGGTTCCGAATAATGAAGCTGGAATATTGAACCAATTGCTGGTTTCAAAAGAGTTAACGCCGCCTTGAGCCGTAATTCTGAGAGCTGGGTATAAATCCGCTTTCGTGATACCGACATTTGCGTTGGCAGCTTTAAGAGCCAATTCGGCACTTTTTACATCAGGTCTTCTGCTTACTAAAGAAGAAGGAATTCCTATTGAAGTATTTTGTTTTACTTCAATTTCACTCAGTTTAACAGATCTTTCTTTTGCATTTGGGAAAGAACCCGTTAAAACGCTCAATGCATTTTCCTGAATGGCAATATTTTGTTCCAATAACGGAATCAATTGTGCTGCGTTTAATTTTTGTGCTTCTGATTGTTGAATTGCTAAAGTACTTACCTGACCCGCATCGTATTTTAATTTGATAATATTGGTTGTACTATCATTTAATTTTAGATTTTGTCTGGCAATATCCAATTGAGCATCAAGCATCAAAAGGTTATAATATCCTCTTGAAACATTGGCTACAATATTGGTCTGCAAAGCTTTTTTTACTTCGGCTGATTGAAGATATCCTGCATAAGCACCTTTCTTCTGGTTTTTGATTTTCCCCCAAATATCAGCTTCCCACGAAAGTGAAGCGCCTGCAGAATAATCATCAATATGTTTTGCTCCAATCGCCTGATTCAGGTTTAATCCTGTAAAACTATTATCAGACGGATTGCTTGTACTTGCGTTTACAAATAAATTAACCTGAGGTACATTTCCCCATTTTGATTGTGTAAAACGGTATTGCGCAATTTCAATGTTTTTTTCGGCAATCAACAGATCGTTGTTTTTGGCAACGGCACTGTCTATTAATTTTATAATATCTTTTTCTGTAAAGAAGTTTTTCCACTCCACATCAGCAATACTTGTTGTATCACTCGAAGTTGATGCATTCCTGAAATTTTCAGGAAATGCATCTTTTGGAGTTTCAATATCCTTCGAAACTTTACAGGATATTAAGGTCGTGATCAGAATGGCGAAGGTCACGATTTTGGTTATATGATTTTTCATTAGTCTTTTTATTTAATTTCTGTACAAGTATCTTGTCTGTTTTCAAGATCTTTCGAGATTCTGTACGATATATAAGCTATGCCAATTATAATGGCTACTAAGGCTGTGGTTATATAGTTTTCCATTTATTATTTTTCTTCGTTATGAATTACGGCAACTGGTTTTCCAGAAACCTTTTCTTGTAAATGCTGGAAGATGATGAATAAAACAGGAATGATAAACAAACCTAGAATTACTCCTGAAACCATTCCTCCGGCTGCCCCAATACTAATAGAGTGGTTACCTTGTGCAGATGGACCTTTGGCACTCATCATAGGTACTAAACCAACCACAAAAGCAAGAGACGTCATGATAATTGGTCGTAAACGTAGTTTTGCTGCATCTATAGAAGCTCTGACTAACGCCTGACCTGATCTTCTTTTTTGTGCCGCAAACTCGACAATCAAAATGGCATTTTTGGCAAGAAGTCCAATAAGCATGACAAGTGCAACTTGTACATAAATGTTGTTTTCAATTCCAGTTAAACCAATAGCGGCGAATACTCCAAAAATACCTGCAGGGATTGATAAGATTACTGCCAAAGGCAAAATGTAACTTTCGTACTGTGCAGCAAGTAAGAAATAAACGAATATCAAACACAGTAAGAATATAGTTGCAGATTGTCCTCCAGACGAAATCTCCTCACGAGTCTGGCCCGAGAATTCATACCCGTAACCTGCAGGCAATTGTTGTGCTGCTACTTCTTCAATTGCTTTAATAGCATCTCCTGAACTAAATCCTGGTTTCGGAATGGCATTAATAGAAATTGAGTTAAATAAATTGTATCTTGAAGCGGTTTCTGAACCATAAATACGAGTTAGTTTTACTAAAGTATTTATTGGCACCATTTCGCCGGTTTTGTTTTTTACAAACACTCTGTCGATTGCTGTAGGATCAGCTCTGTCCTGAATATCAGCCTGAACTACAACTCGGTAATATTTACCAAATCTGTTGAAATCAGATGCCTGCGCACTACCAAAATAAGCCTGCATAGTCTGCAAAATATCTTTTACATTTACACCTAATTGGTTTGCTTTTTCATCATTGATTTCCAATTGTAATTGAGGATAATCGGCTTTGAAACTTGTAAAAGCTACTGCAATTTCAGGACGTTTCATTAATGCTCCGATAAATTCCTGAGAAATGCCGCTGAATTTATCCAGTTTTCCTCCGGTTTTATCCTGAAGAACTAAATCTAAAGCCTCAACGTTACTAAATCCGGGAACAGTTGGGAAACTGAATACGAAGAAACTTCCGCCAGAAATAGCGCCCAGTTTGCCACGAACCTGATTCATGATTTCGTCAATATTTTTTACTTCCCCGCGTTCTTCGTTTGGTTTCAGCAATACGAATACAACCGCAGAAGATGGACTTGTAGAGTTCGTCAATAAGTTGAAACCAGAAATTGCGGTTACAAATCGTGAAGCGTCTAATGCTTTTAAAGTATTTTCAGCTTCAGTCATAACTTTTTGAGTTCCGTCTAAAGATGTTCCAGATGGTGTATTTACTGCAATCGCAATAAATCCCTGATCTTCTGTTGGAATAAACCCTGCAGGAGTTGTTTTTACCATTACAATTGTAGCAATTGTGATTACTGCCAATCCGCCTAAACTCAACCATTTTTTTCTGATTAAGAATTTAATTCCGCCAATATAACGGTTGGTAAGCGATTCAAAACTGCTGTTAAAAGCACTAAAGAATTTTTCTTTAAATCCTTTTTTCTCGTAAGGCGCATCGTGATCGTGAGATCCGTGATTGTCTTTTAAGAATAACGCAGCAAGCGCCGGACTTAATGTTAAGGCATTTACAGCCGAAATTACAATTGCAATTGCCATTGTAAAGGCAAACTGACGGTAGAAAACTCCTGTTGAGCCTTCCATAAAACCAACCGGCAGGAATACAGCAGCCATTACCAGCGTAATCGAGATAATAGCACCCGTTATTTCGTGCATTGCTTCATGGGTTGCGATTTTTGGAGACAAACGTTTGTGCTCCATTTTCGCATGCACGGCTTCGACCACCACAATGGCATCATCGACCACAATACCAATCGCCAGAATTAATGCGAAAAGTGTTAAAAGGTTGATCGAGAATCCGAATAACTGCATGAAGAAGAACGTTCCTAAAATTGCTACAGGTACAGCAATAGCCGGGATCAATGTTGATCTAAAATCTTGCAGGAATATAAATACTACAATAAATACCAGTATAAAAGCTTCTAGTAAAGTATGCTCAACTTGTTCGATAGACTGGTCAAGAGATACTTTTGTACTATAGAAAATATTGTGTTTTATACCTGTTGGAAAATCTTTAGAAGCTTTTTCCATCATCTTATTAATGGCAATCTGAATATCATTTGAGTTAGATCCTGCTAACTGGATAACCCCGATTACAATTCCTTTTTTACCATTTAAACGAGTTAAACTGTTATAAGAGTAAGCTCCAAGTTCTACTCGTGCCACATCTTTTAAGCGAAGTACTGAACCATCTGCATTAGAACGTATAGCAATATTTTCATAATCTTCAGGTTTAGTTAATTTCCCTTTATATTTAATAACGTATTCAAAAACTTCTTTACTTCTTTCTCCAAATTTACCCGGAGCCGCTTCCAAACTTTTGTCCTGAATGGCAGCCATAACTTCATTTGGAGTCACTTTATAAGTTGACATTTGTGTTGGATTTAACCATACACGCATAGAGTAGTCTTTTACACCACCAAAAATACTGGCAGAACCCACACCCGGAATACGTTTTAACTCCGGAATAATATTGATCTGTGCATAGTTGGCAACAAATGTCTGATCGTATTTTGCTTCATCATCGGTATACATACCAATTGCCATGATGAAAGAGTTTTGCTGTTTAGCTGTAATTACACCTTGCTGCACAACTTCGGCAGGAAGCTGGCTGGTTGCTTGAGCAACACGGTTTTGAACGTTTACAGCAGCCTGGTCAGCATCTGTACCCAGTTTAAAGAAAACGGTAATAGCCAAAGTACCGTCGTTACTGGCAGTAGAACTCATATATGTCATGTTTTCTACACCATTTATAGATTCTTCCAGAGAAGGTGCCACAGAACGTAAAACCGTTTCTGCGTTGGCTCCAGGATATACCGCCGTTACCAAAACCGATGGTGGCGCAATATCAGGAAACTGTTGTAAAGGCAGTTTAGTTAAACCTAATACTCCCAGAATTACCAATAAAATGGAAATTACGGTTGCCAGTACAGGTCTTTGTATAAATATTTTGAACATTGTGTTTTAGAATTATTTTTTATTAGTTACTTCGGCAACTTTGGTTGATTTTTCAGGCTGAATTGCTTGTCCGTCCTGAAGTTTGTCAATTCCGCTTAGTACGATTTGGTCGCCAGTTTTTACACCTTCTTTAATTAAATAGTTGGTACCGCTTTTACCTGCAACTACGATTGGCATTTTGGTTACTTTGTTGTCTTTACCTACTGTGAAAACAAATACTTTATCCTGCATTTCTACTGTAGCCGATTGTGGAACCAAAATCGCATCGTCATGCTGTAACCCTAAACGGATTCTTCCTGTGTTTCCTGAACGTAAAACACCGCCTTTATTAGGGAAAGTCGCTCTAATGGTAATAGCTCCGGTAGTTTTATCAAACTGTCCGTCTACCATATCAATTTTTCCGGTTTGCGGATAAGCATTATTATCAGCTAAAATCAAAGTAACAGGAGGCAGTTTTTTGATTTTATCACCAAGAGAAGTTCCGGCGTATTGCTCTTTAAAGTTGATGAAATCAGTTTCACCTAAAGAGAAATAAGCAAATACTTCGTGAACATCTGATAAAGTAGTTAAAGGCTCAACATCAGAAGCAGAAACTAAACTTCCTTGTTTTTTAGGTAATCTTCCAATATATCCGCTTACTGGAGCAGTAACATTAGTGTATCCTAAATTGATTTTAGCAGAACCTACCATAGCTTTTGCCTGTTCAATATTTGCAGCAGCAATTTTTTGTGAAGCTTTAGCTGTTTTTAACTGATAATCAGAAACTACTTTGTTTTGAACTAAAGGAGTTAATTTATCTACTTCTAAATTTGCGTTGATTAAAGCTGCTTCGGCTGCGTGTAAACTTGCCAATGCATTGTTTAACTGCTCACGGTACGGACGTTCGTTTATTTTGAATAAAGTTTGTCCTTTGTTTACATAAGCACCTTCATCAACAAAAATTCTATCTAGGTTTCCGCTTACCTGAGGACGAATTTCAACGTCAACAGTTCCTTGTATAGAGGCAGGATATTCAGCGTCTGTAGTAGTATTTGCACTTGTAATAGCCAACACAGGTAAAACCGGAGGTGGCGGAGCAGCAGGGCCTTGATTTTTATCGGCACAGCTGCTTAGTACTAATGCCAGAATAAAACTGGTTATAATTACATTTTTCATTTTCATTATGGTTTTAATTGGTTGAACATTTTCTCGTTTAAAAATTTTGGGTATTCTGACATTCTCGGGATTCATATCTAATTAAATTAAATTATCTAACATTGTTAAGTAAAAGAGCGCAAACTTCCTTTTAAATCTTCTTTTGTTGTGTTTTTAAATTGGTATTAAATTATTTATCACTGTTAAGTAAAAGAGTAAAAAAACTCGGATTACTTAGATTAAATTTTCTAACAGTGTTAAGTAATTGTTTCAAAAAAAAGGATTTTATGTTATCCTTAAATCATTTTACACTGTTAAGTGATATTGAAAATTTTTTTATTGTATTGATTTGATGATACCGCCAATGGCATCCTTCAAAATTTGATTGTTGATACTTTCTAATGCTCCGTTTCTGTTTATAATATTGATGGCAATTAAACCATGAATAATAGAGAAGAAAGTAAAATACTTTTGTTTAATAATCTCCTGATCCGGATTACTGTCTTTCATGACTTCAGCTATAACAGCTGTAAACATCATATAAGGCGAATCTGAAAGTGAACATTGCTGCGAACAACAATTCATCTGAACCCCAAACATTACCTGGTACATTTCAGTATCTGTAAAGGCAAAATCCCAATAAGCCATCCACATGGCTTCTAATTGATCTTCAGGTTTTTCAAATTTAGCTTTCGCCTTTTCTAATTCTTTTGCCAGTTTAATAAAACCCTGACTAGTTAATTCAGTCAGTATAGCATCTTTATTAGAAAAGTATTCATAAATGATAGGAGCAGTATATTCGATTCTATCAGCAATTTTGCGCATACTTAAACCATTCCAGCCGTCTTCTTTTACGATGTCATAAGCAGCCCCAAGAATGTTACTTCTTGTCTCTTCTTTTTGTCTTAAAATTCGATCTTTACTAGCCATTTTCATTAAGTATTAAATTGTTTAACACTGTTAGGCAAATGTATGGCGGTTTTTCGAATTACAAAATATTTTTATCATAATATTTTCTTATCGTACAATAAGTGTTTACAAAAAAGTTTGCGAAGCATTGATTTTATTGAGATTTTATCAGTCTTATTTTTTTAAGGAGCAGAACATTTTTGTTTTTTCAAGACCATTTGTCCAGCTCGACACTCTATTTTTTGTGGTCTAGTTTCTTTAATGAGACCGCAAAAGGATACTGTTTTCCCGATAGCGATAGGGAAGTCTGATAAAATCTTATCATTTTTCATAATTTTATGCAGCAAAACAAAATAAAAAAATTCTATGCTCAACTGGACTAAAGTCCAGCTCTACCATATGGGACATTCCTCAGGAATTTTTCTTGTTACTAGCACAAAAAAGAGCCAGCGGCTCTAACAATATTGTAGGGCTGGACTTCAGTCCAGTCTGAAAAAATAAATAAAATTTCAATCAAAATCTGGCAAGTATTATAAATTATTTCATTCCCCGAACGTTCATTTGTATCGTATAAACACTTTTACTGGCAGTAATGAATAATGTTTTAAATTTTTTTCCTCCAAAACAAACATTAGCTGTCCAAGGTTCAGGAACATCAATATGAGCTATTTTTTCTCCCTTGGGGTTGAATACGGTAACTCCATTTCCGGTTAGGTAAATATTACCGGACTCGTCTCTTGTCATTCCATCTGAACCTGATTCAGTAAAAAGCGTTTTTTTGCTTAAAGAACCGTTACTTTCAATTGTATAAGAGTACGTTTTATTGGCTCCTATATCTGCTACATATAAGGTTTTTCCATCCGAAGTTCCAATAATACCATTTGGTTTTACAAGGTTATTCGCAACATTGGTAATTTTGGATTTATCCGGAGATAAATAGTAAACACATTCTTTCTCAATTTCTTTGGAGGTATGTTTCCAGTAATCTCTTTGGTAAAAAGGATCTGTAAAATAGATACCGCCTTTTGGATCAACCCAAAGATCGTTAGGGCCATTCAGCCTTTTTCCTTCGAAATTGTTTAGTATTACAGTATAATTTTTGTTTTGGTCTATTTTCCAAAGCTCATTTTTTTCATCGGCGCAAGCCAAAAGATTGCCTGCGTGATCAAAATACATACCGTTAGCTCTTCCGGCATTTTCCATAAAAACAGAAAGTTTCCCATCAACCGACCATTTCATGATTCGATTATTAGGCTGATCCGTAAAATAAACATTTCCTTTCTTATCTACAGCAGGACCTTCTGTAAAACTGAATTGATCTGATAATTTTGTGAGAACTGCCCCTTTTGCTATTATGGAATGGCTTTTTTCTTTTGATGTCTGAGCGGATAAGAAATTTGTAAAAGTTAAAGAAATAACAAATATGAGGAGTGATTTTATTTTAAGTTGGAATTGGTTCATTATAAAAAGGGTTGTTTTTGAATTTTTTAAAAGTAGTTTTTATTTCTGACATTTTATTTTAAATGGCGACTTTTTACGTGTAGAAAGTAATATTTTTACAAGACAATTAGGAGTAATGGAATCAATTGGAGTATTACTTTTAAATTTATGGATTAAATAAATAATATGGGAGCATTGTATATTGGCATCGACATAGGAACAACAGCTACAAAAGCCGTTTGTTTTGATAAACAGGGAAATGTGCTTCGACAAATTGTGAAGTCGTACGAAATGTATCATCCCAAGCCGGAATGGAGTGTTCAAAAACCATACGAAATTCTACAAACCGTAAAGGAATGCATTAACGAGATTACAAACGGAATTCAGCCTCAGTTTATCAGTTTTAGTTCGGCGATGCAAAGCGTTATTGCCATTGATGAAAATGGAAAACCACTGACAGACGCTATTTTATGGGCTGATAACAGAGCTACGGGAATTGCCGAAAAACTTAAAAATTCAGATCTGGGAAAACACTTTTATCAAAAAACCGGAATACCAATTCATCCTTTTTCTCCCTTCTCAAAAATTGCCTGGTTTAAAGAATTTGACGCTGAACTTTTTTCCAAAACTTATAAATTCATCAGTATAAAAGAATATATCTGGCATCATTTGACCAATGAATATTATACAGACACCTCCATGGCTTCCGGAACCGGATTGTTAAACATTCATACTTTAGATTGGGATGATGAAGTTTTAAATTTCTTAAACATTAAGCCGCATCAACTATCTAAAGTTTGCGAAGTCACACATCAATGCAAAGGAATTTCAGATAATTTTCTTTATATAATGGGCGGTGGCGATGGTGCGCTGGCCAATCTCGGAACAGGCGCCATGAACAAAAATTGTATTGCTTTGACTATTGGCACGAGCGGAGCAGTGCGGCTACCTATTGAGAAACCTTATCTTGACGACCAAATGCGCACGCAGTGTTATCATTTGATGGACAATCAATATCTTACTTTAGGTGCTGTCAATAATGGTGCGATAATTTTACAATGGCTGAAAGAAACTTTGCTGAAAACCGAACAATCTTTAGAAGTTCTTATTGAAGAAGCCGCAAAAATTCCTGCGGGTTCTGACGGACTGCTTTTTGTACCTTATTTATTGGGAGAACGTGCGCCAATTTGGGATGCTTCGGCTCAGGGAACCCTTTTAGGAATGCAGATTACGCATACACAAGCGCACTTGGTAAGAGCTACTTTAGAAGGAATTTTATTTGGATTGTTCCAAATCACAGAGATTTTAATTCCGGATCCCGAACTTAGAAAAGAAACAAAAATTATGGCCAGCGGCGGATTTGGCAAAAGCGAACTGTGGCTCCAAATGGTTGCTGATATTTTTCAGATGCAGGTTGAAACTTCGCAAACTATCGAAGGATCTTCCTGGGGAGCTGTTCTTATAGGTTTAAAATCAATCGGCGAGGAGATCATAAATGATAACAAAACCGGACAAACCTATTTTCCTAATACAGAAAATAAAAGTGTGTATGAAGCTGCGTTCAACAAGTTTAAAAAAATATATCCTTTATTGAAGGATTTTTAAGAGCCAATGTGATTTTTTTTTAGAGAATTACGGCGGAATGATTCGATTATTAAACTGGACTGAAGTCCAGCTCTACAAAATAGCTCGAGCCGTTGGCTCTTTCTTTGAAAGAAATAAAATTCCGAAGGAATGATCCATATTGTAGGGCTGGACTTCAGTCCAGTTTAAACAAAAGAGATTTTTTCGTAACATAACAATAAAAAAATGAAACCAACAACCATAATAAAAACCACAATTGCAGTTTTGTTTCTCCAGCAAACCTATTCTCAGGAAACCAAAAAAGAAACCGGACAACCAAAATACACAATCGAAAACTGTGTCAATCATTTTGAAATAGACAAAGCCACGAAAACAAAAGTGGGATATCAATACTGGTTTGCCGATAAAGATTTTACTCTGGAAAACACCCTTAAAATGAGTATTGTCGAACCCGGAAAATCAACACATGCGCCACACAAACACATCGAAGAAGAACTTTTCTATATTCTGGAAGGCACGGCAGAATTCTATCTCGACGGAAAAACCATAACTGCCGGACCAAATACCAGTCTTTACTGTCCGTCAAACGTAGAACACGGAATCAAAAATGCTGGAAATACCGATTTGAAATATTTGGTAATTAAGAAAGATTTGAGGTAGAATTAATAACTACCAATATGTAAAACTATTCCATTGTAGTTGAAAGGACTTAGCTTTAACTTTCCATATTATATAATCGGTGTCATCATATTCATCATAAGGTTGATTATTTTTCCATGTGACAATATCCAATTCTATATAATTTTCTATTTCTACAATTTGTTTAATATCTGTGATGTAATAATCATTATTAATATTAATTAGATCCGTTTCTTCTTTAGATCTATTAAAATGAAATGATTCTGAAATAATATCTTTAAGTACTAAAACTGACTTTCTAGCTGTAATTTTATTTTGATAACCTTCTTCGAGAAAATTGCTTAATTCAATAAGATGAAAATTAATTGACAGGACATTATTATTTTTTTCGAAAGAATTGATAACGCATTTCTTTAATCGATTTAAATTGCTCTTTATGATGTAATGCATTATATATGTCTATTGCTTTATAATATAAATATTTACTTTTTAGTCCTGTCCTTTGCCAAATGATTATTTTTCTTAGAATATCCAGCTTCTTCTACATTAAAAGAGTCGATAATTCTGTTCATCCTTTCGGTATATTGTTTTTCTTTTCTCGACTCTGTCCATGACATAATTTGATAATATCTTTCTTTTCCCTGTACAATTGCAAATCGGTAAAAAATATCAAAACCGTCGCTTGATCCAGAGATTGAAAACACAATAGCATTTGAAGAATTAATTTTCTTTTTCTTGATATCGTATATTTTAAAATTCTTAATATCAGCTTTTTTTAAGTGACTTAAAGTCGCATTATAATATCCGTCAAGATCCGGAGTTGCATTTAATAAATTATTTTCGATAGCATTTACGAAATCACTGCTAGATTCATCAATTACAATAACATAAAATTCATCCAACGGATTTTGTAATTGCAAAGAAGCTTCTTTATTTAATTCGGTAGTTACGCCAAGGTTTTCGGGAACAGAGATTGAATATTTATTTTCAACTGTTTTTTTGTCAAATTTTTCATTGGCAGGAACCTGATCACAGGAATAAAATACTATAAGAAGTAATAAAGGAATAATTTTTTTCATGTAATAATTTGGGTCTATTTAGCTGATGTAATATTAAGTTAAAATCAAATAATGTCCAAGATTTGCAGTCTGGTTTTTTAGAAATACCGTAGATATACGCAGCTAAAAAGTGTACAAAATTTTTGATGTAAAATTCAATAGCTAAAGTTTGTGTTTTTCAAAATAGGCTTCGGCCATTGTTATAACTTCTTCTTTTGAAACAAAACTATATTTCAGGTCGTTTTTTAGGGTAAAACAATCACCTGTTTTTGGAAAATGCTCCTGACCATCAACGCTAAAAGAGTCTATAGCAGTAAGCCATAGATTTCCGTTTTGATCTTTAAATGAAGCTATTGAGTCGTTTAAAGCGATAAATATTGTTTTGTTGAAAGTGTCGAGAATTGAAGCCGGTTTGCGTGTTTGAAAATCACCTAATATGCTAATGTTAGAATTGTATTTTTGAGACAATAATTGGATGATTTTTACAGTAATGGGCATAAAAAAAATATTTTGTTTTTGGGGTCAGGTTTGTAAATGTAAGACATGGCTTTTGATAAAAACAGCCTCTAAAAGTTTTAATTATATTAAAATAAGCTTTTTTTTGAAACTTAATCAATTGGCAGAAGTTTGGAATATTTATTTGAATGACAACTGTAGTTATCCTTTTAAAACAAAACCTCGATTTTATAGATCGAGGTTTTGTTTTAAATATTTGTCTGTTATAACTCTAGCGTAATCAAAAAAAGAATAATAGCAAGTAGTAATGATCGAATTCCAAAAATTAATATAGGGTATAAAATAGTAAACCAAATTGACTTAAATTTTATATAATTTCATTTTATTGTTTAATAAAAATTTGATTGTCAATTAATTAACTTTTATTAAAGAAAGCTTTAACACGTTCTGTTTTCTCTGGCTTTTTCAAATAACTAATTTTAGGTAAATCAAAAATTAATAACGTTTAAATATTTGAAATTATGAAAAAGAATATCGCCATATTAGCCACAAACGGTTTCGAAGAATCAGAATTAGCATCGCCTAAAGCCTATCTGGAGGAGCAAGGCTGGAATGCAGATATCGTCAGTTTGAAATCTGGAACCATCAAATCTTGGAAAGACGGAAATTGGAGCAACGAATATAATGTTGATGTTGTATTAGATCAGGCAAATGAAGCCGATTACGATGCTTTGGTTCTGCCTGGAGGAGTTATAAATCCTGATTCATTAAGAAGAGAAGAAGCTGCAGTAAATTTTGTTCGTTCCTTTTTTGAAAGTAAAAAACCAGTAGCCGCAATTTGTCACGGACCTCAAATTCTGGTTGATGCTGATGTTTTAGAAGGTCGAAAAGTAACTTCATTCTTTTCTGTTAAAAACGATTTGAAAAATGCCGGAGCACAATGGGAAGACTCAGAAGTAGTCGTTGACAACGGATTAGTAACCAGCCGAAACCCAAATGATTTACCCGCTTTTAATAAAAAAATGGTCGAAGAAATTAAAGAGGGAATACACGAGCGCCAGAGAGTCTAAAAAAGAAATTTCTATTTAGATTTATCAAATTAGGAAAATGCAGGATCATATTTTGGTCTTGCATTTTTTTATTGTGTAGCCCCTAGTTTTAACTAGGGCATTATAAGATTAAATAGTAACATGGCTTTAGCCAAAACAAGCATTTTGGCTAAAGCCATACTATGTTTATTATTAAACCTCCAGCTAAAGCTGGAGGCAATTGATTCTTTTAATTAAAATGTGTTTTTTAAATCTGCAAAAGAAAATTCCGGAGGAATGAAATATTTATAGATTAAAAAAACGCACCGACCAAAAGCTCCAGCGGAGCGACATATTGTAGACAAGATTTCACCCCGCTGGGGTTCTTTTGAAATGGGTAAAATTGTTTCTATAAATATTTCGCCCCGCTGGGACTTTCTCGAGACAATTCATATAATTTTAAAATATTATTTCTACTAATGATTTTATACATTTGCTATAATATAAAGTTGATAAATATAGAAATATAATTGAAAGAAAAATCTTTCTTTTTAAACAGTTTTCGTATATTTGGATTTCCTAATATTACGACTTTGAAATTAAAAAAGATTTGCCCTTGCATAATGTGTGCGGTATCGGAAACGACCGCAAATACTGTCGTAAGTATTAGGAACACTAAAATGCAAGGGTTTTTATATTCCTAATTTTACGACAATTATGAAAACAAACACACTTTCCAAAGAAGCCGAAACAAGGCTGCTTGATTTTTTCAACCATATTATAGATCCCGAAGATATGGCGAAAGTATTAAGACAAGTAAACTGCATTTTAGCTTTAGCCGTAATGCGACAACATGAAACCCTCCAAATAGGACTAACTAATTTTGAAGACAATTATTATTGGCTTAATGAATTGGCGGAGGTTTTGAATCCTTATTTGAGTGAATAGTGTTTTAATTGAAAAACCTCGATTTTTTTTAAGATCGAGGTTTTTTGTTTTGATTTCTTTCTTTAGCGCAGTCACTATCAATGTGATTGCAGTAATACAACTATTCTTTGCTGCTTTCTAAAAGTTCTCTTCCAAGGTTAGTTAAACTCCAAAGAACAGTATTGTCTTCTTTTGAAACAATTTTGTTGGTTACACCGAGCGTTCTTAATTCTTCTAGTATTTTTATAACTACAAAACGATTTGACTCTGTAACTTTAGCTATTCCATGAGAAGTTCTAAATTTAAATTTTGAATGGTCAAAAGCTTTTATAATTTTTTCTATAAGATTACGAGAATTACTTAAATTATCAGGTAAAATATCTTGAATAGATTTTAATTCTTTTTTTTCTATTTCTATTGTATCCGATTCTGATTCAGTTGAAACCAATACATCTACTTTTTCTTCAGTAGCTTTTGCCGAGTCAATAGCCTCATTAGCTTTATTTTTAGTTTCTTGCAAATCTTTCAAAATTTTCTCACCCATTGAATTAATGAATCTGTCGGAAAAATAGCCTGCAATGAAACAAAATCCTGCGAAAACAAAGTAGTTTATTGAATCAAATTTATTATTGTCTTTTATTAAATTACTTGATAACATATTCAGTAAAAGAGGAACAAGAATTGCTGCCCCAATACTATTAAGTAAATATTTTATAACAATTTTTACTTCACGTTTATCTTCGCGTTGTTGAAAGTAATACGTAAAGAAATTTATGAGGCCGGCAAGCCCGCCAATGATGATGATAATTAATGCAAGTATTATTCTATGATAATCTGTAACGCAATTCATTTTGGTCGTTTTTAGTTTTTTTGCAATATGTTAAATATTCCCATTACTCGCATGGACTTCATTCGTACACAGTTGAAAATATTTTTACAATAATTTTATTTATGTAATTACATTTTAAATTTTAGCTGGTTTGTTGTCCTAACATATTTGCTCTAGCTTAATGAAGCTAATTTTTTTCAATTTTTGTAAAAAAAATTATATTATAAATTATTCCATTAATCTAAACCAATCTTTTACTGCTAAGTTTAATCTTACAACTTCGTCTTCTGCTAACGGACAACAATGTGCAATTGGTCCTCTAAGTTGGTTTAAGCTACTCATAATCTTGATGAAAGCTCGTTCATTTCTAAATAGATTTTCAAATGCTTCCCAATTAGCTTTTACTATTTCAGTTAATTCACCAAAGGTAGTATAATCAATTTTTCTCTCCGATCTTTGAGTAAAACCTGATTCGGCTTCGCGTTTTATATTACCATCTGCATTTCTTCTTATATCTTCTTTTACTTTTAAATCCCACCAGTTTTCCCCAAATTTTTCTAACATAAGTTGGAGAACGAGACTTCTGATTGATGTTTCTAGGCAATAGAAAACTTCATAATGTTTTCCCATGTCTCTTGCTTCTTTTCTAAAAGATGAATCAAATTGCTTGTAGTAATCTTGTTCTTTAATTTCTTCTTTAGTTTTTCTGCCTAGATCAATATCAATATCTTGTTCAATCTTGTCTAAAGAATTTTCTGCTAAAGAATTTGATAGCACAAATAATTTAATTCTAGCTTCTATATCCATAAAATTAATCATTTAATAGGTTTTCTTTTAACGATTTGAATATAGCATTATAAATTGCAGGATCGTCAGTTTTAGGTAAAACTAAATTAATAGTGTAGTTTAAACCTAGATTTACTCTTTTTTTTATGCTATCAGAACTAGAAGTGACTTGCTTTTCAATTTGAGGAATTGAATTATCTAAAATATTCTCTTCGATATCTCCGAACTCTGCAATAGATTTTGCATTCCAAAATGTATTTACAATATTCTCAAGAACTTTTGAATCATGTGCAAGCCCAGTAGCTTCCATAATTAAGCCTTTAAGGTTCGCCTTATCAAGCTTATCAGCATTTTCATCTTTAAGAAAAATTTCAGCATATCCTTTTTTTAATCCTTCACCTAGGCTACTCTTTGAAGTGGATGGGTTACGAAATTTTTTGTATAATGCAGTTGGAGTACCATCACTATTTATAAAACCTATCTTCTTTGCCCAAGGAATAAAAGTTCTATAATTGCCACCTTTAAAGCCAAGTGTAGTAGTTAGAAAATCACCATTAAAATTGTCAGGAGTTCCTGCTGTCTTTATTTTTTCTAATATTTTTACAATTGACCCTGCAACTGAAAAACTAGGTAAGTTTATTGATGACATAATATATTTTGTTTTGATTAAAAATTAAGTATTAAACAAATATCATTTTTTCATGGTAGATCTTTTTATGGAAAACCATATTGACTTTAATTAATCCGTAACAATTTTAACAATAAAAAAAATGAAATAAACAAGTAGTTTTACCTGTTTATTCAATAGTTAAATAAATTCTGAGTATTCTGAAATAATCAATATATTATTATATACAAGGTTTTAAAAACCTTGCAAGAGAGCATAAAAAAAGGTGGTACAAAAAGCACCGCCCCTTAGGCAAATTTTAGATTTTGCATTTTAAAACCAGTAACTATTTTAAAATGCCGCATTAAGCGTACAGTAATTGGTAATCACTAAAATGAAGGCTAAACGCAGGTTATTCGTTTATTGGGTCACCTTCCTTAGTTTCTTCGCTGGCAATTTTAACCAATTTATCTTTTGGGTTTAAGTCGCCAAATATTTCGATTTTGTCGTCGATTTCTCTACCTTTTTTAATATCAACTCTTGTTGCTTTGTGGTTTACCACTTTAATGACAAACAAACCTTCTGCAGAACTTACCACTGCTGATTTCGGAACTACAAATGTGCTGTCTTTTGCGTTAAGCGGTAATAAAACTTCAGCCACCATTCCTGGTAATAAATTACCTTTTGTATTGTGAACGTCCATTTCTACTCTTTCAGAACGCAGTTTTAAGTCTAAAGCGCCAGACATTCTGGTAATCGTAGCTTTAAAAGTTTCCGGTAACGATTTTACGTTAAAACTCATTTCGTCGCCATTATGTAAATATCCAGTATACAATTCCGGAACCGAAACTGCTAAACGTAATTTACTTTGCTCCTGAATCGTTAATAAAGGCAAATCAGATCCTTTTCCTGCCGGACCAACAAATGTTCCTAAGTTTACGTTTCTGGCTGCTACAACACCATCAAAAGGCGCACGAATCTCTAAATAACCTCTTATAATCGAAACTTCTTTATGAGCTGCAATTGCTGCCTGATATTGTGCGTAATCAGAATTCTTTTTTCCGCTTGCCATTTCTAAATCGTTTTTAGAAATAGTTCCTTCTACTTTGCTCGTTTCGTACAAACGGTTGTAAGTACTTTTGCTGGTTGCATAAATCGCTTCCATAGATTTTAGTCTCGATTCGGCTGCAGCTAATTGTGAAGTGATTTCAGGCGCTTCTAAAACAATTAAAAGCTGTCCTTTTTTTACTTTAGAACCAATATCTACTTTTAAGGTTTTTACGAAACTGCTCACTTTTGCATACAAGTCTACTTGTTGAAAACCAGTTAATTCGGCTGGTAAACGCAATTCTGTGCTCAGTTTTTCTTTTTCTAAAAGAAACGTTTCTGTTTTAGGTTCGATTTCTGCTACAACTGGTTCTTCTTTTTTAGAATTACAGCTGTTCAGGAAAAATAATGCTGCGAAAAACAGCGCGCTATATTGTATTTTATTTTTCATTTTTTGGTTTTATATGATAAATATGTTTTTTAAGTATACGGAAAGTATAAAAGTTTATCGAAGTATTTTCGCGACGTTTGTAACTTTATACTTTATGACTTTCGACTTTCGACCTTATGACTTTCCAACTTTCGACTTACTTATTGATGAAATATAATGGATGCTTTCTTCGTCTTCAGGATCTAAAGAAACAGATTGTGTCGTTGTTTTTTCTTGTGCCCACGCAAATATCTGCGGAAGGATTAACAGTACGGCAAATGTAGAAAATAATAATCCACCAATAACCGCTCTTCCTAACGGAGAAACCTGATCGCCTCCTTCACCGTGTCCAATTGCCATTGGTAACATACCCATAATCATCGCAACAGATGTCATGATAATCGGACGAAGACGCAGCGCTGCCGCTTCTCTCGCAGATTCTAAAGCATTTCCGTTTATTTTTCGAAGCTGTTCGGCATTCGTGACTAATAAAACGGCATTGGCAATAGAAACCCCAACCGACATGATGATCCCCATATACGATTGTAAGTTAAGCGTAGAACCTGTAATGGTAAGCATTAATAAAGCACCTAAAACTACAGCCGGAACAGTTGTTAAAATTACCAGCGAAACTTTGAACGACTGGAAATTAGCGGCCAACATTAAGAAGATTACAAATACGGCAACCAATAATCCTGATTGTAAACTGCTTAATGTTTCTGTCAGTACAGTACTTAATCCAATTGGCGTTATGAACAAACCACGCGGCAACTCGCCTAATGAACTAATTGTTTTGCTTACATCATTTGTAGCCGTTCCTAAATCGGTCTGGTTGATGTTGGCAGTAACGGTAATGTACGGCATGGCCCCTAAATTGTCATTTTCTCCACTTACTACAGTTGGTGTAATTTTGGCAACGTCACTTAAAACAGGACGAAGCGAGTTCTTTAATACCGGAATTTCTCCAATATCAGTTTTGCTTTTCATTTTATTTAATGGTACCTGAACCTGAACGTTGTATGATAATCCCGCTCTTTCGTCAACCCATGTATTTTTTTCCGTATATCGTGATGATGAGGTCGAAGCTACAAGCGAACGTGAAATATCGTTCATATCAACTCCTAATTCGGCAGCACGGGTTCTGTCAATATCAATATTCATTGCCGGATAGTGAATTGGCTGACCAATCTGCACGTCTCTGAAATACGAAATTGCTTTTAGTTTATCTACGATTTGATTGGCATACAATTCATTTCGTTTTTTGTCTTTCCCTGCAATACGAATTTCAATTGGAGTAGGAGAGCCCTGGCTTAAAACTTTATCCGTTAATTCGATTGGTTCAAAAGAAACTTTAGTATTAGGCAGTACTTTTTTAAGTCTGGCTCTAAATTCGTCTTTAAACTCGTCCATGTCTGCCTCATAGTCTTTCAAACTCACTTGGAAAACAGCTTCGTGTGAACCCGCCATAAAAAGGTAAATCGGGTTAATTGAGAATAAAGACGGGTGTTGTCCAACATATACAGAAGAAATTCCGATGTGTTCTTTGCCCACCATTTTTTTCAATTCTTTCAAAACAATGATCGCTTGTTCTTCTGTTCTTTCCAAACGTGTTCCGTCGGGAGCGCGCATTCTCAGCTGAAACTGACTTGAATTGGTTTTTGGAAATACATCTTTACCAATAAAAGTAATCAATGTAACCGCTAGTAATATGGCAGAAACCAGATAAACAACCGTTGTTATTTTTTTATGTACAAATAAGCGGTCGAGAGTTCTCATAAAACGAATTTTAAAACGCTCAAAAAGACTTATTTTTCCATTGCTATTGGTGTCTTCTCTTTCTACATATCCTTTTTTCTGAGTGATCAGATTTTGTTCAGATTCAGGAGTCAGACCACAATCATTAAATTCAGCTTCGTCATCTGTAATTTCCGGTCCATGTGCGTGTTTTTCATGTCCTTTCATTAACCAGTTCGCCATTACAGGAACAAATGTCTGCGAAAGCAGGAATGAAATAACCATTGAAAATCCAATTGCTAAAGCCAAAGGTAAAAACAATGCTCCCGGAATGCCGACCATCGTAAAAGCAGGTGCAAATACCGCCAAAATACATAATAAGATCAATAATTTAGGCAAAGCAATTTCCTGACAGGCATCCCAAATAGCGAGTGCTTTTGGTTTTCCCATGTCGAGATGCTGGTGAATATTCTCAATCGTAACCGTACTTTCGTCCACCAAAATACCAATAGCAAGAGCCAATCCTGATAAAGACATTAAGTTGATTGTTTGTCCAAATAATTTCAGGAATAAAACTCCCGAAATAACCGAAATCGGAATCGTCATAATTACGATCAAAGCGGCACGTCTATCTCCTAAGAATAATAAAACCATTAATCCCGTTAAAACCGCTCCGATAATACCTTCGGTAATCAAACTTTTAACCGAGTTAATTACATAAACAGACTGGTCAAATTCATACGATAATTGTACGTCTTCCGGTAAAGTACTCTGAATTTTAGGAAGTTCTTTTTTCAATTTCTGAACCACATCCCAAGTCGAAGCATCTCCGGCTTTTGCAATACTAATATAAACTGAACGTTTTCCGTTTACCAAAGCATAACCCGCTGTAATATCGGCACCGTCTTTTACCGTTGCCACATCACCTAATTTTAAATTTTGTACACTTCCTTTGAATAACGGAATCTGTTCGAAATCTTTAACTTCTTTAATCGTATTGTTGGTTGGCGTAATGTAGTTTTTATCGCCCATACGCACGTTTCCTGATGGAGCCGTCTGGTTGTTTACACGAATTGCTTCAACAATTTGATCTGGTGTCATATTGTGCGAACGCAATAAATCCGGATCTACGTTTACTTCAATAGTTCTTGGGCTTCCTCCGAAGGGAGCCGGAGATAATAAACCGGGAATAGAAGTAAAGGAAGCACGAACGTAAACGTTGGCTAAATCCTGTAATTCGTTGTTTGAACGTATTTTACTGCTCAAAACCAGTTGCCCAATTGGCAATGAAGAAGCATCAAAACGAATGATAAACGGAGGCTGTGTTCCCGGAGGAAAAGCCGCCTGAATACGGTTTGAAAGCGCACTTAACTCGGCAGCAGCCTGCGCCATGTTGGTTCCTTCATAATAGGTTAATTTCATGATCATTAACCCCTGAATATTTTTGGTTTCTACGGATTTGATACCGTTAGAAAATGGTAAAACGTTTACGTAGTTTTTGGCAAAATAAGCCTCCATCTGGTCTGGTGTATAACCTCCAAACGGATGCGCGATGTATATAACCGGCAAATTCATTTTTGGCAGAATATCTACCTTAATGTCTTTGATGGCACCAATTCCGAAGAAAAATAGACCCGCAACCAATACTAATATGGAAATGGGTTTGCGGAGTGCAAAGCGTATTAAATTCATTGAGATCTATAATTAAAATTCATTTATAAATAAGTCAAAATTGCCCGTTGCAGCAACTTTCAGCAAGAACGACTGCCATACATTATTATTGACAATATCACGATCGATTTCGGCACGGTTTAAAGTGTAAATCGTTTGTGTCAAATCAGTTAAATCGGTTAAACCGTTTTTATATAAAGTCGATTTCTGAATGTAAGCTCTTTTTGCGGCATCAACCTGAATTGGCGCTTCGGCATAATTTTCAAGCGTAATTTTGATTTTATCTTCAGCAAAAGTCAACTGCGATTTCAGTTCTCTGTCGGCCTGATTGTATTCTTCCTGTAAAGCCTGAGAAACAAATTTCTGAGCGCTTACTTGTTTGCTTGATCTAAAAGGCGTCGTTAAATTCCATGTAATCCCAACTCCAACCAAATAATTGGTACGATCCGGATTCACGCCATCCCAGTAATTTCTGCTAAAAGCATGCTGGTCTGTCGCATAACTATTTTCAAATCCCGAAGCTCTGGTTTGTAAAACACCAAAAGCACTCATTGTTGGGTAATAAAAACGTTTGTACAGTTTAACCTGCTGATTGCTGTAATCTATTTTTGTTTTATAGTATTGTAATAATGGATGAAGACTGTCTGTTGCGGCATTTTCCTTAATTAATTCTTTCGGAATCTGCGTTACAAAAAGTGTATCGGCAACAAAATCCTGTGGCGCAACGCCCATTAAATCAACCAGTTTGTTGTTTTGTTCTTTTACGAAGTTACGAGCAAGATTTAAAGCAATTTTAGCTTTTGAAACTTCGGCTGTAGCCAATGTAGAATCTACTCCGGCCAATAATCCGTTTTTAACTCTCGCAACCGCTGTCTTTTTGAAAACTTCGGCACGATCCAGATTTTTCTGCTGCGAAATCAACAATCTCTGGCTCGCTAATAAATTCAAATAAGCAGCAGAAATTTTGATTTCCTGCTGGAATTTTTCCTGCTGTAAATCTTTTTCTTTAGCCTGAACATCAATTTTAGACAAATTGATTCTTTCCTGTGTTTTTCCAAAAGTGAAAAAATCCCAGTTCATGTTAACCAGATAAAGTGCGCCAAAAGCCGAATTCCAGTTTTGTTCCGGCAACGGAAGTCCTGATGAAGCCACTCCTAAACCACCAAATCCGTATAATGGTCCATTTTGTCCATTTACGGTTCCGTAATCCTGCTGTGCCGATAAATTAAGATTCGGCAGATAATCACGGCGAGTTTGTTTTAAGAGTTCTTTTGAAGCGTTGGTGTAATTGCTTTTTGCTTTGACCGACCCGTAATTTTCAAGCCCTGTTTTTATTGCTTCTTTTAAAGACAAGGTTTGAGAATAACCGATTGAGGCAAAAATCAAGAAAAATAATAAGGTAATTTTTTTGAAATACATAAACTCAAGTGTGAAATTATGCGACAAATTTATTTCTCTTATGCTGATAAAAGTCAGGTTTAGTGATGTACTGCAATTAAAAATGACCAATTCAATTGGTCATTTTTTAGAAATAATAATTAAATATTTGTCCGTACTTTGTGAACTATTTAAGTTGAAAAAATGAGCATAAAATTTGATAATATTCTGGATAACAAGTGGTGGCAGGAAATTGCCGTCGTCGCGTTTTCCTTCACCATATATACCCTGAAAAACGACTGGATGTTATTTAGTTCTTTAACATCTGTATTAATGGGCATTTTCTTTTACTGTATTCTTTACATGCATGCCCAGTTCAATCGTTTCTTTCTTTTTCCAATACTATTCAAAACCCGTCGTCCCTTTACTTATCTGCTTTTAACGCTTTTTGGCGTTCTTGTTTTCTCAATAGTTTTGTATGAGATTACCATGCTGGATATGTTTAAAAATCTTTATTTCTATCAAAACTCGCATCAAAGAAGTTATTTGTACCAATTGGCAAGCGTTTTGGGAACTTTGGTTTGTATTCTGAGTCCGATTATTGTTTTTAAATTCTACAGAATCCACAGAAAACGCACCGAAGAAGCATTGCTTTTCAACCAAATGCAGTTGAATTCTTTAAAAGGACAATTGAATCCACATTTCTTATTTAATACTTTTAATACGCTTTACGGAATCAGCTTAGAATTTCCGGACAGAACGCCGGATTTAATTATGAAGGTTTCACAATTAATGCGTTATCAATTAGAAAGTAACAGTAAACAATGTGTATCTTTAGAAGACGAATTAGAGTTTATAAACAGTTACGTTCAGCTTGAAAAAGAACGTGTTGGCTATCGTTGTGATATTACTTTAGATTCTAAAGTTGACAACGAAAATGCCTATAAAATTTCGCCAATGCTTTTAATTGCATTTATAGAAAATGCCTTTAAACACGGAACCTGCGCGATTGAAAAATGTTTCGTTCAGATTTTTATTACTGTTGAAGACGGACAGCTTCATCTTCATGTTGTAAATTCAATTCCGACAAAACAAACAGATGTTGTTTCTACCAAAATTGGTTTAAAAAATACAATCGAAAGACTGAATTTAATTTTCGGAAAAAATTATACACTCGATATTCAGGAAAACAAAAAAACTTATATTGTTGATTTAAAACTGCAGTTGAAAAGATTTGCGTAATGAGAGATCCAAAAAAATGCATTATTGTTGATGATGAGCCGGCAGCGCATTATGTTTTAGCCAATTATATAAAACAAAATCCGCAGTTAGAATTGGTTTTTCAGGGATATAATGGCATTGAAGCAATGGATTATCTTAGAGAAAATAAAGTTGATTTGATGTTTTTGGATATTAATATGCCGGAAATTTCAGGTATGGAATTATTGAAAATTATTCCCAATCATCCTAAAACTATTTTAACCACAGCTTATTCTGAATTTGCACTTGAAAGTTACGATTACGGAGTGATTGATTATTTGCTGAAACCTATTTATTTTCCAAGATTTTTGAAAGCTGTTGACCGCTTTTTTTCAACAGAAAATGTAAAAGCAAAGGAAGAAGAAGCTATAGTAAATTCTATCTCTGTAAAAATTGACGGTTATTTTATTGATATCGAATTAGATCAGCTTTTGTACGCGCAGAGTTTTGGAAACTACGTAAAACTTCATACGATAAAACGAACATATCTGGCCTCAATTACGACAACCGAACTCGAAAAATGTCTTCCGGAGAAAAATTTTATGCGTATACATAAATCTTATATTGTGGCTTTGGACAAAATTGACACTACTGAAAAAGATTTTGTCATTATTAAAAATGAAAAATTACCTATTGGAATAACCTACAAAAGGGAATTGACCGACAGACTGAAAAAGTAATATTCTTTTTATTAAAAAATATTTGGAAATTATTTAAAAAGTAATAATTTTATTACGCTGTTTTTGGTTGTTTAATTTAATAGTCAAATCATGAAAAACATACTTTTAATAATAATTTTATGCTGCAGCGGTTTTTTAAGTGCACAAAATGAAGTAGTAACACCGCCTGAAAAAGTGAAATTTACTTTTGAAAAAGAATATCCAAACAAAGTTCCGGTTTGGTCTATTGATTATGTTGGCGATGATAATGATGAAATTAGATACGAAGCAAAATTCAACACAGATAAAAATGTCAAAGCGCTTGCGGTTTATGACAACTTAGGCGTTTTAAAAGCTTTTGAACAGCAAATTCCATTAAGCAAGCTGCCACAAAAGGCACAGAACTATTTGAAGAAAAATTACTCACTAAAAGCGATAAGAGAAATTGCGGTTGTTGTAAATGATAAAAATAAAACGACTTATGAAGTGGGCATAGAAAAAGATTCTAAATTTTATGATGTTGTTTTTGATCAAAATGGAGGCTTTGATGTTAGCATAGAAAAAAATTAACGAACACTTACTAATTCAATTATATTTAAAACGGCAAACCCGATGAGTCTTATGCTTATCGGGTTTTGTTTTGTTTTTAAAAATCTCAAAGTTTATTTCGTTTTATCATAAAATGTAGTAATTTTACCACAATTTTTAATTGTAATTTTTTGAATATGAAAAACGTTTTTTTCTTTTTTACCTTTTTGTGGTGTAACTTTTTAATGTCACAAAGCATTCTTCTTCCGTCAGAAAACATTATAAAAGCTTTTGAAAAGCAATATCCTAAAAAAAATCCAAATTGGTCTATGCAATATGGAGCTAAAGAAGATGATATTACATTTATAGCAAAGTTTAAAGCCACAGGAAATACTCAGGCTTATGCTGTTTATGAAAGCAATGGAAATTTTAAAGCCTATAAAGAGCAGATTCCAGGTAGTAAACTGCCAAAAGAGATACAAGCTTACCTTGATGCCAATTATCCGATTAAATCAAATACGAAATCAAAAACTAAATCTAAAGTAAAGGTAAAAACTCCCGCTGTACCTGCCAGAGAAGCTTATTCTGTTGTAGACGCCAAAAATAAAATGACTTATGAAGTGAAAACCAAAAAGGATGGAAAAAATTATAGTCTCCTTTTTGATACAGAGGGTAACTTAATCAAAACAATTCAGATAGGATAAAAAAATTACTCGTTTTAAAATAGCAAACCCGACAGGTTTTCAAAACCTGTCGGGTTTAATTCTCTCAACAGAAATAAATAAATTACAAATTCATTCCACCAGAAGCTTCTATTCTTTGGGCATTTACCCAACGAGCATCTTCAGTACATAAAAAGGCAACAACACCCCCAATATCATCTGGTAAACCAACTCTTCCTAAAGCCGTTACTGATGCAATTTGCTGGTTTAATTGTTCATTGTCACGAACAGCTCCGCCTCCAAAATCAGTTTCAATTGCGCCTGGAGCTACCACATTGGCTCTGATTTTTCTTGCGCCTAATTCCTTTGCCTGATATTTGGTTAAGGTTTCAATTGCGCCTTTCATAGAAGCATAAGCTGCATAACCGGGAAATGAAAATCTTGCCAGACCAGTAGAAATATTTATAATTCCGCCGCCGTCATTCATTACATTTAATCCTTTTTGAGTCAGGAAAAATGGACCTTTGAACTGAATGTTAGTTAATTGATCAAATTCAGCTTCCGTAGTTCCAATGAAAGAATTATGGATTCCGATTCCGGCATTGTTTATTAAAAAGTCAAATTTATCGGTTTTAAATGTGTCTTTTAAAGTTGTTTTAACTGCTTCAAAAAAAGCATCAAAAGTTCCTGAGTCAGCAACATTTAATTGAAGTGATGCGGCTTTCTGTCCTAAGTTTTCAATTTCTTTTACAACAGCATCTGCTTCATCTTTTTTGCTGTTATACGTTATAATTACATCAAGTCCCTTTTTAGCAATTGCAATTGCCATATTTTTTCCTAAACCTCTGCTGCCTCCGGTAACAAGAGCTATTTTTGTATTTACTGCCATTTTTATAATTGTTAATTGTTAATGGTTGATTGTTAATGGTTGATTGTTAATGGTTAATTGTTAATGGTTAATTGTTAATGGTTGATTGTTAATGGTTAATGGTTAATGGTTAATTGTTAATGGTTTATTGTTAATGGTTTATTGTTAATGGTTTATTGTTAATGGTTTATTGTTAAATGTGGAGGTGAGATGTCAAATTCTTTTTTGTCTTTTTTAATTAACAATTCACCATTCATAATTCATAATTTAAGAGTGCATTGCATTAAAATGATTTCTTAATTCTTCTGCGCTTGCATTTAATCTTGTTTCGCTGGTTCCGAAAGTCAATTCAGGTCTTCCTTCTTTTAACTGTTCGAAAATAGATTCTATAAAACTGCTTACGCTTGGATGTGCATCGTGCAATCCAATTCCGCCTAAATCAGTATTTAATGCTGGTGGAATGATTTCGATTACTTCGATGTTTTTTGCTTTTAGCAAATGACGAAGTGAAAGTGTAAACGATCTAAAAAACGCTTTTGTAGCTGAATAAACCGGAACTTTTGCAAAAGGAGAAAATGCCAGTCCAGAAGTTACATTCATTACAGTTGTTAAAGATTTCAATTCAATAAATAAAGAAGTTAAATGTAACGGTGCTTCAATATTAGTACTTATTTCCGTTTTCATATTTTCGTAGAAATCAGTATCTGTTATCGACATCCATTTTTGAATTCCGGCGTTGTTGATTAATACGTTTAAATCAGGATGGTTTTCAGAGATCCATTTGTAAAGTGCGATTCTTTCTTCTTCTAAAGATAAGTCGCATACTTTTGTAATTACGGTTGGAAATTTTGCTTTTACTTCGTTTAAAACAGATTCTCTTCTGCCGCAAATAATTACGGTATTGTTTTCCTGAATAAATCTTTCAGTAAGTCCAAGTCCAATTCCGCTTGCACCGCCTGTTATTAAAATTTTGTTGTTTGATAAATTCATCTTTTTGATCTTTTAAATTGATAAGACAAAGGTAGGAGCAAAGTAGATGTGGGGAATTGTAAATATCAAACCGATGTTTGCGAAATTCAAATCAGATATTGGAATTAAAAATTAAAAATTGATAATTAAAAATTCTAATTCTCATTTTATGTCTTACTGAGCGAAGTCGAAGGACGCGCAAAGTAGGACGTACTGTATGGATTTAGCATGCGATCCTTCGACTTCGCTCAGGAGGACAAGCTTTGCGGTAATCTACAATCTAAAATCTAAAATCTACAATCCGCAATCTAAAATTAACTCCTAAAAGCAATCGGCGTAAAAGAAGTTTGTTTTTTGAAGAAGTTAGAAAAATGTGCTAGTTCTTCAAAACCAAGTGAATAAGCGATTTCAGAAATATTCCAATCTGTTTGTTTTAAAAGGATTTTCGCTTCGTTTGTTAATCTGGTGCTGATTAATTCTGTTGTGGTTTTTCCGGTGTTTTCTTTTAAAACTTTGTTTAAATGATTGACATGAACAGATAATCTTGCAGCAAAATCTTTTGCAGTTCTAAGCTCTAATCGTTGATGCGGTGATTCGATAGGGAATTGTCTTTCAAGTAATTCGGCAAATAAAGAGGAAACTCTCGCTGCTGAATTGTGTTTAGAATATAAAGCTGTTATTGGCTGTAATTTTTGTCCGAAATGAATCAGCTCAGCAACATAATTTCGAATTAAATCGTATTTATAAATATAATCTGAATTGATTTCTTTTTGTATCTTTTTGAAAATCAACGCTACTTCTTCAACTTCTTCATCTGATAACTGAAAAATAGGATAGCCGTCTGAAGCAAAAATAGGCAGTTCGTCCAAATCGATTCCGCTTTTACTTTTCGATAAAAATTCACTTGTAAATACGCAAAACTGTCCACCCTGATTAGTATCCTGTGGAAGATAATTATACGGAATTTTTGGTGTTGCAAATAACAATCCCTGTTTTTCTATTTCAATTATTTTATTCGCGTATTCTGCTTTATTATGTCCTCTTATTAAACTTATTTTATAGTAAGCTCTTCTATCATAAGGCATTCCGGGTTTTCCTTTCATGCGTTCTAAAAGCTCCTTAATATCAAAAACATTAAAATGACCGATTTCTTTTTGAATGTCGTTTGGTAATAACGAAGTAGGTTCTACGGTTGAACCTACGGTAATATCATGGTAAAATGAATCTAGAGATTTCATATTGTTTCGAATTGTAAAATTCAAATATACAAAAAATTTTGGCACACGGATTTTACAGGTAAAAACAGATTTGCACAGAGGTTAGTCTTTGCGAGGAACGAAGATCGAAAGGTTTTCAAAGTATTTATTCGCATTTTATGTCATTTCGACGAAAGGAGAAATCTGCGCAAGTAGCTCTACAAAGATTGTCGATTAAGATTACGGAGCTACTTGCGCAGATTTCTCGTTCCTCGAAATGACAAATTATACGTTTTTCTGTAAAAAAAAATCAAAACAAACTTCCCTGAACAAACTCAGGCTGAACATTTCCATTAAATGAAAAAGTATCAATTACAAAAAACTGTTTTTTGACAGGATCAAGTTCTCTTAAAACAATTTCTTTGCATAAAAAATCAATATCGATTGTAGTGAAAAGCTGTGATGCAATTTTAAGATTTTCTGGAGTTAATTTCCTGCCGATTGACATATGCGGATCATCACTCTTTTTGAGTTTTAAAGATTTTAAAGATTCCTGAACCTTTTTCATAATTGGTTTCAGGGCGTTTTTAGAATCTTCATTTGGAGCTATAAAAAAGGCTCCGGCATTTTCGTAAAATCCAAAATGATCTAAATAAACTTGAAATGAAGTAAATGTATCGCAGATTTTAAAAAGCTTTTGTTTGTATTTTTTAATTTCGGATTCGTCAATTGTGAATTCACAAATCGTAATATGTCCAACAGAATTACAGCTGTTATACCAATCAATTTTGCTTTTTAAATAATCTTTCATTGTTTTGACAGAATCAATAACATCTTGCGAAGGATAAATGGCAGCGGAATATTTTTTCTCCATTATTTGGATTTTGAATTACACAAATTTAGAATTTAAATTGTGCTGTCAACGCTTTACAAAATAATCTTTTCGCTCAGACGGATTGAAATCCGTCTCTACAAAATGCATCGAACCTTCGGTTCTTTTATTAAAACTTAAATTGTGCTGTCAACGCTGCATAAAAATAATCTTTTCCAGAACCAACTTCTTTTAAAAATGAACCTGCATTAAACCATCCCGTTTCCAGAGTAAAACCTAGATAATTATTCATGTCATAATTTAGATTTGAAATCAACTGAGAGCCTATAAAACGTTCTGTTGTGTCTTTCCCGGAATATAAAAGCTGCATGTTGGGTGCATATAAACCGTCACTTAAGGTTTGTCTCCAGAAAATATCATAATCAATTCCAAGTCCCCATTTTTCGGATAAACTGAAATTAATGGATGGATGAACATCTATTAAATTTGATGGGCCAATTAAAGCTACTAACCCAAAATAAGCGCCTCTTGGATATAAAGGATTAAAGGTTTGTAAATCACCATCTCCAGAGTTTTTATCACCCGAAATGATTTCTGTTTTAAGTCCTATTTCTGGACTGAATTTTATATTTTCGAAAGTATAACAGGCAAAAGAAGATAGTGTCCACGCCGAAATTGTTTTTTGATTGATGTTTCCGAATTGGTACAAACCTTCAAAATCATATTTCCAGTTTCCTTTGTTTTTCCAGATTCGTGTTCCGATAGATTGTCTGTTTTCTTCGCCAATGGCATCATCAAAAACAGATCGGCTTTTCCATAATCCTAAATAATAGAAATCAATATTTTCAATAAAAGGGACTTTATGTATTACCGTATAACTTCCCCAGAATTTGGCATTTTCATTAAAATTATCGTTAAATGTTCCTTGTTTATTGGCAATTGGATGCGTGAAAAAAGCGTCTGACTGCCAATTGTTTTTTTTATAGAATAATTTCAATCCGTCAAAAGCAAGTCGGCTGTTTGGACCTTCGCGCACTGCGATTAAACGCTGAGAACCGTATAACATTTCTTGTCTTCCAGAACGGAGTGTTAACTGTTCATTTTCTTTTCGGATAAAATCAATATCCAGAAAAGCCTGATGAATGTCTAACTGATTTTCATCAACCGGACTTGGATCTGTTTTGCCATTTGCTAAACTGCTTTGTAATTCAATAAAGGTTCTGAAAGCTCCCAATTGAACATTGGCATGAAGCAAATAACGTGATAATAAATAGCCATCGTTTTCATCAATTTCGTCTCCCCATTTGTTATTAACGGTATAAGTATATTGCAGTCTCGCTTCACCGCCAATCGAGGCGTAGAATTTATCGTTTTTTCCTAGCGGAATATATTTGATTTTCTCGTATAAGTTTTTCGTCGAATCGGCTTTTAGATAAGTGAAATCATCATTATATCGCAGCTTTTGAAAAACGGGTTTCTGCTGTGCATGGGCTGTAAAAATGAATCCCAAAAGCAGCAATATTCTGAATGTATTTTGCATGGTTTAATTTTTTTGATAACCTCCAAAGTAATTTACCGGACTCCAGTCTGGAATTGCTTTTGGTTTTTCGTTGGCGAAAGTTCTAAAATCATTGTCGGCGTAAACTACTTTTCCGTTTACCACTGTCAGTTTTGATTCGATGTTTAAGATTTTTTCTTCAGATGTATTAAAATAATCATCAGAAAGAATTGAAAAATCAGCCAATTTATCAGCAGTAAGCATTCCTCTGTCTTTTTCAATATTAATTAACTGAGCGCTTCCGTAAGTAAATAGTTTTAAAGCAGTCGTTCTGTCTACAATATTTTCGTCATTCATGTATTTTAAACCGCCCAAAGTTTTTCCGGTTGTTAACCAATACAAACCAACCCACGGATTGTAACTTGCCACGCGAGTTCCGTCAGTTCCCATTCCTACTTTAATTCCTAATTCGAATATTTTCTTTAACGGAACTGTGTTTGAAGCAGCGGTTTTTCCATATCTTTTGATGAAACTTTCGCCCTGATACGCCATTCTATGCTGAATTGCGATTCCTCCGTTTAAAGCTTTAATACGTTTTAAGTTCTCTGTAGAAACTGTTTCAGCGTGATCAAAGAACCATAAAAGACCGTTTAAAGGCGTTTCTTTATTGATATCTTCAATTACATTTAAAAATCTTGTAATGCTTTCGTTATAAGTAGCGTGAATTCTAAATGGCCATCTGTTTTTAATTAATAAAGACAAAACTTCTTTTAATTGTCCTTCCATTGCCGGGCTTAATTCTGGTCTTGGTTTATCGAAATTTTCAAAATCTCCGGCACTCATTACCAGATTTTCTCCGGCACCCTGAACATGATATTCAACTTTGTCTGAATCATGGTCGTCGCAGCCTTCGCCAATTTCAACCGTATTAATCCACTTGGTATAATCGTTTAATTCGCTTCCAGCTTTTTGTGCAAACAAATAATAAGGCATTCTAATGGTTAAATCGCTGTCTTTGCATAAACCATTTGTTACGCCATAATCATCGGGAAAGTTTTGAAATCCGCCTCCAGCATCCATAATTGCCGTTACGCCCAGACGATTCATTTCGGTCATAAATTGTTTGGTCGAATTGAATTTTTCTTCTTGTGTTAATTCTGGAAGTTTCGCCAGTGTCGAATATAAAATGAAAGCATTTGGTTCTGCAACTAATAAGCCTGTTGGATTTCCGTTTGGATCTTTTTCAATTAATCCCGCATTTGGATTGGGCGTATTGGCATCGATTTTTAAAGCTTCTAAACCTGCTTTGTTCAAATAAGCGTGTCCGTATAAATGAAGAATAAAAGTTGGAACATCGCCTGTTGCTTCGTTGATTTCAGCTAAAGTGGGCAGTCTTTTTTCTTCAAACTGGTAAGCATTCCATCCGCCTACAACACGAACCCATTGTCCTTTTGGAGTTCTTTGCGCCTGTTCTTTTAACATTGCTAAAGCTCTTTTTAAAGAACGAACGCCGTCCCAGCGCAATTCGGTATTAAAGAATCTTCCTCCGCGGATAATGTGCATGTGAGAATCGAATATTCCGGGAATAATGGTTTTTCCTTTAGCATCGATTATAGTGGTTTTTTTGTCTTTTAATTTTAAGATTTCGCTGTTTGTGCCTGTCTTTAGGATTTTTCCATCGGCAACCGCCATAGCTTCTACAATTGTATTTTTATTGTCTAAAGTGTGAATTACAGCATGATGCACAATAAGAGTCGCTTTTTTATTTTGACCAAAGCCAGGAAGGGAAATAAGTAAAAGAAAAGCTAATATTTTGAAAGAGAGTTTCATAGTGGAGGTTTTTGTTTGGTTTTGGACATTTAATTAAAAATTGAGAATTAAAAATTAAAAAAATCTCCTAGATCCGCTAAATCTGCGTGAAAAACTGAAAAGATTGAATCTGTTTTTAATGACAGCTTTATTTAAACTTTTAATTTTTAATTCTCAATTTTTAATTTCTAAAATTAAATTAATGTTTCAACATTTCGTGTGCATATTGAACACCAACACCATAAGCACCACCGTATTTTTTAACTAAATCGGTAACAGGTACATAAGTTTCCTGACGAGCCCAGTCGCGTTGTAATTCTAATAAATATTGTAATGAAGTTATTGGGTGAGCACCAGCCTGAACCATGCGGGTTACAGCCATTTCGTGAGCTTCTTTAGAAACGTCACCGCTTGCATCTGTAATTACATAAACATCATAACCTTCGTTGATTGCAGATAATACTGGTCCAACAATACAAACGCTTGTCCATAAACCGCCAAATACGATTTTCTTTTTACCTGTAGCAATAATGGCTTTACGGGCAGGAACATCTTCCCAGGTGTTCATTGTAGTACGATCGATATAGTTTGAAGATTTTTGAGGATAGAATTCTTCAATTTCTCTGAAAACAGGTCCGCTGAATGATTTTTCGGCAACCGTTGTTACCACAGTTGGTACTTTAAATATTTTTGATGCTCCAGCTACTAAAGCGGTATTGTTACGTAATTGATCGATTGGAATGTTGCTTACTGCAAATGCCATCTGGCTTTCGTAATCAATTAAAACTAAAGTATGATTTGTTGGATCTAATAATGCCGGGCTTGGTTTTTGTGCGAAACCAATAAAAGTTACTAATAATAATGCTGTTGTTAGGATTAATTTTTTCATGATAATGTGATTTTGTTGTTAATTAAAAGGTTTAAAAATATTTTGTATTTGACTTTCAGTTTTTTGCATTCAAATTAAATGCCTTGTTTATAATGTATTGATTTTAAAAGGTTTTTTCAGAAAAGGCAATAGTGATCCTAGCGATATATCGTCAATAAAATTGGATATTCGTTAAATGAATTTTCGTTATGCTTTTAGTGAATTTTTAAAAGAGAAAAATGGGCGCCTAAATTTTTCCTTTAAGATGTAATCGGTGAAGAATTTCTGATTTTAATAATCCGCTTCCCCCGCCAAAATGTTCAATTACTTCTACGTCTGGCTGATGTTTTAAGCAAAATGAACTAAATTCTTTTTCGACATGATCTTCGATTCCGGAACTCAAAAGAACGACGTCGATTTTGTGATTCTGAAAATATTCCTGAGCTTCTGTTTCATTGCTGAAAGAAACTGCGTTCCAGTCTTCATAAGCATTTACAAGGCGAAGTAAAATAGCCAGAATTGCTTCGTTTTTTCCGAGTAATAAGAATTCAAGAGTTTTCATTTTTTTTCTAGTTTCTGAGGTTCTGAGATGCTAAGTTTCTAAGTTTTCTTCACTTTAAAAATTAGCTTTGACAGAACTTCTAATTTACTTTACAAATTTATTGCTTTCATTTTTGTTTCAACTTAATCTAGAATAAGAAAGATTCTGAGGTTCTAAGATGCTAAGATTCTAAGATTTTCTTTTTTATTTTTGATTTCAGTTTTTGACAGAACTTGTAATCTACTATGCAAATTTATTAGTTTCAATTTTGTTTCAACTTAATCTAGGATAAGAAAGATTCTGAGGTTCTAAGATGCTGAGAAACTAAGGTTTTCTTTTTTATTTTGATTTCAGTTTTTGACAGAACTTTTAATTTACTATGCAAATTTATTAGTTCCGATTTTGCTTTGGCTTAATCTAGAATAAGAAAAGATTTTAAAATTCTATTTTGATCTTTATCAGAATAAAAATTTAAAATCTTAATGCTTTTTGAAGAAATACGGAAAACCCGTAATAGGAATTGAAAAACCTCAATTAGATTTGTCACCGTTGAGATACTGAGATAATGATTTATCACTTTTTAGATCTTTAACGTTAAACTGTTTTTGGAGAAACAATTTTTTTAATTTTTTAAAAATAAGACATATTCATTTAGTGGGTAACTTGTAGAAATTTGCAAATAATACAAATGTCTAAATTTTTTATAGGTTTTTAGATTAGGTTAAAGACCCTTTCTAAAAACCTTTTTTTATGCAATAAACCGTAGGTTTAAAGTAAACGACAAACCATCAACCATCAACAATTAACGATTAATAATTATTCGCCTTCAGCCATTCTTCACATTCTCTTGTCCAGTTTTTACTGGTGTCATTTACGCCTAAACCAAAACCGTGACCGCCTTTTTCATATAAATGTAACTCCGCTGTAACTCCATTTTTCTTAAGGGCTAAATAGTAGTTTATACTATTTTCAGGAATCACAACAGTATCGTCGGTTGCGTGAATTAAAAAAGCTGGAGGTGTTTGTGTAGTAACTCTCTTTTCATTTGAAAATGAATTTATTAAATCCTCAGAAGGATTATTTCCTAACAAGTTAATTTGCGAGCCTTTGTGAGTAATGTCATTTTGCATGGAAATTACAGGATAAATTAAAAGAGAAAAATTAGGTCTCGCACTTACTTTATAATCAGACTCATACACTTTATCATCGTAATGTGTTGATAAAGTTGCAGCTAAATGTCCTCCTGCAGAAAAACCTAAAATTCCAATTTTATTAGGATCAATATTCCATTTAGCAGCATTTTGTCTTACATAACGAACGGCTTCCTGTGCGTCCTGAAGTGGGCCAACATTTTTGTTTTTCATGATTAAATCGCTCGGCAGACGGTATTTCAGTACAAAAGCCGGAATTCCTAAACTATTAAACCACTGTGCCACTTTTGTGCCTTCTTTATCAATCGCTAAATGCTGATAACCGCCGCCCGGCAGAATAATTACTGCAGTTCGATTGGGTTTTGTTACCGAAGGAAAAAATGCTGTTAGAGTAGGTTTTGTAACCATACTTGTACTTTGTACTTTGCCATCATTTACAACTTCTTTCTCTTTATAATCTGGCGCTTTAATTTCATCCGGAATTTTGTTCCATAGAGGCAGTACCTGATTTTGTGCGTTTGTATGAAATATTCCTGAAAAAAGAATACATAATAAAGCGGCTTTTCTTAAATATTGTTTTTTTGTGTTTTTCAATTTTAATTTAATTATTTGTTTTACAATTGTTTATTTCATTTTTGAGATAGATTTTAAAATAAAATCCAATAAGCGAAAGGTAATAAATTGCCTATTACATTTACAGGGTTTCGGTACAATTTTACCCCTAAATACGGATAAATTTAGCCTGTTAGCTTTTAACAAATATATTGTTTAATGTGTAATTTTGAGTTCTTTTTTTTACGCAATGTCTTAAATTTGATACAGAAAATAATTTTATATATAATTTATTTGGAATATAAAGATTAAAAACTATATTTGTGCAATCGATTACATTATTGCGATCATATAATTTTAATCAGTTGATTCTAATGAGGTTAAATTATGCATTTCGTGTATTGATTTCAAAAGAAAAATATCTAACTATAATAACCACACAATCATGAATCAAACTGATACTGTTACAGTAAACCAAAATAGTAAAGCTGCAGGGAAATACCGTTGGAGTATATGCGCACTGTTGTTTTTTGCCACCACAATTAATTATCTGGACAGACAGGTTCTTTCATTAACATGGAGCGAATTTATTGCGCCGGAATTTCACTGGACTAATACTGACTATGGTGATATTACCGCTTTGTTTTCAATATTTTATGCCATTTCATTAATATTTGCCGGAAGATTTGTGGATTCGTTAGATACTAAAAAAGGATTTCTTTGGGCAATTGGAATTTGGTCAATAGGAGCCTGTCTTCATGCTTTTTGCGGAATTGCTACTTCTGGAGTTATTACAGGTAATTGGTTTGTTGGTTTTGAAGGTTCGAAAGAAATAATAGGAGCTCTTAGCGATACCAGCAGAGTTATCAGTGTAAGTGTTACATTGTTTATTTTTGCCCGTCTTATTCTGGCAATTGGAGAAGCAGGAAATTTTCCTGCAGCCATTAAAACTACGGCAGAATATTTTCCTAAAAAAGACAGGGCTTTTGCAACTAGTATTTTTAATGCAGGAGCAACTGTAGGTGCTTTAGCAGCACCAATTTCAATTCCGTTTATTGCAAAATCATTCGGTTGGGAAATGTCTTTTATTATCATTGGAGCACTAGGATTTATCTGGATGGGGTTTTGGATGTTTATGTATGATAAACCAGAAAAACATTCAAGAGTAAGTGCAGAAGAACTGGCTTATATTCAGCAGGATGAAATTGCTGATAGTAAAATTGAAGGTTATGTTCCTGAAAAAACTTCAAAAGTTTCATTTATAGAATGTTTAAAATACAATCAGACATGGGCATTTGCTTTTGGTAAATTCATGACCGATGGTGTTTGGTGGTTTTTCCTGTTCTGGACTCCGGCTTATCTAAGTTCTGTTTACGGAATGGATTCCACTCAATCGGCACTGCCTTTATTTATTCTTTATGCGATTACATTGTTGTCTATTATAGGAGGCTGGCTTCCAACTTATTTCGTAGAAAAAAAGGAATGAACCCATACGAAGGAAGAATGAAAGCGATGTTAATTTTTGCATTTTTCCCTTTATTGGCTCTAATCGCACAGCCTTTAGGATATATTAGTTACTGGGTTCCAATTATTATCATCGGAATTGCAGGTGCTGCGCATCAGTCCTGGTCGGCCAATATTTTTACCACTGTAGGCGATATGTTTCCTAAAAAAGCAATTGCAACCATTACAGGAATTGGAGGTTTAGCAGGAGGTTTAGGATCAACTTTAATAAACAAAGGTTCAGGAGTTTTATTTGATTATACACAGAAAAACTGGAGTTTAGTAAACGGTCAGCCATTGTTAGAAAAATATCCTCAGTTTTTAGATCCGGAAACTGCTAAAGTATTTTTAAAAGAGCAGGGAGTAGGTAATCTGGGAGATTTCTTAAAACATTTGTCTACATCTGGAGATACAGTTGTAAACGGTATAAATTCAGGATATATGATTATTTTCTCAATCTGTGCAGTTTGTTATTTAATAGGCTGGGTTGTAATGAAAACTTTAGTGCCAAAATACCGTCCGATTACAAATCTATAATTAACTTTATTTTGAAATAATTTCATTGGAATTATGGTTTTTCAATATAAAAAATTAAATTTGTGCAATCGATTACATTAAATTAAAATTATGACAAAGTATAGTTCAAGATACGCATCAAGCCCAGAAGCTGTAAAAAAATATGATACACAGCAGTTGAGAGAAGAATTCTTAATCGACGACTTAATGCAGGAGGATGAAATCGTATTAGTTTATTCTCATTACGACAGATATATTGCAGGATCTGCAGTTCCGGTAAAAGGAGATTTACCTCTTGAAACAATCGATCCGCTAAAAGCGCCTTATTTTTTAGAAAGAAGAGAATTAGGAATCATTAATGTTGGCGGAAACGGTTCTGTTGTAGTAGAAGGAACAACTTATGAATTAGGATTTAAAGATGCTCTTTATATTGGAGCAGGAAATAAAGAAGTAATTTTTAAAAGTGCCGACAGTAAAAATCCGGCTAAATTTTACATCAACTCGGCACCGGCACATACAACATATCCTACCAAGAAAGTAAGTTTAGCTGAAGCTAATAAATTACAGTTGGGAACAATGGAAACGGCAAATCACCGTACAGTAAACCAAATGATTATTGGAAGTGTGGTTACAACCTGCCAATTGCAAATGGGAATGACGGAATTGAAACCTGGAAGTGTTTGGAATACTATGCCGGCACACGTACACGACCGCAGAATGGAAGTGTATTTTTATTTAGATATTCCGGAAAATCAGGCAGTTTGTCATTTTATGGGACAGCCGCAGGAAACAAGACATATCTGGATGAACAATCATCAGGCAGTAATTTCTCCGCCTTGGTCAATTCACTCAGGATCAGGAACCAGCAATTATACTTTTATCTGGGGAATGGCGGGTGAAAATTTAGATTACGGAGATATGGATGTTTGTAAAATCACTGATTTAAGATAAGAAAATGACAAACTTATTTGATATAAAAGGAAAAATTGCCCTTATCACAGGAAGTACACACGGACTGGGAATGGCAATGGCAAAAGGACTTGGACAAGCCGGAGCAACAATTGTGGTAAACGGAAATTCGTCTCAGGAAAAAATTGACAATGCTGTAGCTGAATTGAAAAGCGAAGGAATCGATGCAGTTGGTTACAAATTTAATGTAACTGAAGAAAACGAAGTAAAAGCCGCTGTTGCTAAAATTGAAAGCGAAGTAGGGCCAATCGATATCTTAATCAACAATGCGGGAATTATTAAAAGAATTCCATTATTGGATATGGAAGTTTCAGATTTCAGAGAGGTAGTTGATATTGATTTAGTAAGTCCGTTTATCGTTTCTAAACATGTTGCAAAAGGAATGATCAACAGAAGACAAGGAAAAATCATCAACATTTGCTCGATGATGAGTGAATTAGGAAGAAATACAGTTTCGGCTTACGCTGCTGCAAAAGGAGGGTTAAAAATGCTGACAAAAAATATGGCAACAGAATGGGCAAAATACAATGTTCAGATCAACGGAATCGGTCCGGGTTATTTTGCTACAGAACAAACAAAACCAATTAGAGTTGACGGACATCCGTTTAACGATTTTATTATAAGCAGAACACCGGCTGCAAAATGGGGAGATCCGAGTGATTTAGCCGGAGCCGCCATATTTTTATCATCTAAAGCGAGTGATTTTGTAAACGGTCATATTTTATATGTTGACGGTGGAATCCTTGCCACAATTGGAAAACCTTCAAACGAAGAATAATTCTCAAAAATATATTTTAAAAAGACATGAGCTCAAACACATTCATACACGATAATTTTTTACTAGAAAATAAATACGCTGAAGAGTTGTATCACACTTACTCTAAAAACCAGCCAATTATTGACTATCACAATCACCTTAATCCTCAGTTTATTGCAGAGGATAAGATTTTTGATAACATTACCAATGTATGGATAAAAGGAGATCATTATAAATGGCGTGCAATGCGTACATTAGGGATCAACGAGCAGTTTGTAACCGGAAATGGCTCTGATAAAGATAAATTCTTAAACTGGGCAAAAACTGTTCCGTATACAATGCGTAATCCTTTGTATCACTGGACACATTTAGAATTAGCGCGTTATTTTGATATTTATGATTTATTAAATGAAAAAAATGCTGAGAAAATTTATATCGAAACATCAGAAAAAATAAATTCTCAGGCATACAGCACGCAAAACCTTCTTAAAAAAGTAAACGCTGAATTAGTTTGTACTACCGAAGATCCGATTGATTCTTTAGAATTTCACCACAAAGTGAATAAAAATCCAATTGGATTTAAAATGAGTACAGCTTTCAGACCTGATAAAGCCATCTTAATTTCAAACGATGGTTATAATGCATATCTGGACACATTAGGGGATGTGTCCGGAATTGCAATTAATACATACGCTGATTTACTTTCGGCATTAAGAGACAGAATTGAGTTTTTTAATCTGAATGGCTGTAAATTAAGCGATCACGGTTTAGATCAGATTTATTTTGAAGAATTTACAGAATCTGAAATCAATGTTATTTTCAAAAAGAAAAGAGAAAACAGAGTAGTGACGCCAGAAGAAGCTTTAAAATTCCAAAGTGCCGTTTTATTATTCTTATCAGAAACGTATCATGAATTTGGATGGGTGCAGCAATTTCATTTAGGAGCCTTACGTAACAATAATGCCCGTATGCACAGAATTTTAGGGCCAGATACAGGTTGGGATTCTATTGGAGATTATCCTCAGGCTCAAAAATTATCAGGATTTTTAAATGCTTTAGACAGCAAAGATAAATTGACTAAAACAATTATCTACAACTTAAATCCGGCTGATAACGAAGTTATGGCAACTATGATTGGAAATTTCAACGACGGAAGTGTTCGCGGAAAAGTACAATTAGGTTCTGGATGGTGGTTTTTAGACCAGAAAGACGGAATGACAAAGCAGTTAAACGCGCTTTCAAATATGGGATTAATCAGCTGTTTTGTTGGAATGCTTACAGATTCAAGAAGTTTTCTTTCATTTCCAAGACACGAATATTTCAGACGCATTTTATGTAATCTTTTGGGAGATGAAATCAAACGAGGAGAACTTCCAAATGATATGGAATGGATTGGAAAATTAGTTGCAGATATTTCATACAACAACGCTAAAGAATATTTTAAATTTTAATTTTTTTTTGAACCATTAAGATATTAAGGAAATTAAGTTTTGAGCTTAAAATTTATTTTAAGATGAAAAGATAATAAAGCAGAAAAGCTTAATAAACTTAATTTTTTAAAGTATAGAATTTAAAAAGTAAAGCTTAATTCTCTTAATATCTTAATGTTGGAAAAAAAAATACTGGTAAAAACAATAAAAAAATATGAGTAGAGTAGTTGCATTTGGAGAAATCATGCTGCGTTTATCAACAGAAAGACATTTGCGTTTTTCGCAGTCTACGGCATTTGGTGCTACATACGGAGGCGGAGAATTTAACGTATGTGTTTCTTTGGCCAATTATGGCGTAAATGCTGAATTTGTAACAAGATTACCTCAAAACGAGATTGGTTTATCGGCATTGAAAGAAATGCGAAAAATGAATGTCGAGACTAAAAATATAGTATACGGTGGAGAACGTTTAGGAATTTATTTTCTTGAAACAGGAGCCGGAACACGTGGCAGTAATGTAGTATATGATCGTGCACATAGTGCGATGGCAACTATTGAAAAAGGGCAGATTGACTGGGATAAAGTTCTCGAAGGAGCCGAATGGTTTCACTGGAGCGGAATTACACCAGCGATTTCTCAAACTGCTGCTGAGGCTTGTTTAGAAGCTATTAAAGCAGCTCATAAAAAAGGAATTAAAATTTCATGCGACTTAAATTACAGATCAAAATTATGGCAGTATGGTAAAACGCCAAGCGAAGTTATGCCGGAAATGCTGCAATATAGCAATGTAATTTTAGGAGATATCGATACCGCTTATTTTATGTTAGGAATTCCGAAAGTGAATCCGAATTATCAGGATGAAAAAACGCTTCCGGTTTTATACGAAAAGTTGTTTCAATTGCTTCCTAATTTAAAAATTGCTGCAACAACACTTCGCTATTCTGTTAGTGCTTCACATCAAAGAATTGGAGGAATTCTGTTTGATGGAAAAGCCATTTACAGTGCAGCAGTAAAAGAAGTAACTCCGGTTGTAGACAGAGTAGGAAGCGGCGACGCTTTTATGGGAGGATTAATTTACGGATTGTTAGAATATCAAAATAATAACCAGAGAGCATTAGATTTTGCCGTGGCGGCTTGTTGCTTAAAACATACCATTGCAGGCGATTACAATTTGGTTACATTAAAAGAAGTTGAAAATATGATTGATGGTGATGGTTCTGCATTAGTATCAAGATAATAAAATAAACATGGCAAAATTTTCAAGAATAGAAGTTGCACAAACCATGAAAGATAACGGAATGGTGCCGTTGTTTTTTCATTCGGATATTGAATTAAGTAAAAAAGTTTTAAAAGCTTGTTACGACGGAGGTTCCAGATTAATGGAATTTACAAGCAGAGGCGACTTTGCACATGAAGTTTTTGGAGCTTTAAATAAATATGCTTTAGCAGAACTTCCGGGAATGATTTTAGGAGTGGGTTCAGTTACAGATGCGGCTTCGGCATCATTATACATGAGTTTAGGAGCTAATTTTATTGTAACTCCGGTATTTAGAGAAGATATTGCCATTGCCTGCAATCGTCGAAAAGTACTTTGGTCACCGGGCTGCGGAACGCTTACAGAAATTGCAAGAGCGGAAGAATTAGGCTGTGAAATCGTAAAATTATTTCCGGCTGATACTTACGGTCCGGAATTTATAAAAGCTATAAAAGGACCTTGCCCGTGGACAAATATTATGCCTACAGGCGGTGTTTATCCAACTGAAGAAAGTTTGAGTTCATGGTTAAACGCAGGAGCGACATGTGTAGGTTTAGGTTCGCAGTTAATTTCAAAAGATATATTAGAAAAGAAAGATTTTGACGGTTTAACAGCTAAAGTTCGTCAGGTTCTTGACATCATAAAAAATATAAGAAAATAAATAAGGAGTAATCATGCCAATCCTTATTTAGATTGCGTTTTTTTTAGATTTTAGAGATTGTAATTGAGCATTACGCTTGAAAAATAAATCTTGTGACTCCTCACAGCAAGATTTGTTTTAATGCGGGTGTAATGTTTCTTTTACAATGTTATAAAGTTGATCAATAAGGTATTAAGTGGTTATTTATAACACTTTAAAGTTAAAATTAAAATGGAAAAAATAAACAGATCAAATTCAGAGTTTTCAAACAAACTGCCTATAAAAATAGTTCAATTTGGAGAAGGTAACTTTTTAAGAGCCTTTGTAGAATATGCTATTCAGAAATTAAACCAAAAAGCAGATTTTAATGCGGGAATAGCTGTAGTTCAGCCTATTGATAAAGGTTTGGTGAATATGATCAATGCGCAGGACGGATTGTACACTTTGTTTATGAAAGGTGTGAAAAAAGGTCAGGAAATTCAGGAAAAAGAATTGATTACCAATATTGTAAAAGCAGTTGATCCATATGCTTCTTTTCAGGAATATTTGTCTTTGGCAAAAGAAGAAGAATTAGCTTTTATTATATCAAATACAACTGAAGCAGGAATCGAATATATTGCTTCAGATCTTCCTACAATGCAGCCTCCTGTATCTTTCCCTGCAAAATTAACCGTACTTTTGCATGAAAGATTTAAACATTTTAATGGCGCTGAAGATAAAGGATTAACCATCATTCCTTGCGAGTTAATTAATTACAATTCAGATACTTTAAAAGAAGTTATTTTAAAATATTGCACAGACTGGAAACTAGGTCAGGAATTTGTTTCCTGGATTTTAAACAGCTGTTCTTTCCACAATACTTTAGTTGATAGAATTGTTCCGGGATATCCAAAAGATCAAATTGAAGAATATAACAGCCAGTTAGATTATAAAGACGATTTAATCGTTAGTGCCGAAACTTTCTTTTTATGGGTTATTGAAGGCGACGACGAATTGAAAGCAAAACTTCCGTTTGAAAAAACCGATCTTGATGTAAAAATCGTCGAAGATATGCAGCCTTACAGAACGCGCAAGGTTAGAATTTTAAATGGAGCGCACACCGCAATGGTGCCGTTTTCATTACTTTACGGAAACGAGACTGTAAAAGAAACGGTTGATAATCCGTTTACGGGAGAATTCATTAATAAAGCTGTTTTTGAAGAAATCAACGAAACTTTAAATATGGATAAAGACGAACTGGCAAGTTTCTCTGAAGAAATTTTAGACCGTTTCAGAAATCCATTTATCAAGCACTTATTATCATCAATTGCTTTAAATTCAATTTCGAAATTTAAAGTTCGTGTTTTACCAAGTTTAACAGGATATGTAAAAATTCACAAAAAACTTCCGGTTCATTTAACCTTTGCATTTGCAGCTTTAATTCGTTTTTATAAAGGAACTTGGAACGGACAAAGTTTACCGGTTAATGACAGCGAAGATATTGTTTCGTTTTTCAATAGCCTATGGACTTCAGATGATTATGAGAAAATAGCAAGACTGACTTTGCAGAATAAAAATTTCTGGGAAGAAGATTTAACTGAAATACCTTCGTTAACAAATGCCATTACAATTGCTTTAGAAGAAATTGATTCAAATGGAATTGAAGCAGGTTTTGCGAAGTTTCAGGAAAGAATAAAATAAAATATTTTATTCACAATAAAGAAAATCTAATTTGATCTGCTTTAATCTGTATAAATCTGCGTGAAAAATCGATATGCAAAAAATATTTCACGCAGATTTATACAGATTAAAGCAGATTTACACAGATTTAAATCTAAGCTGGAGGATAAAATTTAGAAGAAATAATTTTAATCAAAGGTTTAAAAATAAAAAGAAAACAAAAAGAGCAAAAAGAACAAAGAACAAGGGTTAATTATGGCAACGCAGAAAAAATTAATAAAAGTTCACCCAACCGATAATGTTGCGGTTGCTTTGGTGGATCTTACAGCAGGCGAAGTAATTGATTTCGAAGGAGAATCAGTTACCGTTGAGTCTGATGTAAAAATGAAACATAAGATTGCAATGGTTCCTTTTAATGTAGGAGACAGAATCATTATGTACGGTGTTTTAGTTGGTAAAGCAAGTGCCAGAATCGAAAGAGGAGGATTGCTTTCTACAGCAAATGTAAAACACGAAAGTGATAAAGTTACTGGTAAAACAGAAACGATTGGCTGGAATGCTCCAAATATTGACAAATGGAAAGACAGAACCTGGCAGGGATATCACAGAGAAGATGGACAGGTTGGAACTGAAAATGTTTGGTTATTCTTCCCGTTGGTATTTTGTGAAAACAGAAATATCGAAATCTTAAAAGATATTTTTGAGAAAGAATTGATGAAACCTAAAGAAAATGATTATCAGTTATTATTACGTTCTTTAGTAAAATCAGAAACGGGTGGAGCAGGAAATCAGGAAGCTTCAAACGATGCGAATTTATTCAACAATATTCAGGTAAAATTCATTACGCACCAAGGCGGCTGCGGCGGAATTCGTCAGGATTCTCATAGTCTGGCTAAACTTTTGGCTGGTTATGTAAACAATCCAAACGTTGCCGGAGCAACTGTATTGAGTTTAGGATGTCAGAATCTTCAAATTTCGATTTTCAAAGATGCTTTAAATGCAATTAATCCAAATAGTAAAAAACCGGTTTTAATTTACGACCAGCAGTCTATCGGAACAATTGAAACAATGTTGAGCAGTGTGGTGAAAGATACTTTTGAAGCCATTAAAAAAGCAAACGAAATAAAAAGAGAACCAGCTCCATTATCTAAACTTAGAATTGGTTTAGAATGTGGTGGATCTGACGGATTCTCTGGAATTTCTGCAAATCCTACTTTAGGTGTAACTTCAGATTTATTAGCAGCTTTAGGCGGAACTACAATCCTTTCTGAATTTCCGGAATTATGTGGTGTAGAGCAGGAATTAGTAAACAGATGTGTTGAAGACGAAAGCGGAAAACGTTTCTTGGATTTAATGCAATGGTATGAAAAAACGGTTGTTGATGCGGGTTCGGGATTTGATATGAACCCGTCTCCGGGGAACATTAAAGATGGTTTAATTACCGATGCAATGAAATCAGCCGGAGCAGCTAAAAAAGGTGGAACTTCGCCAATTACAGGCGTTTTTGATTACGGAGAATATATCACAAAACCAGGTTTAACTTTGCTTTGTACGCCAGGAAACGACGTTGAATGTACAACGGCAATGGTGGGTTCTGGTGCCAATATGGTATTGTTCACCACAGGTTTAGGAACTCCTACAGGAAACCCAATTGCGCCGGTTGTTAAGATTTCTTCTAACACGCAGTTAGCAAACAAAATGTCTGACATCATCGATATTGATACTGGTGGAATCATCACGGGAGAAAAATCAATTGAAGAAATGGCAGATGAAATGCTGGAATTTATCATAGAAGTTGCCAGCGGTAACGTTACAACAAAAGCGGCACTTTTAAATCAAAATGACTTTATTCCTTGGAAAAGAGGAGTATCACTTTAATTTTTAGGTACAAAGGTACAGAGATACAAAGTGACAAAGGTTTATATGTAGAGACGCACAGCTGTGCGTCTTTTTTTTAGAGAAAGCTCCAGCGGAGCAAAATATTTATAGAATTGCAATAAGACAGACAAACAAAAACTCTGGAGGAGCGACATCTATTTGGTTTGCAGAAAAAATATGTCGCTCTTCCAGAGCTTTTGTTGTAATTATTTATATTTAGCTTTAAATATTTCGCTTCTCCGAAGTTTGCATAAAAAGCTTATCCTTAAATGAGCTTATATCACTTATATGGTTTATTTTTTTATCTAGAAATTGGTTCTTGACGAAGATTTACGGATGTGTAATTCAGGTGCGAGAACAACCTTTTTCTCAATCTTAATGGTGTCTGTTTTATCAACTTGTTCTAAGAAAACACGCGCCGACATTTTCCCCATTTCAAGAGGCGACTGATCTACAGAAGTAATAGACAATTCCATGAATTTAGTAAAAGGTTCGTTACTAAATCCAGCCACACAAAACTCATTCGGAATACTGATATTTCGCTCTTTTAACTCCTGAATAGCGCCTAAAGCGGCAAAATCACTCGCAGAGAATATAGCATCTGGCGGCGTTTCTAACTGCAATAGTTTATCTACAGCTTCTTTTCCGGCTTCGACCGCACTTTTAGTGTAAATTACATATTCTTCATTAAAATCAATTCCGTGATCTAATAAAGCTTGTTTATAGCCTAAAAATCGGTTTTTGAAAATTTCAAGAGATTGATCTCCGGAGAAGTGAGCGATTTTTCTACATCCTTCATTAATTAAATGTTTGGTTGTTAAATAACCGCCTCTAAAATCATTTATGGTTACAGAGCTTACACCTTCAATATGTTTACTTCTGTCAAAAAAGATCAACGGAACATTTTTTTGAAGCACATATTGAAACGCACCGTCATTTTCGTCGGTTACATCAGTTACAGACATTAAAATTCCGTCAACCTGAGCATCAATTAAAGTATATAAATTTTCGTTTTCTCTTTTTTTACTCTCGTGAGTCTGGCAAATAATTACCTGATAACCATGGGGATGCAGTTCTTCTTCAATTCCCCGGATAACAGAGGCAAAAAAGTTGCTGTCGATACGCGGCACAATTACGCCAATATTATTACTTCTACCGCTTTTTAATGCTAAAGCAAGTTTGTTTTGCTTATAGTTCATTGAGGCAGCAGTTTTAATAACCAACTCACGAGTACTTTCTTTAATCTTCGGGTTGTTATTCAACGCTCTGGAAACAGTAGCTGCAGTGATATTTAATTTTTCGGCAATATCATAAATGGTTACTTTTTCGCTCATTAAAAAGGGTTTTTACTAGTTAAATTCTATGACAAAAATACGTTTTTTTTATATAATCTGATATTTAATGTTATCGATTACCATAATGAATTACTACAACGTTTTATATTCTACAATGATAATAAATTATAATAATTTTTGCATTAAATGTAATTATAATTCTTAATAAAAATTAAAAATACAATTTATTTCTAAATAAATTTGGTTGACTGAAACATATTTTTTACTTTCGTGTAATCGATTACATGAATTATTGATCTTTTCGATTATCAAACACGAAATTTCACTGAAATGATTACAAACATGGTTACAGCCCGCAAATCAGTTGTTTTTTTAAGTATAATGGTTATTTTGACTATATCATGCTCAAAAAAAATAAATGTTGTTCAGGAATCTGATCCGTGGAAAACAATGGAATTAACCGTAAAAAATCTCCCTCAAACTCATTTTCAGGAAAAAACATATAATATTAATGACTTTGGAGCTGTCGCTGACGGGCATACTTTAAACACAAAAGCGTTCGAAAAAGCAATTAAAATTTGTGCCGAAAATGGAGGTGGAAAAGTATTGGTTCCGAATGGAAAATATTTAACCGGAGCCATTCATCTTGAAAGTAATGTAAACCTGCATTTAGAAGACCATGCAGAAATTCTTTTCAGCTTAAATCCAAAAGATTATCCAATCGTTCATACTTCCTGGGAAGGAACAGAAGTAATGAATTACTCACCGCTTATTTATGCTAAAGGAAAAACGAACGTTGCAATAACCGGAAAAGGAACTTTAAACGGTCAGGCCGATAGCACAAACTGGTGGATTTGGTCTGGAGGAAAAGGCTACGGCTGGAAAAAAGGAATTCCGTCTCAAAATGATCCAACGAATCGTGAAGTTCTGGTTGATATGGCAGAAAAAAATGTTCCCGTTGAACAAAGAATTTTTGGTGAAGGAAGATATTTACGACCAAACTTTATTGAATTTTTTGAATGCAATACGGTTTTAGTAAAGGATATCACCGTTATAAATTCTCCATTTTGGATTTTGCATCCAATTAAAACCAATAATATGATTATTGACGGAGTAACGGTAAATAGCCACGGACCCAACAACGACGGCTGCGATCCGGAATATTCTCAAAATATCATCATTAAAAACTGCACCTTCAATACGGGAGACGATTGTATTGCTATTAAAGCCGGACGTGATGCCGACGGTAGAAGAGTTGCTATTCCAAGTAAAAATATCATTGTGCAAAACTGTAAAATGATCGACGGTCATGGAGGTGTTGTAATTGGCAGCGAAATCTCAGCAGGAGTAAACAATGTTTTTGTTGAAAACTGTTTAATGGACAGTCCGAATCTGGATCGCGCCATTCGCATAAAAACCAATACCAAAAGAGGCGGGATTATCGAGAATATTTATGTTCGAAATCTGGAAGTTGGAACCGTAAAAGAATGCGTTCTGCTGGCTACGATGTTCTATAATGTTTATGGCTCGCAAACCGGAAATTTTATGCCAATAGTACGAAACATCAGCCTTGAAAATGTAAATGTAAAAAATGGCGGTAAATACAGTGTTTTAGCCGAAGGATATAAAGAATCGCCAGTAGAAAATATCACACTCAAAAATGTCAAAATAGAAAAAGTAGACTCGGTCTATTTATTAAAAAACGTAAAGAATATCAATTTTATAAATACTTATATCAATGGGAAAAAAGCAGAACCAATAAAAAACTTATAACTATCATTAAACCAAACCACGAAAACCACTTATGAAAATTAAACAACCATTACAGAAAAAAATAAAATGCAATCTTGTATTTTTATTTTTCCTGAATTTCCTTCTGAGCAATACCATCAATGCTCAAACAACTACAATAGAAGGAAAAATTACAGATGCAGCAGGATTATCACTTCCGGGCGTTAATATTCAGGAAAAAGGAACAAAAAACGGAACTTCGACTGATTTTGAAGGAAGTTTTAAAATCAACGTATCAAACCCTAAAGCTGTTTTAGTAATCAGCTATTTAGGATTTCAAACGCAGGAAGTAAGCGTTGCCGGAAAGAAAAACATCAATGTAAGCCTTGCAGAACAACCTAACTCCTTAAATGAAGTTGTAGTTGTGGGATATGGATCTGTAAAGAAAACAGATTTAACCGGATCTGTAAGCACAATCAGTGCAGCGACCATTACAGAAAGAAATACAACAAGTCCGTTAGAAGCCATTCAGGGAAGCACGCCAGGAGTACAAATTTCATCAAGTTCAGGACGTACCGGAGACGGATTTAAAGTTGTTATTAGAGGAAATAATTCATTAGTAGGATCATCTCCATTATATGTTGTGGATGGCGTTCCTGTTGATAATATTGACTTTTTGAATCCACAGGATATTTCCAGAATGGACGTTTTAAAAGATGCTTCTTCGGCAGCAATTTACGGTTCAAGAGGAGCCAGCGGAGTTATTATCGTAACAACAAAAAGCGGTGCTAACGTAAAATCCGGAATCAATGTAACTTTTGATTCTTCTTATGGTACTAAAGAAGCAGCGAGAATGCCCAAAATGATGAGCGGAGAAGAGTGGTGGAAATTCCATCAGGTTGCTTATATGAGTGCAACACCAAACACTCAGACTCCGGCTCAGTTAGCAGCATTAGCAGGAAATCAAAGTCCGTTATTAGTTTCAAGAGCCAATAATGGTTATAGTTTTGATTGGGCAGATGCTGTTTTGAAAACGGGTATGACGCAAAACAATTACTTAAATGTTACAGGACGCTCTGATTCTGGTTTGAGTTATAATTTAGGATTCGGAATTCAGAGTGATGAAGGACTTATCGATAACGACGGAACAGATAAATATTCTTTTAAATTAGGATTAAATCATAAAATAAACGACAAATTTACAACCGGCGCCAACGTTACTATTGCCCGTGTAGATACACAATTAGGAAGTGATTTAGCAATGCAGGATGCTTTCAGATTAAGTCCGTTAATGTCGCCGTGGGCAATTGATGCTGATGGAAATGAAAAAGTGGGAACTTTATTTTTCCTTCCGGGAAAACTAACTTATCCTGATGGTTCATGGGCGATTAACAAAACAAGTACAGTGAATCCATTAATGGAAATTGCTAATTCTTCGCAGACAGAAAAAACATGGCAGACAGTTGGAAATGTTTTCTTTCAATACCAGCCGTTGAAATGGCTTTCGTTTAAAACCACTTTTGCAGCCGGAATAGAAAATACGGTTACAAGTGCCGCTTATGGCGCGCAGACTAATGCAGGAGTTACATTAAACGGAAAAAATTCAGCATCAATTAAAAACTTCAATAATTTCAATTACACTTGGGATAACCAGATTGACTTAAAACATACTTTTAATGAAGTGCATGATTTCAGTGTTTTATTATTACAGAGTTTATACTCAAATGTTGATGAAACGTCTTATTTATATTCTAATAATCAGCCCTTTGATGTAGGATCTGATAATATGGGTTCAGGAGTTCAAACGAGTTATAACATTAGTTCTGGATATCAAAAAAACACTCTAAGTTCGTATGCCGTTCGTTTAAACTATACGTTTAAAGACAAATATTTATTGACGGCTTCTACAAGATGGGATGGTTCATCGGTATTATCAGCAGGAAATAAATGGCAGAGTTTCCCTTCTGTAGCTTTAGGATGGAAAATCAATAAAGAATCTTTCCTAGCCAACAGCAATGTAATTTCAGACTTAAAACTTCGTGCGAGTTTAGGTTATACAGGAAATGATAATGTGGCGCCGTATACTTCTCAGGCCTTATTAAATCAGCAGACTTTTTATGCAAACGGAGCCAATGTCGTTTCGGGATGGCAGTCTGAAAATCTGGCTAATCAGAATTTAACGTGGGAAAAAACAAGAGAGCTCAACTTTGGTCTTGATTACGGATTCTTCAAAAACAGAATTTCAGGAAGCGTTGATGTTTACGACAGACTTTCTGACAAACTAATTTACAAACAACAGCTGCCAGCAGAAAGCGGATGGAAAAATACTTTCGCCAATGTAGGTTCTGTGAGTAATAAAGGAGTTGAAGTTTTGCTTACGACAAAAAACATCAAAAGTGAAAATATCAACTGGGAAACCACTTTTACATTTACTAAAAACGTAAACAAATTAGAATCTATTTACAATCAGGATAAGGTAAGCGATATCGGAAATAAATTAATTCTGGGATCAGAACTCAATCCAAATTACAATTATGTTTACGATGGTGTCTGGCAGGAAAGCGAAGCAGCACTTGCAGCTTCTTACGGACAGGCTCCGGGGCAGGCGAGACCAAAAGATTTAAACGGTGACGGTAAATTTAATCAGGATGACAGAACGGTAATTGGAAATGCAAATCCGGAATGGCAGGGAAGTTTATATTCTAAATTGACTTTTTGGAATTTTGATTTCAACTTTTCTGTGCTGACAAGTCAGGGACAAACTGTTTTGAGTACGTTTCACCAAAATTTTGCCGATGTAAGCGACAGAGGACGTCAAAAACTGGCAATGGATTATTTTATTCCAACAAACAGTACGGGTATCGAAGCTAATGCCAACAATACAAACCCAAGACCAGGACCTGTAGCAACAGGTGCAGGAGCTTACTGGACCTCTTTATTTGGTTACTACAGAGATGTTTCTTATGTAAAAATCAAAAATATATCTTTAGGATACACATTAGATTCTGAATTATTGAAAAGATTAAAAATCAGTAATTTAAGGGTTTATGTGAATGTTTTAGACCCATTTGTATTTACAGATTTTGACGGATATGATCCGGAATGGGCCGCTTCTCCTTTTGGAGTAAACCGCCCGGCATCTATAACTACCCAATTGGGATTAAGTGTTAAATTTTAATAAAGATATCAAATGAAAAAGATAATAGTAATGTTAGGAATAGCTGCTTTGGTTTTAAACTCTTGCAGCAATTATATAGAAGAAGAAAGTCTTTCAAACGTTCCTGCCGACGGTACTTATAAAACCGCTGCCGGATTTCAGTTATTGGTTAATACAAACTATGCATGGCTAAAAGGAATTTACGGAGGAAATCCGTGGTTGTTTGAAGCCGGAACCGATATGTATGCAGAAGGAAGAACGCCGGAACCAGCTGGTTTAAGCCAATATACACTTTTGATTCCGTCTTCGACAAATGTAGAAGATTTGTATAACTCTTGTTATCAATTAATTCAGTCGGTAAACAAAACTATGTATTATTCGACAGTTACAGAACAAACCGCTAATTTGAACACTTTGGTAGGTGAAGCCAGATTTTTAAGAGCCAACGCTTATTTCTTATTGGTACAGACGTATGGCGGAGTTCCAATTGTAAATGAAAATATTACAAGTCCGGTTTTATCTTTCCACAGAAATACTGCCGAAGAAGTGTATACACAAATTATTAGTGATCTGGATGCAGCTTTAGCAAGCGTAGGAACAAATGCTTATGCGACAACCGGAAAAGTAAACAAAAGAGCCGTAAACGATTTATTGGCTAAAGTATATTTAACCAGAGGATATGAAACTTTTGGTAAAGCCGATGATTTTGCAAAAGCGGCCGCTTATGCAGATGCTGCAATTGGCGGACAAACTCTGGCTCTTGCTTTCGATCAGTTGTTTAAACCGGGTAATGATCTAAATGCCGAAACTATTTTTTCTGTACAATACGACAAAGCTTCAACAAGCACAAGCCCGACAACATTAGGAAACAATCAGTTTTACTATTTCAGTTCTTATTTAGGCGGAGCCGAAACCGGAGCGCCATTAAGAAGTTATAATTTATGTCCAACAGATTACGCTTTAGGTCTTTATGAAAAAGGAGATAAAAGATGGGAAGCAACTTTTATGACTGAAATTCTCGAAGGCCCGGAAACCACAAACGGTGTAACCAAAACCGTTTTGTATTACCCATATTACAGAAGTACAAATCCGGCATCATTAAAAGTGAGACATTTTTATGAGCCAAAATGGTTTACTCCGGCAGACAGAACGGCTTGGGAAACAGCAAATGCGTCAAGAAAATCGGCGACATTTGTTTATCATCCTTGGGGAGAATATTCTGCAGCGCATACTTTAATTAAAAATTTAGACTGTTATACGATTCCTGTAAAGAAATTTGATGATCCGGATCCTACAACACCTTCAAGCACAGGACCAGTAAGTACAAGAGATATAATCGTTTCAAGATTGGGCGAAACCTATTTAATTGCTGCCGAAGCCTATTTAAAAGCAGGACAGGCAGGAACTGGTTTAGATCGTTTAAATGAAGTAAGAAAAAGAGCCGGAGTGGCGAATGCAACGGCAGCGGAATTCAATATCGATTATATTTTAGATGAAAGAGGAAGAGAACTTTTAGGAGAATACAAACGCTGGTTCGATTTAAAACGTACCGGAACTTTAGTAGCCAGAGCATCGGCACATAATTATAAAATAAAAGCGTCAAACTTTGTTGGAGTTGACGGTCAGCTTAAAATTTTAAGACCAATTCCGCAAGTGGCTTTGGACTTAAACCAAAATAAAGATTTTCCTCAAAATCCTGGTTATTAGTAATTTTTTAGTTTTTTGAGAACATTTGTTTTTTTGAAGAAGTTAAAAAGGAGTTTGGGCAGAACACCAAACTCCTTTCTTAACGAAAAGTAATTGATTGTAATGCGAAAAATAATTTTCATTTTATTCTTGCTTTCCTGTGTTGTAAAGGCACAGCAGACTTACAGTGTCGACACTTCGTACACGGTAAAAAGCACGTATAATAAATTGATAAAAAAATATCCTTCCATCACGATTCCGCTTATAGAAAAACATAAAGAACTTAATAAGATTACTGATGTTGTTTATTATAATGAAAACGGAAGAGCATTACATTTAGATGCTTTTATATACGACACCAGAAAACGAAATCCGGCAGTTATTATAATTCATGGCGGCGGCTGGAGATCAGGAAATAAAAACCAGATGAATGCTTTTGCAGAGGAAATTGCAGATAAAGGGTATTCTTGTTTTACAATAGAATACAGATTGTCGCTGGAAGCCAAATATCCGTATGGCATTTATGATGTTAAAAATGCAATTAAGTTTATAAAAGATAATGCAAAGAAATTCAAAGTAGATCCGGACAAAATTGCGGTTTTAGGCTGTTCTTCGGGAGGGCAAATGGCAGCTTTAATTGGTACTACAAATGAAAATCCTGCTTTTGATGATCCTTTAAATGAAAGTAAATCATCCTCAAAAGTAAATGCAATTATCAATGTAGATGGAGTTTTGGCATTCAGGCATCCCGAATCTTCAGAAGGAGAAATGGCATCGTTTTGGCTTGGAGGTACTTATGAAGAAAAAACAGAAAACTGGAAAAATGCTTCGGCTTTAAATCATACAGATAAAAATACTCCGCCCACATTGTTTATAAACAGCAGTATCGACAGGTTTCATGCAGGCAGAGATGACATGATAAAAATTCTGAATCAGAATAAAATTTACAATGAGGTTCATACAATCGAAAATTCACCTCATTCGTTTTGGTTTTTTCAGCCCTGGTTTGATCAAACGGTTCTTTACACGACAAATTTTCTAAACAAGATATTCAAATAATTTACATAGAATGAAAACAAAAATCACAATTGCAGCTTTATTTTTAATGGGATTAACCTCTGTAAATGCTCAAAAATATGATATTAATACAGCTAAAACATACGCAGAAATTTCCGCAAAAACTGATGGACACTGGGAAGGAAGAAAATACAAAGGCGGAACCGTTTTTAAAAATGTAGACCGATTAAAATTAGCTCCCGAACATACAGATCATTCTTTTGATATTCGTTATGAAGGTCCGGGCTGGGAGAATAACCGAATTGGATATCGTTTGTATTTGGATTGGAGAAATGCGATAGATATTTTTGGAAAAAAAACTTCTAAAATGATTCTGCCAATCGTAGGTCAGGATAATTTTGATTCCTATCATGAAATGAGCGATTGGGGAGCTGATATTTTAAAAGCCGGAAAAGGAATCGGAATTGGGTCAATCGATCGTTATTTAAACAATGAAAAACTGCATTTCCGCGAAGTTGATTCTACAATTGCAACGGTTGTAAATAAAGATAACGAATCGGGTGTAAAAGTAAATTATTATGGTTGGAAAACAGCTTCTGATAAAATAGATTTTACTTCAACTTTAACTATAAAACCAGATCAGCTTTATACAAAACATACCATTCAGGCTTCAAAAGAAATCAAAGGAATCTGTACCGGAATTGTAAAACAAAAAGAAACTGAATTGCTTAAAAAAGAAAGTAAAAATAAAAAATGGGCTTATCTGGCGACATATGGTACACAGTCTTTAGTTCCGGATAAATTAGGAATGGCTATTTTTTATGAAGTAAAGACAGTTGAAAGTGTAGCTGATACTGATTTGGATTATTTATTGGTTTTTAAACCTACAACAAAAGCAAATTCTTTTTATCTTTTAGGTGCCTGGGAACAAGAACAAAACGGAATAAAATCGAAAGAGGATTTCGTGAAATATCTTGATGCGCAATTGGATATTTTAAACAAAAAAGGGAAGATGTAAATTGTTTTTTGCCACAGATTTCAGGATTAAAAATGTTGTTTGAAATTAAAAATTAAAGATTAAAAATTAAAAAATCTGCTGATCTGCTAAATCTGCGTGAGAAAAAATAATCCAAATAATCCATTAATCTGTGGCAAAAAAAGATATAATTATGAGTAATAAAACAACAGCCTTATTGACATTATTTCTGCTTTTCAATGTTTTTGCAATTGCACAAAATAATTCTGAAACTGTATTGGCAGATGATTTGAAATGGTCAGAGAGAACGGCACTTTCTATTTTGGATAAATATCCCGAAGCATGGAAACTAGATGGAAATGACAGTCCGAAATGGGATTATAAAATGGGTTTTGTATTATCTGGTTTTGAGAAATTATATCAGGAAACCAATAATAAAAAGTATCTCGATTATATCAAAAATTACGTCGACGGAATGATTGATAGTGACGGAAATATTAAAAAATACGACACTAAAGAATACAATATTGATTGTTTGAATCCCGGAAAACTGCTGTTTAATTTATATGATGTAACGAAAGATGCACGCTATTTTGAAATCATTGGAAAATTGCGAAATCAATTAGAAAATCAGCCAAGAACCGCCAGCGGAGGATTTTGGCACAAACAAATTTATCCCAATCAAATGTGGATTGACGGTTTGTATATGGCTGAACCTTTTTATGCGCAGTTTACCATTAAATATGAAAAAGGAAGAAGTCTGGATGATATTGCCAAACAATTTCAATTGGTTCACGATCATATGATCGATAAAAAAAGCGGACTGGTTTATCAGGCTTGGGATGAAAGTAAAGAAATTGCCTGGGCAGATAAACAAACCGGAACTTCGCCAACAGTTTGGGGGCGCGGCATCGGCTGGTACATGACGGCACTGGTAGAAACATTAGATTATTTCCCAAAATCGCATCCCAAATATAAAGTTTTGGTTCAGTACTTAAATGAAATCGCAGCATCAGCAGATCAATATAAAAGTGATAACGGATTATGGTATCAGGTGGCAGATAAAACACAGTTGTATGCTAATTATACAGAACCTTCTGCTTCCGGAATGATAATTTATGCTTTCGCAAAAGGTACACGAAAAGGATATCTGCCTTCAAGTTATAAAAGAACGGCAAAGAAATCATTTGACAGTTTTATAAAAGAGTTTGTAAAAGTGGATAAAAAAGGAGAAGTCAATATTATCAATGTATCATCAAACGTAGGTTTGGGAGGAAAACCTTTTAGAGACGGAACAAATGATTATTACCTAATTGCCAAAACAAAAGAAAATGGCGCAATTGGTTTAGGAGCTTTTTTACTGGCTTCCATTGAATTAGAAAAATAAAAGAATTAAAATATATTTTGAAATGAAAAATAGAAGAAAACAAAGTTTTATGTCGGTTTTATTGGTTTGCGCGATGGCTTTAGCTGGCTGTAAAGCAAAATCACAAGAAACTGCAAAAAAAGAAATTACTATTTCTAAAGACATGAAATGGTCAGATAAAATGGCTCTAACGCTGATGAAACGTCACACAGAAAGCTATATGATCGACGATTCTAAAAAACCAAAATGGGATTATGTTCATGCATTGGTTTTACATTCATTTGAAGAATTATACAAGAAAAATCCTGATCCGCGCTATAAAGCCTATATACGTGCTTATATAGATGAACTGGTGCAGGAAGACGGAAGTATTAAAACATACGAATTTGATAAATATAATATCGATTTGGTTGTACCCGGACGTTTGCTTTTTGCTATTTATGACGAAACAAAGCAGGATAAATATTTAAAAGCGATGCAGTTGGTTCGCAAACAATTAGCAGAGCAGCCGCGTACAGCAAGCGGCGGTTTTTGGCACAAACAAATTTACCCAAACCAAATGTGGTTAGACGGTTTGTATATGGGTGAACCTTTTTATGCACAATACACAGCCACGTTTGAAAACGGAAAAAGTTTTGATGATATCGCAAAACAATTTGAGTTAATTCAGCTGCATGCCACAGATCCCAAAAAGGGATTACTATATCATGGCTGGGATGAAAGTAAAGAAATGCCATGGGCCAATAAAGAAACAGGAAATTCACCAAATTTTTGGTCCAGAGCTTTAGGCTGGTATGTAATGGCTTTAGTTGATGTTTTGGATTATATGCCAAAAGATCATCCAAAAAGAGCAGAATTAATTAAATATCTGAATAATGCATCTGCGGCTTTGGCTAAATATCAGGATAAATCTGGTTTGTGGTATCAGGTTACCGATAAAGGAGGAGAAAAAGGAAATTATCTGGAAGCTTCAGGTTCTTCAATGTTTGCGTATGCTTTTGCAAAAGGTGCTAACAAAGGATATTTACCTTCAAAATATAAAAAACTAGCTAACAAAGCTTTTGACGGATTAACTAAAATCTTAATTAAAAAAGTTGATGAAGATGGCGGTATTACTTTGACAAACTGCTGTCAGGTTGCAGGATTGGGTGGAAATCCATACCGCGACGGTTCTTATGAATATTACGTAAACGAAAAGAAAAAAGACAACGATCCCAAAGCTACAGGGCCTTTTATTTTGGCAGCTATAGAATTGAATAGATAAATTTTAATTGTTAATTGTTGATGGTTAATTGTTGATGGTTAATTGTTGATGGTTGATGATGAAAAACTGAAGTGAATGTTTAAGTTGTCATCCTGAGCGAAGTCGAAGGAACGCAAAGAAACTCCAATTGCAAATCACGATAGAAACCCGACAGGTTTTTAAAACCTGTCGGGTTTAAGTAAGAAGTAAATAATACCCAAATGAAAAATATAAAAATCATCTTTCTTCTTCTTTCTGTTTTCTCTTTTCAGAAAAATTCGGCACAAGTCTGGACACCAGATAATGGAGACGGAACCTATACAAATCCTATTATTCATGCTGATTATTCAGATCCTGATGTAGTGAGAGTAGGTGATGATTTTTACATGACAGCTTCTTCTTTTAATTGTATTCCGGGACTTCCAATTCTGCATTCGAAAGATTTAGTAAACTGGAAAATTTTAAGTTATGCATTGCCAAAACAGCCTCCTTTTGAAACTTATGATAAAGTACAACACGGAAATGGCGTTTGGGCGCCCTGCATTACGTATCATAACAACGAATTTTATATTTATTATCCAGATCCTGATTTTGGGATTTATATGATAAAAGCTAAAAAAGCGGAAGGACCATGGTCGGAGCCATTATTAGTAAAAGCAGGAAAAGGAATAATCGATCCGAGTCCGCTTTGGGATGATGACGGAAAAGCCTATTTAGTTCACGCATTTGCAGGCAGCCGCGCACAGATTAAAAGTTTAATTGTGGTTTGCAGCATGAATGAAGAAGGAACAATTGCCAATAATGATGAAGTAATGGTAATTGATGGTCATGAAGGAGAAGGTACAATTGAAGGTCCAAAATTCTACAAACGAAACAATTACTATTACATTTTTGCTCCGGCAGGAGGAGTTCCTACAGGCTGGCAGACCGTTTTAAGATCTAAAAATGTTTTTGGACCATATGAAAAGAAAAAAGTTTTAGAACAAGGATCAACCAACATCAATGGGCCACATCAGGGTGCATGGGTACAAACCCAAACAGGCGAAGACTGGTTTATTCATTTTCAGGATAAAGGTGCTTACGGGCGAATTGTTCATCTTCAGCCTATGAAATGGGAAAAAGACTGGCCGGTTATGGGACAGGATTTCGATAAAAACGGAATTGGAGAACCCGTTACCACTTATAAAAAACCAAATGTTGGTAAAAAATATCCAGTTGAAAACCCTGCTACTTCAGATGAATTTAATGAACCAAAATTAGGACTTCAATGGCAATGGCAGGCAAATTCGAAGATAAATTGGGGATTTCCAACCAGCATGGGATATCTGAATTTGTTTTGTGTTAATACGATCAAAGACAGTAAAAGTATTTTTGAGGCTCCCAATTTACTGTTACAAAAATTTCCTGCTGAAGAGTTTTCGGCGACAGCCAAAATAACTTTCAACACAAGATTGAACGGAGAATCAACGGGGTTAATTATTATGGGATTAGACTATAGTTATTTGTGCTTTAAAAACGATAACGGAAAATTATATCTTAGTCAAAAAACGGGAACTTTTAATAAAACAGTTTCAGAAACAGAAACGAAACCAATTTTAATTTCTACTAATACAATTTATTTAAAAGTAAAAGTTAGTAAAGGAGGAATTTGCAGCTTCTATTATAGTACAGATGATAAAAATTATCAGTCAATAGGAACTGATTTTACATCGAAAGAAGGAAAATGGATTGGAGCCAAAGTCGGACTTTTTGCTTTAAGTGAAAAAGTCACCAATGATTCTGGAAATGCAGCAGTAGATTGGTTTCGAATTACGAAATAATAAATAAGCTTTTTTTGGATGAAAATTAGTTTTAGTATTTAGAAAAATAAAAAAGAATAAAAATCTGTAAATTGATTACAATGATTGAATTAAAAAAAATAGCACTGCTTTTTATAGTTGGTTTTAGTTTTGCAGTTAATGCGCAAAACAATTATAAAAACTGGCCGGATATAATTCGTAAAAGCGAAGCTTCGTGGTTTGGAACAGAAGAGGCAAAAAAGATTGCTGAAAATGTTTTGTTGTATCAAAGAGACATTGGCGGCTGGCCAAAAAACATTCAAATGCAGAATGAACTAACTGCAGCGCAGAAGAAAGAACTGCTTGAAATAAAAAAAACAACTAAAGAAACCACAACAGACAATGGAGCAACAACTCAGGAAATGCTTTTTATGTCTAGAATGTATGCGCAGGTAAAAGATGAACGTTATAAAGAATCGTTTCTTAAAGGATTAAATTATCTGCTTGAGGCACAATATGCAAATGGCGGCTGGCCTCAATTTTATCCATTAAAAAAAGGATATTATACACATATAACCTATAATGATGATTCGATGGTGCGTATTTTAAATGTACTGAAAGAAGTTAGCGAGCAAACTGATTTTTATAGTATTAAACCATCAAAAGAAATAGTTGAAAAATCAAAAACAGCTTTCAATAAAGGAATAGACTGCATTATAAAAACACAATACAAACAAAATGGAGTTTTAACCGCTTGGTGCGCGCAGCATGATGAAGTAACTTTTGAACCGGCTAAAGCAAGAGCGTATGAACTTCCTTCTCTGAGCGGAAAAGAATCGGCTAAAATTGTTTTATTGTTAATGTCTATAGAAAAACCTTCACCAGAAATTGTAACAGCAGTTAAAAGTGCTTACGCATGGTTTGAGAAAACAAAAATTACAAATCTTGAAGAGAAACGCATTTTAAACGATGCAGGAAAAATTATAGATAAGAAAATGATTCCGGTTCAAAATGGAGATCCTATATGGGCACGTTTTATGGAATTAGATAACAATGAACCATTCTTTTGTGATCGCGACGGAATTAAAAAGAAAACTCTTGACGAAATTGGTTTAGAACGTAAAAACGGCTATGCCTGGTATACAGATGAACCAAAAGAAGTATTAAAAAAATACGCTTCCTGGGCGGTTAAAAATGGAACAAAAGCCCCAGAGGCTGAAAAAAAAAAGTTGAATTAATTACGGTAGCACAAGACGGTTCAGGTGATTTTACGAAAATTCAGGATGCCGTATATGCTACTCCTGCTTTTCCTTATGAGAAAATAACAATATTGGTAAAGAATGGGATTTACAACGAAAAAGTCAGAATTCCTGAATGGAACACCAATGTAATTTTACTCGGCGAAAGCAAAGAAAAAACCATCATTACATTTGATGATAATTTTTCTAAAATAGGCTTGGGCAGAAACAGCACATTTTATACTTCAACACTTTTAGTAGAAGGAGATGATTTTACAGCATCAAACTTAACAATTAAGAATGTTTCAGGAGATAAAGGGCAGGCAATAGCGCTTTCGGTAATAGGAAATCGGGCTAAAATTTCAAACTGTATTATTTTAGGAAATCAGGATACAGTGTATTTATCAGGAAAAAATGCAAAACAATATTTTAAAGATTGTTACATCGAAGGGACAACCGATTTTATTTTTGGAGGCGCTACAGCTTTATTCGAAAATTGTACAATTCACAGCATTAAAAGTTCTTATATAACAGCAGCTTCAACTCCGGAAGGTGTAGAATACGGGTTTGTTTTTAAAAACTGCAGTCTTACGGCCGAAGCTTCTGCAAATGCTGTATATTTAGGAAGACCGTGGCGTATTTATGCAAAAACAGTTTTTATAAACTGTGAAATGGGTAAGCAGATAAAACCGGAAGGCTGGGAAAACTGGTCGAAACCTGATGCCGAAAAAAAGAGTTTTTATGCTGAATATAATAATAAAGGTGAAGGATTTCAGCCTCAAAAAAGAGTTTCGTGGTCACATCAGCTTACAAAAACTGAATCCGATAAATACTCAGCCGAAAATATTCTAAAAGATACGGTTCCAAACTGGTATTCTAATTAACATAGGACTCTAATAAGATAAAATATGAATTTAAAAATTATACTGTTTTTATTAGTTTCTGGAATTTCTTTCTCACAGAATAATGATTTTCCAACTTCAAAAGTAGATTCTATAGTAAACAGAATTCAGCTTCCTGTATTTTCTGCTTATCAAATTAATATTTTAAAACTGGGAGCAAAAGGAGATTCTATTACAAATAATAAAGCCGTTTTTGATAAAGCCATGGCCTTGTGTAAAAAGAACAATGGCGGTACTATAATAGTTCCAAAAGGAGTTTACAAAATAAACGGGCCTATACATTTTGTTAGTGGTGTAAATTTAAAAATCGAAAAAGGCGCCAAAATAAAATTCAGCGACAATCCTCAAGATTATCTGCCATTAGTTCTCACAAGCTGGGAAGGCACTATGTTATATAATTACAGTCCTCTTATTTACGCTGTAAATTGTAGCAATATCGCTATAACCGGAGAAGGAACTATTGACGGAGAAGGAGGCAAAAACTGGAAAAGTTTTAAAGCCAAAGAAGAATCAGGGAAAAATCTCAGCCGTGAAATGAACCACAATAAAACAGCAATAGAAAACAGAAAATTTGGGGAAGGCTATTATCTGCGTCCACAAATGATTCAGTTTTTGAACTGTAAAAATATTTTGGTAGAAAATATCCGAATCGAAAATTCTCCATTTTGGTGCCTTCACCTTCTAAAATCACAGAGTATTACTATTCGTGGTATTAGTTACAAATCATTAAATCACAATAATGACGGAATCGACCCCGAATATTCGAAAGATGTTTTAATAGAAAATGTAACCTTTAACAATGGAGATGATAATGTTGCCATAAAAGCGGGTCGTGATCACGAAGGAAGAGCGAATACAGCCACACCAAGCGAAAATATCGTAATTAGAAACTGCAATTTTAAGGGATTACATGGTGTTGTAATAGGCAGCGAAATGTCGGCAGGAGTACAGAATGTATTTGTAGAAAACTGCAAAACCATAGGATATTTAAAAAGAGGAATTTATTTAAAAACCAATGCAGACCGCGGCGGTTTTATTAAAAATGTTTTTGTTCGAAATATACAACTAGATGAGGTAGAAGATTGTCTTTACATTACAGCAAATTATCATGGAGAAGGAAAAGGATATCAATCAGATATTTCAAATATTTCATTTTCAAATATTCTTTGCAATAAAGCCACAGAATCAGGAATCGTTATTCAGGGTTTTGCGGATAAAAAAATTAAAAACATAGTATTAAGAAATATAGAAATCAAAGAAGCCAAAAACGCTTTGTCGAATGAAAATGCAGAAAATGTTATAATGACGGATGTATTTATTGGAAAAAGAGCAACAATACCAACAGCGGCAAAATAGTTTTTTTTTGAGGCTCAAAGAGGCAAAGGTTCAAAGAGGCAAAGCTTAAAACAGCATTGTCATTTTGAGTGAAGTCGAAAGGCTCCATACGCATCAAACAATAAACAATAAACCACCAACCATAAACTATCAACCACCAACTAAAAACCAAATGAAAAAATACCTAATATTATTTGTAATTATTTCAACAAGTTGTCTGGCACAAAAAACAACCTTATATACGATAGGCGATTCTACAATGGCCAACAAAAAAGATCCTGACAAAAATCCGGAGCATGGCTGGGCGCAGGTATTACAGCCTTTTTTTAATGATAATGTAGTTGTTGTTAACAAAGCTGTAAACGGCAGGAGCACAAAAAGTTTCATCAATGAAAAACGCTGGGACTCTATATATAATAAATTGAAGAAAGGCGATTATGTTTTTATACAATTTGGGCATAATGATGAAAAAATAGAAGATTCAACCCGCTATACAAATCCGCATACCGTGTACAGGTATAATTTAATTCGTTTTGTAAAAGAAACACGCGAAAAAGGCGCAATACCGGTTTTACTTACTTCAATAGCCAGACGTAATTTTAATGAAAAAGGCGTTTTGGTTCCTACGCATGGAGATTATCCTCTTGAAACACGTTTAACAGCTCAGGAATATAAAGTACCACTTATTGATTTAGAATATTATACCGAATTATTAGAACAGTCATACGGACCAGAAAAATCAAAATTGCTGCATCTTCATTTTAAAGCTGGAGAAAATAGTTATTACGACAAAGAAAAGGCTGATGATACGCATTTATCTTTATTGGGTGCCAAAACAATCGCCCAAATCGTATTAAATCAAATTAGAACCAGCGACGATAAATCTATGGAAAAATTAAAAAAAGCAATCAGATAATTTTTTTCTTGCTTTACAATTTAAATACTTAATGCAGGTAATGTTTCGGTAACCTAACCTTTGATTTCATATATACCTTAATCTGTAAGTTTTAAGACTTTTTCGGGCAAAATTAAATCTATTTTCAAAAGAATTTTGCACCATCAAATTTAGATATTTCATTTTAAATACTTAAGAGAATACTTGGAACTAAAATTCCCGGTTCATCATTTTAACAGGTGATTTTAAAAAGAAAACAATGGAAAAAGAAAGAGTTTTGGTTAGGGATAATAAAGGTTTCTTTTTAAAGATGTTTAAAAGGAGATTCAAAGAAGAATTTGATTTTTACGAAGATTCTTTTTTACTTGGCAATGGTAACAACTCTAAAGATTTTGAGCGATCTGTATTTGTTGTTTATGATAAAAATGAATTAATTGATTTTTTAAAATTAGACAAAAAAGGAACCAACGTAATGGTTTGTTTCTTTAATAAAGACTTACATAATAGTTTGATGCATTTTGATGAAATAAAAAATTTAAAACTGATAGATGCTTCAAAACCAAGAACAGAAATTTTTAAAGACCTTACATCATATTTTAAAAAATCATCTGATTTTATTTCAAAAGTACCAGAAATTAAATTCTCAGGTTCAAACATTTATCAGATAAAGTTTGAAAGCTTTCAAAGAGCTTTATTTTTTATGATGTAAAATAAATACAACCTAACCTTATAAAGGTTTCATTAATTTCCCAATTGACGCAGTACAATTGGGATTTTTTTATTTACAAAAGCAGGAGAGGACAGGATAGAAAACATCTTTCACAAAACTATATTTAGAAGTTGAATAAAATCAATTTTGGTTTAAGATTAATTAAGTAAATTGGTTTAAAAATAAAAAAGAATGAAAAACAGCTTCAAAATTTACATGTCATTTGTGTTCGCAGCAATCATTTTTGAAAGCCCAAAAGCCCAGCAAAAATTAGATTTTACTACCATTACCTTAAAAAACACCAGCGATTTGGAATTAAAGGAAAAAGCAGTTTCAGTAAAAAGAAAACAGTTTTCTTTTAAAAATGAAACAGCAGGTTATCCTATTTTGTTGTGCAAAAATGATACAATTCCGGCGCAGGTAAATGATTTAGATGGAGATGGAAAGTGGGATGAACTATTTTTTGTGATTGATTTTTCTGCTAAAGAAGAAAAAAAACTTCAGTTAATATGGTCTCAGAGAAATCCTGAATTTCCGGTAAAAACCAGTGCAAGGTTTGGAAAAAGAGAAGGGAAAAACCTTCCTGTGCATCCTGATACACAGGAAATTTTAATGGCAGATCAGGTGCATAAAAAATTAGGTTATCAAAAATACCAAACCGATGGACCAACCTGGGAGAATGATAAAGTGGGTTTTAGGCATTATTTAGACGGAAGAAATTCTAAAGATGTTTTTGGTAAAAAACTTCCGGGCATTACTCCCGAAGATGTTGGAATAAACAGTAAAGGCGCCGTTGAAGATAATTATCATGTTATGTACGATTGGGGAAGAGATATTTTTCCTGTTGGAAATTCTGCCGGTTTAGGCGGTTTTGCTTTATTGGTTAATAATAAGATTAATAGGCTTGGAATTATTGCCAGCGACACCATAAATAATATAGAAAAAACTACTTTTAAAATCGTAAGCGAAGGTCCTGTTAATTCGGTTTTAAGTTATCATTATGAAAATTGGAAAGTTTCAGGAAACAAATATCAGGCGCAGGAAACGTCTTCAATCTGGCCGGGAATGTATGGTTATAGAAATACAATTTCTGTAAATGGTTTAAAAGGAAATGAAATGCTTTTGGTAACGCTCTCAAATCTAAATAACCAAAATCCTTTACAAGTAATTGATTCAGGAGATTTTGTCTGCTTTATTCAGCATGATAAATTGACTTATGAGCGCCAGTGGATTTTGGGTACGGCAGTCATTGTTCCAAAAGACGTTTACAAAGGCTATATAGAAGCTCCAAAAACAGGTCAGCTGACAGACTCTTATTTAATTAAACTTAAAGTGAAAAACAATCAGGAGATAAGTTATTACCCAATAGCCGGATGGGAATTAAGTCAGGATACAAACTTTAAAGATTCGGTTTATTTTTCTAATTACGTTACGAATCTGGCCAAACAGCTTTCAGCAAAAATTAAAATAGAGATAAAATAATTTTAAACTATTCAATTTTAAGATTTAGTCATTTTGACAATATTGCAGTAAATACTATTTATTTTAAGTTTTTTGTGTTTAATAGCTATTCGATCGGGTAATTTTTACTCAATTTTTCAACGGTCTAAAGAGAATTTTAAGCGAAAATCTGATACTTTACTTTAAATTTTGATTTTTTTACAAATCTATTTTTAGACGCTGAATAAAAATAAAAAAAAAATATTTTGATAGTAATTGTCTGATTAATAGTTTATTGAAAAGAAAGAATTTAAAAAAAGCTTAAAAGTAAATTTTGCGTTAACTCAAAGTGCGAAAAACAATGATAATTTTAACAGCAAATTTGTTGTAACTACCAATCAAACTTCTATTTTTGCGCCTTAATTTAATAATTATAAGCATGAAAGATCTATTAGTAAAAATCAACGCCGAAATTGAAACATTCAAAGCAGAAGCTGAATCTTTAACTGAAAAAGGTATTAAAGCTGCAGGACCAAGAGCTCGTAAAGCTACTTTGGAAATTGAAAAACTTCTAAAAGAATTCAGAAAAGTTTCTATCGAAGAATCAAAAAAATAATACAACTAAAACCTCGTCAACCGACGAGGTTTTTTTATGGGATTTTATGAGTTATGAGTTATGAGTTATGAGTTATGAGTTATGAGTTATGAGTTATGAGTTATGAGTTATGAGTTATGAGTTATGAGTTATGAGTTATGAGTTATGAGTTATGAGTTATGAGTTATGAGTTATGAGTTATGAGTTGAAGGCTTACAATCTCAGGATCTCAAATCTTTTAAAAAAACTTAGCACCTTAGAACCTTAGTCCCTCAGAACCTCAAAAAAAACTATATCCACTTAAGTTTTAATGCAAGCGTACAGGCTTCGGCTGTATTGCTGACTTTCATTTTTTCGATAATATTTTGTCTGTGACGGCTTACGGTATTGATACTGATAAAAAGGAGAGAAGCGATTTCTTTACTTTGTTTTCCCTTTTGCAGCATTTTTAGGATTTCTTTTTCTCTGCTGGATAAAAATGAAGCATTTTCGGATTCATTCTGTTTTATAATATTACCGTTTGCAGTATTTATGATAGCTCCTTCATAATGCAAAGCCAAAGAAAAATCAAAATTATAAAGACAAAGTGCCAATTCTACATCTTCATATTGATTTGAAAAATAAAACATTTTGTGCACTAGAGATTTATTAGCCGTTTTATCCTTCATTCTCAATTTACTAATCACACAAAAATCTTTTCGTTCCTCAACCGGAATGGTTTTAATAAACTTAAAGAAATGAAGTTCCAAAAGATATTTCTGTAATACATCATCAGGATTTAGTTTCCCAAAAAGATCATCTTCCCAAATACTTTCAATTTGACGAACCTCATTTTTTTTAAAGATATCAAGTTCATCAGCAATTTTTCCAGAGTATATATAACTTTTGTTGTTATACAAATCGCTTAAAACGGCGATTCCGTTTTCCAAGTCGGCGAAATTTTGTGCAATTTCCTGAAATGTTTTTAATTCTTCTGTGTTATTCAAATTACCCGAATTTTTCTGCAGCAATAGCTGTTTACTCAAATCATCTTTTATGTTTTTCATAAAAAAAATGGTTATTAATAAGTATTGTCTTATGCTTTTACGGGGGATATATTTGTATGATTTTTAGGATTGAAATATAATAAAAAATGGGATTTAAAATGATTATAAAATTCCTGATATTTTTATTAGACTTATTATCAGGCTATATTACTTGAATTGTCGTTTGAAAAAGTTGGATAAAAAGCGGAGTTAATTAACCACAACGTAATAAATCAGAAACATGAAACATTTTCTTTTAATTATTTTTTCAGCAGGTATTTTTTCTGTTCAGGCGCAAAATTCATCTTCAATAAAACGACTTGACGGAAGCACTATTTCTTCAGACAGTTTAACTGCAGCAATCGAAAAATTGATGGGCAAAGCCGATGTTAAAGGATTGGCTATATCAGTTTTTAATTCGAAAAAGCCTGTTTATATAAAAACTTTTGGTTTTAGCGATGTAGAAGCCAAAAAGAAGTTAGAGCCGCAGACAAACCTTTACGGAGCCTCTTTAAGCAAGGCAGTATTTGCAGTCTTGGTTATGAAAATGGTAGACGATGGCGTAATAACTCTGGATAAACCGCTTCAGGATTATCTGCCAAAACCTATTTACGAATATGAACCAAAGGTGTGGCATGAAGATTTTAAAGAATTAAAAGATTATCCCGAATACAAAAAAATAACAGCCAGAATGTGTCTGGATCATACGTCAGGTTTACCAAACTGGCGCTGGTTTGAATCAGATGAAAAATTAAAAATTAAGTTTCCGCCCGGAAGCCGATACAGTTATTCTGGCGAAGGATTGACTTATCTCCAAGTAGTTTTAGAAAAAATTACCGGAAAACCTCTTGAAGAATTGGCTCAGGAAAAAATATTCAAGCCACTCGGAATGACAGCTTCAAGCTATAAATGGCAGGAGAAATTTGAAAAAGATTATGCTTACGGATATGACAATGATGGAAAAGTGCAGGAGAAAGACAAAGATAATGCGCCAAGAGGAGCTGGAACGCTGGAAACTACTATAGAAGATTACAGCAAGTTTTTGACAGCAATGCTGAATAAAAAAATACTAAGCTCAAAATCATATAAAGAATTATTTAGTCCGCAGATACGTATTCATTCTAAAAATCAATTTGGTCCGGGCGCTTTAGAAGACGGAAACTGGAACGACGGAATCGAACTTTCATACGGTTTAGGCTGGGGAGTATTAAAATCACCTTACGGAACAGGAGCTTTTAAAGAAGGCCAGGGTTCAGGATTTCAGAATTACAGTATTATATTCCCAGAAAAAGGAATTGGAATGCTGATAATGTCCAATAGTTATAAAACAGGCGAAATCATAAAATATTTATTAGAAACAGGAATTAAAGATACTTATACACCATGGCAATGGGATCAGTATATTCCTTATGATGCTAAACCTTAATTTTAATAAAAGGCTTTAGTCAAAACTTAAATGTTTGGTTAAAGCCTTTTTGAATAACTTTTTATACCTCCAGCTAAAGATAGAGGTAATTAATAAAAACTTAGAACCTTAGCATCTCAGAATCTTAGTAACTCAAATAGAATTCCTATCAATAAAATTAAACGGAACTTTAAACTGTCCTTTTTCTTTATTCAAAATCATTCTGGCAGCAGTTTCTCCCATAATATTAAAATCAGTAGACATTACAGTAATGCCCAATAAATCCTTTAAAGGCGTGTCGTTGTATGAGATAACACCAATATCTTTTCCTAAAACAAATTCTTCGTCACGAATCTGTTTTACTAAATTAACCAAATCAGATTCTTCAATAGTGATAAATAAATCCCCTTTTTTAAGAATCATATCGTCGTAAACTTCACTCAGGATTTCAAAATTAATCTCGTGTTCAACACAAAATTTTCGAAATCCATGCAAAATTCTTCTCGGATATGGATAAACCGCTTTATCAGGATAAACCAAAATTAAGCGTTTGTATTTTGTTATTTTCGAAAGACCTTCTTTTAATGCATTATAAATATCATTTTCAAAATCCTGATAAATCTTAATGACATTATCGCTCGTTCCTAATTTTATATTGTCTAAAACAACTAATTTTTCCTGTGGAATTTTTTTAATGGCTTCAACCACTTCATCAGTAAAACTAAGATGTTTTAATTCGTCGGTTTTAAAATGAGTTGTAATAACATAGTAGTCATAAGCACCTTCAAATTTGTCAAGAATATTTAAGAAAAGCGTTTCATCACAGTGATAAATCTGAAGATCAACATGTGCATTGGCTCCTAAAGTATCAATGAAAGCGCTATAAGTCTTCATTTTATAAGAGCTCAGTTTATTGGTCAAAAACAAAACATTTACTTTCGATTCCAGTTTTGTTCTCGTGATATAATATCCTTTTCCCCTAATCGAAGAAATGATTTTTCTTTCTTTTAAAATATTATAGGCTTTTTCAACCGTATCACGAGACATATAAAACTCTTCGCTGAAACTGTTAATAGAGGGAATTTTTTGATTGATTTTTAAATTTCCGTTAGCAATATTCTGCAAAATCGAGTCAACAATCTGTTTGTATTTTGGAACCCTCGAATCTTCGTCTATTTTAATTAATTTAATCATGCTGGTATTTTGCATATCGAATTCATGTTTTGGGGCATGAAAAAGAATTTTTTAATTATAATTTTATAAAAAGCAGTTCTAAAAACCGCCTCATATACTGATTTTATTACTTTCCTTACAAAAAACTAAAATCCAATAAAGGTTTACTTTATTTTCAGGCAGTTATGCAGAATTGAGAATATAACAATTACGAAATCGATTGCTAAAATAGGATTTTTAAATTTATTTTTCCAATATAATACGAGCGTTCTTTGCAATTAGTTCGCACTTTTAACAAAAAATACACGAATCATAAAGGATAGTACAGGACAGTTTTGTTTTTTACATTACATTATTTTACAAAACCAAATTAACTATCACAATTAACCACAAACAAAATTAGTAAATGGAATCATTATTAGGAATCATTTTTCATTCTATCGGAGGATTCTCTTCGGGTAGTTTTTATATGCCTTTTAAAAAAGTAAAAGATTGGGCTTGGGAAAGTTACTGGCTTGTAGGAGGGTTTTTCTCCTGGCTGATAGTTCCTCCGGTTGCAGCTTATTTAACGATTCCGAATTTTACTGAAATTATTGTGAGTGCTTCTCCGTCTATTAGAGTCTTTACTTTTTCGATGGGTTTAATCTGGGGAATTGGCGGATTAACATACGGTTTGGGCGTTCGTTATTTAGGAATGTCGCTGGGAAACTCAATTACATTAGGATTTTGTTCTGCATTTGGGGCTTTAGTTCCTTCCATATATTATGATTTTAACCCAACCGATGGTAAAGTTTCTTTCTCTGATATGCTTTCTCATTCTGGCGGACAATTGGTTTTACTTGGCGTTGCAGTGTGTCTGTTAGGAATTGCTATTTCCGGAAAAGCGGGAATGATGAAAGAAAAAGATTTTGCTACAGGACATGAAGATAAGGATCAGGATTTTAGTTTGGTAAAAGGTTTAATTGTAGCAGTTATTTCCGGGATTTTAAGTTCGTTTTTCAATTACGGAATTGAAGCCGGAAAACCAATGGCGGAACAAGCCGTAATTAACGGATGCAATCCATTATTTCAAAATAACGTAACCTATATAGTTTTGCTTTGGGGAGGTTTAACAACCAATCTTATCTGGTGTTTGTACCTTAATTTCAAAAATAAATCTATTGGAGATTATACCAATAAAACAACACCAATTACAAAAAATGTTTTGTTTTCTGCGCTTGCAGGAACAATGTGGTTTTTGCAGTTTTTCTTTTACGGAATGGGCGAAAGCAAATTAGGAAACGGTGCCAGCTCATGGATTCTGCACATGGCGACCATTATTTTAACGGCTAATTTTTGGGGATTCTATTTAAAAGAATGGACTGGAGTTTCGAAAAAAACATTCAGAACTTTTATATGGGGAATCGGATTAATAATGCTTTCGATCGTTTTGGTCGGAATTGGGAACTCTTTGTAAATACTCAAAATATATATGATAACAATGTCAAATACTAATACAAAAAATATGAATTTTAAGCATGTAAGCTATCTTTGGGACGAAGCAAAAGCTCAGGAATTAGCTGGTGATGAAGTAGCGCTTTTCATTTATCGTTCTAACCTTTTGGGAGCCGATTTAAGACTGACAAATTACGGAGGAGGAAATACATCTGTAAAAATTACAGACAAAGATCCTTTAACTGGAGAATCTTCTGAAGTAATGTGGATTAAAGGTTCTGGAGGTGATATTGGTACTTTGACAAAATCAGGCTGTGCCGCTTTGTATTTAGACAGACTTCGCAACCTTGAAAATGTTTACAGAGGTATTGAATTTGAAGATGAAATGGTAGAATTATTCAACCACTGTATTTTTGATTTAGCTTCAAAAGCGCCTTCAATCGACACGCCTTTACACGGATTTTTACCATTCGCACATATTGATCACTTACATCCGGATGCCGCAATTGCAATTGCGGCAGCAAAAGATGGAAAGAAAATCACAGAAGAATTATTTAACGGAGAAATTGGCTGGGTAGGCTGGCAGCGTCCGGGCTTTGACTTAGGTCTTCAATTAAGAAGCTGTTTAGAAGAAGCGGCTAAAAACGGAAAAAAACTACGCGGAATCATGTTGGGCTCTCATGGTCTTTTTACCTGGGGCGATACTGCATACGAAAGTTATATCAATACGCTGGAAGTAATCGAGAAATGTGCTTCTTATTTAGAAGATAATTACGGAAAAAAACGTCCGGTTTTTGGAGGACAAAAAATCGAAAGCCTTGCAGAAGCAGACCGTAAATTAAAAGCAGCAAAAGTAGCACCGATTTTAAGAGGTTTCTGTTCATCAGAACGTCAAATGATTGGTCATTATACAGATGATGCCAGAGTTTTAGAATTCATCAATTCAAACGATCTTTCAAAATTAGCTCCGTTAGGAACATCTTGTCCGGATCACTTTTTAAGAACAAAAATCAGTCCGCTGGTTTTAGAGTTAGATCCAAACGAAGATTTATCTGATGTAAATGCGGTTAAAGCAAAATTAACTCCTGCTTTTGAAGCTTACCGTGCCATGTATAAAGATTATTATAATGCATGTAAAAAATCAAATTCGCCAGCAATGCGTGACCCAAATCCGGTTGTAATTTTATATCCGGGAGTTGGTATGTTTACTTTTGCTAAAGATAAAACAATGGCGCGTTTAGCATCAGAATATTATATCAATGCCGTAAACGTAATGAAAGGTGCAGAAGCCGTTTCAGAATATACTTCTTTGCCTCACCAGGAAGCTTTTGATATCGAATATTGGTTATTAGAAGAAGCAAAATTGCAGCGTATGCCAAAACCAAAAGCATTATCTGGAAGAGTAGCTCTTATTACAGGTTCTGCGGGCGGAATTGGAAAAGCTATAGCTAAGAAATTTGCTCAGGAAGGCGCTTGTGTAGTAATCAACGATATCAATGAAGAACGTTTACAAGGTGCAAAAGCTGAGTTTATCAAAACTTTTGGTAAAGATGCGGTATCAAGCACATTGCTAAATGTTACTGACGAAGTTAGTACAGAAAAAGCATTAGACGAAGCTTCTTTAGCTTTTGGCGGTGTTGATATTGTAGTAAATAATGCTGGAATCAGTATTTCAAAATCTATTGCAGAACATACTCTTGAAGAGTGGGACAGATTATACGATATCTTGGTGAAAGGACAATTTATTGTTTCTAAAGCCGGAATTGAAGTAATGCGCAAACAAGGTTTCGGAGGAGACATCGTAAATATCGTTTCTAAAAATGCAGTTGTAGCCGGACCAAATAATCCGGGTTATGGTTCTGCAAAAGCCGCTCAGGCGCATTTAACACGTTTAATGGCAGCTGAATTAGGAGCAGATAAAATTCGTGTAAACACAGTAAATCCTGATGCAGTAATCTCAGACTCAAATATTTGGTCAGGAGGATGGGCAGAAGGTCGTGCAAAAGCATACGGAATTACAGTTGAAGAACTTCCGGCTTACTATGCAAAACGTACATTATTAAATGAAATTATACTGCCGGATGATATCGCAAACGCTTGTTTTGTATTTGTTGGAGGCTTATTAGATAAGTCAACAGGAAATGCCTTAAACGTAGACGGAGGCGTTGGAATGGGCTTTTACCGATAAAATTTATTTAAGTTTTTTTATAAGTTTGTTTAAGCAAAAGTGGTTTTTTGTGGTCTAACGTTCGATTTTTCGAGCGTTAGATTTTTTTTAGACATACGATTTTATAAAGAAACCAATTACCATAAAATAGTAAAGTTAAACCAGAGTTTAGATTATATAATTTACATATCTTGTAGACTCTATTAAAATATAAGGATTATGATAATCGGATCAAATAATATTGAATCTCATAACGAGGGATTATTAAAAAAGCATCAAAATAAGCTGATTTTTACAGCATCAGAAATAGATAATACAGAATCGATTATCCAAAAACTAATCGATTTTCAAATCGCAATTCCATCTTGGGCATTAGGAACAGGAGGAACAAGATTTGGACGTTTTGCCGGAGGCGGAGAACCTCGTTCAATTGAAGAAAAAATCGAAGATGTTGGTTTGCTTCACAAATTAAATAATGCTTCAGGAGCTATTTCGCTTCATATTCCGTGGGATATTCCACAAGATTATAAAGCAATCAAAGCACTTGCCGCACAGCACAATTTAAAGTTTGATGCCATGAACTCGAATACATTTCAGGATCAGGCCAATGCAGAGCATACATACAAATACGGTTCATTACAAAACGTAAATAAAGCAGTTCGCAAACAAGCAATCGCTCACAATATAGAAGTTATAAAACACGGAATCGAATTAGGATCAGAGTCATTAACCGTTTGGCTTGCTGATGGTTCTAACTTTCCGGGACAATTAAACTTCCGTAAAGCATACCAAAATACCTTAGAAAGTTTAGAAGAAATCTACGATGCATTACCATCAAACTGGAAATTATTTTTAGAATACAAATGTGCCGAACCCAACTTTTATTCTACAACAGTGGCAGATTGGGGTCAATCGTATTCTTATGTTAAAAAATTAGGAGACAAAGCACAGACTTTAGTCGATTTAGGACATCATTTACCAAATGCTAATATCGAGCAGATTGTTTCTTTATTATTAATGGAAAACAAACTAGGCGGATTTCACTTTAACGATTCAAAATACGGTGACGACGATTTAACTGCCGGAGCTTTAAAACCATATCAATTATTTTTGATTTTCAATGAATTAGTTGAAGGAATGGACGCAAGAGGAATGAATCACGCCAAAGATTTAGGCTGGATGATCGACGCTTCGCATAACATCAAAGATCCGTTAGAAGATTTATTACAATCTGTTGAAGCCATTATGATTGCTTACGCACAAGCACTTTCTGTAGACAGAAAAGCTTTAGAAAAAGCACAAGAAGAAAATGACGTAGTAAAAGCACAAGAAATTCTTCAAAACGCTTTCCGTACAGACGTTCGCGCATTAGTTGCCGAAGCTCGTTTGCGTTCAGGAGCAGCTTTAAATCCGGTAGAATTATACAGAAGCCTTTCTGTTAGAAAAAATCTTATTGGAGAAAGAGGATTAAAAACATTGGCAACAGGATTATAATTATCAATTAACAATTGATAATTCACAATTTACAATTAAAAAAATGAATGTAGTTGCAATTTTTGATATTGGTAAAACAAACAAAAAGGTTTTTTTATTTGATGAAAACTATCGAATCGTTTGGGAGAAATCAGTCAATTTTGACGAAACTGTCGACGAAGACGGTTTTCCCTGCGAAGATATAGAATTGCTTAAAAACTGGATTTTTGAGCGTTTAGCAGAAATAAAAACATTAACCAATTATGTTTTAAAAGCCATCAATTTCAGCACATATGGTGCGAGTTTTGTCTACATTGATAAAGAAGGAAAAGTTTTAACTCCTCTGTATAATTATTTAAAAGATTATCCGGAGGATTTAAAAAATGACTTTTATAATAAATACAAAGGCAAAGAAGCATTTGCCGTAAAAACAGCTTCTCCGGTTTTGGGAAGCCTGAATTCAGGAATGCAGATTTACCGTTTAAAAGAAGAAAAACCAGACTTATTTGAAAAGGTAAAATACTGTTTACATCTGCCTCAGTTTTTGAGTTTTCTTTTAACGAATGAAGCTTACACAGATATTACAAGCGTTGGCTGTCATACCAATCTTTGGAATTTCAAAAAAATGAAATACCATAAATGGCTGAAAAGCGAAGGTATTTCAGGTAAAATTCCGCCGTTTTATTACGGAAAAGATGTTATAAAAACTAAAGATGGTCTGGCAGTAGGAGCAGGACTTCACGATAGTTCATCGGCGATAATTCCGTATACTATAAACTTCACCGAACCTTTCGTTTTATTATCAACAGGAACCTGGAGTATTTCCTTAAATCCGTTCAATAATAAACCGTTGACTTTTGAAGAATTGCAGCACGATTGTTTGTGTTATTTACAATACACAGAAAAACCTGTAAAAGCAGCAAGACTTTTTGCCGGAAACGAACACGAAGTACAAACCAAACGTTTAGCAGAGCATTTTAATGTTCCGGTTGATACTTACAAAGATGTTTATTTTGACAAGAATATAGTGTCTAATTTGAGAGCGTTGAATTTTCAGATTATTTATCCCAAAAAATATAATTTTGATATTCTGAAAGAATGTCCTTTTCAAAAAAGAGACCTTTCAACTTTCAAAAATTACGAAATCGCTTATCATCAATTAATGTTAGATTTGGTAGAACAACAGGTATTTTCAACTAAATTAGTCATTCATAACAGCCCTGTCAAGAAAATTTTTGTAGACGGAGGTTTCAGTAAAAATTCAATTTATATGAATTTATTAGCCGAAGCTTTTCCGGATGTTGAAGTTTATGCCGCATCAATGGCGCAGGCAAGTGCTTTGGGAGCTGCATTGGCAATTCATCAAAACTGGAATCCAAAACCAATTCAGAATGATTTGATTGATTTGAAATTTTATAAACATTAGAACAATTAAAAATTGAGAATTAAAAATTAAAAATGGATTTTTGTTTCTCGCAGATTTGGCAGATTGTGCAGATAAAAATGTGCAATACTAAATAAAAATCTGTTTAATCTGCCAGATCTGCGGGCTAAAAATAAATAATAAAAAATGAAAGTCGGACTATTTATACCATGTTATGTCGATCAGTTTTACCCAAAAGTAGGTATTGCGACATACGAACTCTTGCAGAAATTAGGCTGTGAAGTTCATTTTCCGATGGGACAAACCTGCTGCGGTCAGCCAATGGCAAACAGCGGTTATGCACATTTAACAAAAGGATGTGATGCCAATTTTATAGCTAATTTTTCCGGATTCGATTATATTGTCTGCCCTTCCGGAAGCTGCGTTTTACATGTAAAAGATCATTTGCATGATGAAAAAAATGAAGAAGCAGCGACAAAAATTAGAAATACCGTTTTTGAATTAACAGAATTTATAACTGATATTTTAAAAATAGATCACATAGACGGAAGCTTCCCTTTTAAAGTCGGAATGCACGTAAGCTGCCACGGACAACGCGGATTACATCTTTCGCAGATGTCGGAACTGAATGCACCATTTTTCTCCAAACCGGAACAATTGCTTCATAGCATAAAAGGATTAGATTTAGTTGCTTTAACCAGAAAAGATGAATGCTGTGGTTTTGGAGGAACATTTTGTGTTACCGAAGAAGCCGTTTCTGTAAAAATGGGACAAGACCGAATTAAAGATCACGAAAGCAATGATGTAGATTATATTACAGGCGGCGATATGTCGTGTTTAATGCATTTAGATGGAATTCTAAAAAGACAAAAAAGCCGAATAAAAACTATTCATATTGCTGAAATATTAAATTCACTCGAAAATTAATTTTTTTATACCATTAAGATATTAAGTAAATTAAGTTTAGTGTGAAATATTTAATGGTAAACAATAAGAGATTTAAGTGATTTTAAAGTAAGCTTAATTTTCTTTTAACCATAAAGAAATTAAGGTTATAAAGTTTAGCTTAATTTACTTAATGCCTTAATGGTAAAAACAATTTTTACAGATGTCATCAGAAAAAATAATACAGCATAGCGAAGCCGCAGCAAAATTCAACAAAGATGTAGAGCGTGTCAACTGGCACGATGAAACACTTTGGTTTGTGCGTGCAAAGCGTGATAAATCGGCACATCAAATTAAGGATTGGGAATTATTGCGTGAAACAGCTTCAAAAATTAAAGCCAACGTACTGTCTAATATTCACGATTATTTAGTTGAATTCGAAGCCAATGCCCAAAGAAACGGAATCATTGTACACTGGGCGGCCGATGCAAAAGAACACAACGAAATAGTACATTCGATCATGGCCAAGCATGATGTAAAGCAAATGGTGAAATCCAAATCAATGCTTACAGAAGAATGTCATTTAAACGATTATTTAGCCGAAAAAGGAATTGAAGTAATCGATTCAGATTTAGGAGAATATATTGTCCAGCTTCGTAAAGAACCGCCAAGTCATATTGTTTTACCCGCCATTCACCTTAAAAAAGAAGATGTAAGCGAAACTTTTCACGAACATTTGGGTACAGAAAAAGGAAATTTTAATCCGCAGTATTTAACCGAATCGGCGCGTCATAGTTTAAGAAATACATTCTTAACCAGAAAAGTAGCTTTAACCGGAGTTAATTTTGCTGTTGCAGAAACGGGAGAATTTGTAGTTTGTACAAATGAAGGAAATGCGGATATGGGCGCACATTTAGCCGATGTTCATATCGCCTGTATGGGATTTGAAAAATTAATTCCACAGCGCAAACATTTAGGCGTTTTCCTGAGATTATTGGCCAGAAGTGCAACAGGACAACCGATAACCACTTTTTCAAGTCATTTTAAAAAACCTAGAGACGGAAAAGAACTTCACATCGTAATTGTCGACAACGGCAGAAGTAAACAATTAGGAAGAGAAGATTTTAGAAATTCTTTAAAATGCATTCGCTGCGGTGCGTGTATGAATACTTGTCCAGTGTACAGACGCAGCGGTGGACACAGTTACCACAATGCGGTTGCGGGACCAATTGGTTCTATTTTGGCGCCAAACTTAGATATGAGCAAAAATGTCGATCTGCCTTTTGCCAGTACACTCTGCGGTTCCTGTACCAACGTTTGTCCGGTAAAAATTGATATTCACGATCAATTGTACAAATGGCGTCAGGTTTTGGTAAAAGACGGTTATACGCCAAAAGCAAAAACAATTGCAATGAAAACGATGGCAACGGTTTTAGCCAACCCAACGATTTTTAATATTGCCGGAAAATCAGGAAGATTTGTAATGAAAAATGTTCCGGGAATGGTCAATAATAAATTGAATAAGTGGTACGACCAGCGCGAAATGCCTGATGTTCCTGAAGAATCTTTTAGAGAATGGTATAAGAAAAATTCGAGAGAATCTAAAGCAAAATACAATGAGCAGTAAAGCTGAAATTTTAAAAAGAATAAAACAAAATCAGCCCGATTTAGTTACTGAATTACCTGATTTAAGTATTTTAGGTTCAGAAGATTTTGATATACTTGAAACTTATAAAACAGTTTTAAAAGGAATTGGAGGCGATCCTGTAGAAGTTTCAAATTATCAGGAAATCATCAACTATATAAAAGCGCATTATAATCTTAAAAAGAGAATCATTACAATGCTGCCAGAGCTTTCAGAGATAGCTTCTTTAGACTGGAATAATGATGATCCGCATTCACTTCAGGATGTTGAATTAACGGTTGTAAAAGCACATTTTGGAGTTGCAGAAAACAGCGCTCTTTGGGTAACAGATGATATTTTAGGACAAAGAGTTGCGCCTTTTATAGCGCAATATTTAGCGATAATTGTTCATAAAAATGATATCATTCGTACCATGCAGCAAGCTTATGAAAGAATAGGAAAACAAGAATATGGTTTCGGAACTTTTATTGCCGGACCTTCCAAAACGGCCGATATTGAGCAGTCATTGGTTTTAGGAGCGCATGGGGCGAGAGGATTGATTGTGTTTTTATTGGATTAAATGTATAGTCCCTACGGGACAAATTTTCGAGGTGAGATTGAAATGCTACCGATATTTAATCTCTCCGAGATATTCTATTGAAATAAATAAGACATTACAGATTAACTCCGTTAGGAGTTTTATATCGGTAGAAAAAACAATAGCATTCTCAGTTAAGCATACCCCGTTAGGGGTTTAATATCGGTAGAAAAAGAATCAAACGATAGCAGAAATACGCCGCTAGGAGTATATCGTCGGTAGAAAAAAAAATCAACACATATCGAATACTCCGTTAGGAGTATTTGAATCATTACAAAAGATATTATACAATAATCAATTTCTAGGTCAGTTTTAATTTAATTAAAAGTCTAACTTTATGTTTCAGGATTAACAAAAACAAAATTTAGGAATGAATAACGAAAAAAAACTCAAAGCGATAGCTTACGGAGAAGTGCTGTGGGATGTTTTTACCAACAAAAAAAAGATAGGAGGTGCACCGCTAAATGTTGCTCTAAGAATGAAATCGCTCGGCTGCGATTCTGCCATGATAAGCAGTGTAGGAAATGATGAAAACGGAAAAATCATAATAGAAACCGTTAAAAACCTCGGACTCGAAACTGCGGCTATACAAATTACAGAAGATTTCCCAACCGGATTAGTAAATGTAATTTTAGATAAAACCGGTTCTGCCACTTATGAAATAAAATATCCATCTGCCTGGGACAAAATTGAAATAAACGATATGGCTAAAACACTTGTAAATGAAGCCGATGTTTTAATTTACGGAAGTTTAGTCTGCAGAGATGAAGTTTCGAGAAAAACACTTCAAGAACTCTTGCAAACCAATGTTTATAAAGTTTTTGATGTCAATTTAAGAAAGCCTCATTATACGTATGAAATTTTGGTAGAGTTAATGAATGAAGCCAATTTTGTAAAATTTAATGATGAAGAAATTTTAGAAATAGCCAAAGCTTTAAAATCTCCGTTTACAACACTCGAAGAAAACATAAACTACATTGCAGAATTAACAAAGGTTGAAGCAATGTGCGTAACCCGCGGAAAAGACGGAGCGCTTTTGTTCTGGAACAATCAATTCTATGAGAATAAAGGTTATCCAATTGTTGTGGCCGATACGGTAGGAGCAGGAGACTCTTTTTTAGCAGGATTGATAACCTCTCTACTTACTGGAAATGAACCCCAAAAAGCTTTAGATTTTGCCTGTGCAATGGGCGCTTTAGTTGCAGGTTCGCCGGGAGCAAATCCAGAAATTTCTCAAGCTAAAATTGAGGAATTAATGCTTAGACAAAGAAAATAAACTCAGCGTTTATCATTTTGACGAAATATTATAGGTATAACTTTATTAAAAATGTTGCTCATCGATAAAATCTTATAATCCGTCGAATAAATGTGATTTTTATAATGCCATTTTTGTAAAATGCTGTCAAATTAGTTTATAATTGTATTTTTTACAAGAATATTAAAAATTACACTTTGAAGCATTTTTTTCTATATCTGCTGTTAATAAGCTTTGCATTTTCAGGATATTCACAAGATTATCCCGTTAAGTTTTTGGATATATCTGACGGATTGTCTAACAATTCCGTAACCACAATATTTCAGGACAGCGAAGGTTTCATGTGGTTTGGAACGTATGACGGATTAAACCGTTATGACGGATACAATTTCAAAGTTTTTAGAAACCGAATTAACGATCCAAAATCACTTCCTTTTAATACAATTTATAATATCGAAGGCGATTCCAGAAAAAATATCTGGGTTGGCGGCACAAATGGCGTTTGCATTTACAACAAAACTTCAGCAACATTTCATTCGGCAGAATATATTTCTTCAAATAAAAAAACTCAGACTTTAAAAGACATTATACATCAGATGCGCCCTGTTTCTGATAAACTTTTTTTAATAGCTTCTCAAAACTTAGGATTAGTAGCTTTTGAAAATGGTTCATTTACAGGAAACCCCATTCCGTTAACCGTTTTAGCAAATCAAATAAATGTCAACAACTACGATGCGATTGCCATTCAGGAAAACAAAAATAAATCAGGAAGCTGGGTTTATATTCGAAATGTAGGGCTTTGCGATTACAATTATAAATCAAAAAAACTGAAAGTTATTTTTCCGCTTTCGATAGGCGTAAAAGCGATGAAATTAGCTTTAGATGGCAATCTTTGGTTTGGAACAGATGAAGGACTTTTTCTGTTTAATACCAAAACCGGAGCGCTTTCAAAGAATTATTTGTCTAGTAAATGCAGTGTAACCGATATTCTCACAGATAAAAAAGGCGAAATATGGATTACAACCGATGGCTGCGGCATTTTTCAAATCAAAAAAAATATTCCCAACAATAGTATTAAAAAAGATCAGCTGGCCAAAAGTAATTCGGTTTGGAGTTTGTACGAAGACAAATCTGGTAATAAATGGTTTGGTTCTCTTCGCGGCGGAATCAGTATGCTCAGCGATACACCAAAATATTTTAAAAGCATAAAATACAATGCAAAAGATCCGGCTGATAACTTTATTTTGTCCTTCTGCGAAGACGAAAAAAAGAATCTTTGGATTGGTACAGATGGAGCAGGATTGAAATATTGGGACAGAAGAAACAATACGTATATAAACTATACAAATTCGCTTTCAAGCAGTTTTATTACCGGAATTGTTCGTGATAATAATAACGACATCTGGCTTTCGACCTGGGCTGGAGGCGTAAACCGAATCAATAAAAAGAATAATTCCGTAACACAGTTTTCATGTTACAATCCGTATACAAAACAAGTCGAAAAAAACATTTGGCTGGTTTACAAAGATTCAAAAGCCAATATCTGGGCAAGTGCTACAAACGAAGGTTCGTTATATCTGTTTGATCGGGTTCAGAATAATTTTGTCATTTTTGATAAATCGGTAAATAATCTTCAGTCTTTTACAGAAACCAGTGACGGAAAACTTTGGGGAGGAAATTATACTGATTTGTTTTCTATTGAAAAAAATGCACACAAAATTACCAAAACGTCTATCGGAAATCCAATTCGATGTATTCACGAAGACAAAGACAAAAATCTCTGGCTCGGAACTCAGGAAGGCGGTTTGCTTTTGTTTGACAGAAAAACAAATACATTTAAAAGACTCACAACAGATGACGGACTTCCGTCAAATACTATTTTACGATTATTGGAGGATAAAGAAGGAAATCTCTGGATGAGTACCTACAACGGTGTCTGTCGATTTGATAAAAAAAGAAAAACTTTTCGAAATTTTTCTGTAAACGACGGACTTCAAAGCAATCAGTTTAGTTTTAATGCCGGAATAAAATTGTCGACCGGAGAATTTCTTTTTGGCGGAATAAACGGTTTTAATATCTTTTTTCCGGAAGCCATAAAAGGTTTTAATCAACAGAACAATGTTTTACTGACTGATTTTTATGTAAACAATCAACCCATTGAAGAAAGTCAGGTTGAAGTAACCACCAATTCTGATGAAAAGAATGAAATCGAACTGGATTACGATCAAACCACATTGTCAATAGAATTTGTTGCGATTGATTATAACAGCGCTGACAAGATCAATTATGCTTATTTTTTGGAAGGCTGGGACGAACAATGGAATTATGTGGGTCAGGCTCGAAAAGCAAATTATTCAAGACTTCCGGAAGGGAAATATACTTTTAAAGTTAAAACAACCAATTTTAAAGGCGGATGGAATAAAGAAGTAAGTCTCGTTTCTATAGAAGTTTTACCGCCTTGGTACAGAACCTGGTGGGCGTATTCTTTGTATGTTTTGGCAATTGCCGGACTTTTATTTGTGTATTTGGATTATCAGAAAAACAAAGAAAAATTAAAATATAAAGTCAAAATTGCCGAGCTCGAGAGCAAGAAAGAAAAAGAAATTGCCGAAAAACAATCGTCGATGTTTACTTATATTTCGCATGAGTTTAGAACGCCGCTTTCGCTGATTATAAACCCATTGAAGAAAGCAGTTCAGAAAGAAAACGTAGAAAATGGCTCTTCGGGAAGTGATTTGGCCATTGCACATAGAAATGCCAGAAGACTTTTGAGTTTGGTAGATCAATTACTTCTTTTTAGAAAAGCAGAGAATGATGCCGATTCTCTGCGATTGTCTCCAATTAATGTAAATAATCTTTGTAATGAAGTTTATCAATGTTTTGTAAATCAGGCAAAAGATAAAAATATCCATTACCATTTTACAATTCCGGAAAACGAAATTATAATTATTGGCGATTATGAAAAAATTGAGATTTCGCTTTTCAATTTAATGTCAAATGCCTTTAAATACACCCCAATTGGAGGAGAAATAAATCTCACTGTAACAGAAAATAAAGAGGAAGTTTTCCTTGAAATTTCAGACAGCGGTGACGGAATCGAGAAAAAAGATATTGAAGTTATTTTTGAAAAATTCAAACAAATCAATTCAAAAGTATCTATCGGAACCGGTTTTGGAATCGGGCTTTTTATTGTGAAATATTTTGTAGATAAACACAAAGGAAAAGTTAGCTGCGAAAGTGAAATTGGAAAAGGAAGTAAATTTAAGCTGACTTTCCTTAAAGGAAACTCTCATTTTGAAAATATTGAAATTACAAACGAAGCTCCAAAAAGAAGTCAGTTATTTGATGAACTTATAATTGATGATGCTGAAGAAAATAATGCATCTGCCAATACTGTAGTTTCAGAAAGTGATTTCCAAAAAATAATGCTTACCGAAAAACGCACGGTTTTAATTATTGATGATAATGCCGAAATCAGAGCGTATCTGATAAAATTATTTTCTGATAATTATGTCGTTTATAGTGCCGAAAATGGAGAAGAAGGTCTAAAAATGACTAAAAAACATATGCCGGATCTTGTAATAAGTGATATTACAATGGAAGAGATGGACGGTTTAGAATTGTGCCGAAGAATAAAAGAAAGCAATGATTTGTCTCATATTCCGGTGATTTTGCTAACAGCGTCAAAAAATCCTGAAACTCATCTGCAGGGAATCAATGACGGAGCCGATGATTATATTACAAAACCGTTTGATGACGATATTCTTAAAGCGCGTGTTGAGTCGTTATTGCGAAACCGAAGCAATCTGAGAACTTACTTCTTAGACAGCATTACGCTAAAAGAAAATACACAGAAAGTTCCTGTAGAATATCAGCAAATGCTCAAAAAGTGTATTGACATTGTAGAAGCCAATATTCATAAAAAAGATTTTACGATTAGAACTTTTGCGCTCGAAATGGGAATGAGCCACAGAACGCTTTATACCAAAATCAAGATCATTTCGGGGCAGACTTTAAATGCTTTTATTCGTTCTTTACGAATTAGAAGAGCAGCCATGTTAATGCTCACAGAAGAAATGAATATTGCGCAGGCAAGTGCCGAAGTTGGTTTTGAAGACCCAAAATATTTCAGACAGCAGTTTGTAAAACTTTTTGGAATGACGCCATCAGAATACATTAAAAAATACAAGAGTTCCTTTAACTCAGATCTTAATATTATCAAATAAATTATACGCCAAATGTTTATTTCTATTCACTATCGTTACTCTTTTGTAACAGATACAGCTTTTTCATTATATAAATTCAAACGTTTGAGTTGTAAAAGTGGTTAAAAATAATAATTATGTAATGTTTAAAAATATGTAGGTATTTTTTTGTAGTTCGTAATTTTTAACTGCTAATATTGGTTAATTACAATTTTACCCTCCTTTTTTTTCCATTTTACCCCTCCTTTAAAGTGTTATTTAAACATTTCTTTGCAGTTATAGTAATGAAGTTAGTCACATTGCTATCTCATAAAATAAGTGTTTGTTTCGATAAGTTTTTATCCGTTTAAAAAATTGAGCCTTTTTTAAACATCAAAGTAAGAGTTGGTTTTACAGTATAACTTATCATACCCGCAGCGTCAAAACTGCGGGTAACATAACAAAGAGAAAGACTTATTAAGAAGAAAGATGATAGAATAAAGAGGAAAGAGGAAAGAAAAAAAGAGAAAAAATATACTAACCATTAACCAAACTCAACTTAACATGAAAATAACCAGATAACCATTTGCAATCTGTTTGGCCACAAAAGCAGATAATAAAACCTCAAAGAATAACCTACACATTTTAAACCGACTTTACGTTTTTAAAAAAGACAACTAACTAAACCTAACCTTAAACTTTAAGAAAATGAAAAAAAATATATTTTTATTTTTTCTTGCCCTTTTTGCCATTCTTTTTACCGGATGTCAAAATAACGAATCAGACTTTCCGAGTTCTGATGATCCTACGGTAGTGATATCCACAAAAGAAATTTATGGTGCACCAAGTAGAAAATTTGAAATTAAAGCCGCTTTGGCCGATGATTTAGGATTAAAAAGTGTCGAGATTCAAATTCCTGAACTATCTCTGGATAAAGTAATTTCATTTGCAGCCGATCCGCTTTTAAAATCATACGATTTAAGTTATTTCTTCGAAGTTCCGGCAGACAGAGGAACTTCTGAAGCTTTTAAAATTAAACTGATCATTACAGACGTTTCAGGAAATGAAGTAGAAGAAGAAATCAATTTACGTTTAGACGGAGAATTTGCTGCGCCTTCTATAACGATGGTTTCTCCAAAAGAAGGAGCTGTAATCCTGCTTTCAACAAGCAACGAAATGCCTGTAAATTTTGTAGTAAATGACGACTCAGGAATCGATTATGTTCAGATAAAATGTGATGCGCTTGGCATTGACGAAACCGTTCAGTTAACCGGTTCTCCACAATCGTATACTTTCAATAAAACGTATACGCTGCCAGTAACTGCTGCAGATTATGTATTAACAATTACGGCAAAAGATAAATTTGCAATTCCGAATACAGGAACTTTAAACGTAAATATTGTTGCAACAAATGAATATCCGGCTATTTATTTATGCGATCAGCCAAAAGGTACAAACCTTACGACAGATGCAGTGGGAGTTCCGATGTATTTCCATGAGAAAAACGGACAGGATTTCGAATTCAAATATTACGCAGATTCAGACAATAAAGAAGTGTATTTCTTAGGTCAGGAATCAGACTTTGCCCCACATTGTTTCGGATTAAATACTTCAGGAGAATTAGTGGATGATGTTACTTCAGCACCAATTATTCTGCCAACAAAAGGATATTACATTATAAAAGTAAATCCGAATACTTTAAAATATACTGCTGCAAAATACACGCCAACAAGTAAAGTCTGGGCAGATATTGCCAATGGATTATGGCATGATGACGAAGCTTTAAGAAAACCTTTCGTAAGCGTTTGCGGCGGCGGAATTCAGGGTGCAGATTGGGATACATGGACCGCTTGGGTTCAAACAGGATTGCATTTGGCAAATAATCCAAACAACCCTTATCAATTAGTGGGAGAATACACTTTAACAGGAACTATGGAAGCGACTTTTACCGGGCAATGGTGGAGTCCGTCTTGGAGATTGATTAAAAATGGTATTTGTACCATGTCGCCGGGAGAAAACGGAAATGCCAAATATCCTGCAGCAGCCGGAGTTTACAAAGTAGTTCTGGATACAGAGTTAGAGAGAGTTTTTATAACAAAGAAATAATTTGTTATCAGGCTTTTATAACATTAATAAATAAAACATCTTAATATGAAATTAAAATATATAGGTTTTTTTATTGCCCTTTTGTGCACTGCTGTATCATTTGGACAAATAAAAATAAAAGGAACCGTTAAAGATAAAGGCAATGTGCCAATTCCGGGAGTAAACGTAATTGTAAAAGGAACTTCAACATCTTCAGCGACAGATTTTGACGGAAATTATATAATCAGTGTTCCGGGAAAAAATGCGCAGCTTGAATTTTCATTCGTTGGATTTACAACGCAATTAGTATCGATTGGAGACAAAACAGAAATCAACATTGTACTTCAGGAATCAAGTCAGGCATTAGATGAAATTGTAGTTGTAGGTTATGCCGCTGTAAAAAAGAGCGATGTAACGAGTTCGATTTCTTCAATAAAAGGAAAAGAACTGCAAACTATGACGGTTGGTAACGTAACGGAATCTTTACAGGGAAAAGTTTCGGGAGTTCAGGTTGTAGGAGCAGGAGGACCGGGCGCGCAGCCAAGAGTTTTAATTCGTGGAATATCTACAGTAAACTTAAGTACAGATCCGCTTTATGTGGTTGACGGAATTCCGATGGGAACCAGCATCAATTTCCTAAGCAATAATGAAATTGAATCGATGGAAGTTTTAAAAGATGCATCAGCAAGTGCGATCTATGGTTCACGTGCATCAAACGGAGTTATTTTGATTACGACTAAAAAAGGAAAAGTGGGAAAAACAAGATTCAATTTTGACTTAAGTTCTGGTATGCAGATCATGAATAACCCTTATAATATGGCTGATGCCGAAGGTTATGCAACGATTATGAATAAGGCTTATAACAATTCTGGTTATTCAGATTATCTGCCAAATCCTTCTCAATACAGAGGAAAAACAACAGACTGGTGGAATGCCGGAATCAGAAAAGGAACGCCTGTTACAAACGCTTCTTTTGGCGCAGTAGGAGGTTCAGAAAAACATACTTATGCCGTAAGTTTAAATTATTATAATTCGGAGTCAATGTACGGCATTGGCGGCTGGGAAAGAGTTACGATGAGAATTGCCAATGATTTTAAATTCACAGATAAATTCTCTGCCGGAATCACTTTAAACCCACGTTATGAAACATGGGGAGCTCCGGGTAACTGGGCAGATTTTGATAAAATCGATCCAATAACACCAATTTACAAACCTGCCGATCAGTTAACAGGATTAGAAAACGAATACAGTATTTATGCACGTTCACCATCGTATATATGGAATCCTGTTGCAGCCGTAAAACGTTATGATGATTATACAGATCAATATAATTTAAACACAAACGGATATTTACAGTACGAACCCATAAAAGGTTTAGTAATTCGTACACAGGCTTCTGTAGAGGTTGGAGACAAAATCTGGAGCAAATTTACACCGGATTTCGTAATCGACGCTGCACATGAAAAAGCAGAAATTAATACCATTGAAAGAAGAGCAACAAACAATGTAGACTGGACTTGGCAGAATACGGCAACTTATACCAGAACATTTGGAGGAAAACACAACGCCTCTTTAATGATTGGTAATACAATGGAAGAATACAACGGAAACGATGTTTGGGGTTATGGAGAAGGAGTTCCGAATAACTCAGAATCGATGAGAGAATTAAACGCTGCAACCAAAAACAGAAACAGCGGCGGTAACAGCTGGTCAAGTTCATTGATGTCTTATATTTCACGTTTGTCTTATAACTACGACGGAAAATATTATTTCACCGGAACATTTAGACGTGATGGTTCTTCAAAATTTATGACCAATAATAAATGGGCCAATTTCCCTTCGGCATCCGTTTCATGGAGAATTTTAAATGAAGGATTTATGGATAAAACCAAAGATGTTTTAAGCGATTTAAGATTTAGAGCCGGATGGGGTAAAGTAGGAAACCAAAATTTACCAAGTGCTGTTTATCAGTCAAATATTGGTCAGGGTTATTATATTGTTGACGGAAAAGTGGTAGATACTTCTTATCCATCATCAATGGCGAATAAAGATATAAAATGGGAAACAGTTGAAGATATCAGTTTTGGTCTTGATTTCGGATTATGGAAAAACAAACTTTCCGGATCGTTAGAATACTACGAAAAGAAAACAAAAGATATGTTATTCCTAAAGCAGTTTCCAACCTACAGTGGTTTTCCGGGATATTCTACCATGTGGACAAACGTAGGTTCAATGAAATCAAATGGTATCGATTTACTAGTTTCTTATAAAGATAAAAAAGGAGATTTCTCATATGGTGTCGATGTGACTTTTACAACCGTAAATGTTAAGATGCTTTCGCTGTCTGCAGAGGGAGAAAAACTATATGGTTCAAGCAACAGAACATTAACTGTTAAAGGCGAAGAACCGGGTTATTTCTACGGATATGTTGCTGATGGTTTATTCCAAAATCAAACCGAATTAAACTCTCACACAGACGAACACGGAACAAAATTACAGCCGTATGCAAAACTTGGAGATGTTCGTTTTAAAGACATAAACGGAGACGGAAAACTGGATGACAAAGACAGAACAAAAATTGGTTCTCCTTGGGCAGATTACAATATTGGTTTAAACTTAAACTTTGCTTACAAAGGATTTGATTTAGTTGCGAATTTCTATTCAAGTGTTGGGAATGATCTGGTAAACCAAAATATTTCAGATTTATACAACGGAGCAAGTTTGACTAATAAAGTAAACGGATTAGATCAAATGGCTTGGCACGGAGAAGGAACTTCCAATTATGTACCTCGTTTATCAAAAGACGACAACAACGAGAACTTTACCAAATTCTCTTCATTATACATCGAAGACGGCTCGTTTGTACGTTTGAAAAACTTACAGTTAGGATATTCGATCTATAACAAATTCGGTTTAGACAAATTAAGATTGTCATTGTCAGGACAGAATATATGGACATGGACAAAATACACAGGAGTTGATCCTGAAGTAGGAGGAGGAGTTTTAGGATCAGGTTTTGGAGGATGGAATTATCCGGTACAGCCAACTATTCTGATGGGTCTTAATGTTGCATTTTAATAAAAACGATCATGAAAAAAATACTAGTATCTATAATAGCTTTTTCAATGCTGTCAATTTCATGCAGTGATTTTATTGAAAAAGAAGAAAGAGGAACGCAGACTTTAGAAAACTATTTTCAAACTGCTCAGGAATGCGAAAATTATGCTAATGAATTAACGCAGCGCTTGTTATTAGCAAAAGACTGGTGGACATTAACAGCACCGAGAGTTACCAACGAAATGTCTACGGATGATGCATGGATGGGAAATACAGGTCAGGACAGCGGCGCTCACAGACCCTGTTCACAATACATCATTACGCCGGATAATATGGGCGATATGAACAGTATTTATACAGCGCATTTTTACACGATCCAATCAGCTAATATTGGATTAGAAAAAATGGCAAATTCGCCAATTACCAATGCGCAGAGAGATCAATATATGGGAGAATCATTGTTTGTTCGCGCATACTGTTATTACGAATTGGTAAACCTTTTTGGAGGAGTTCCGTTATACACAAAATCATTAGGAACAGGCGATTTAACTTTAGAGCGCAGTTCGGCTGCAGATGTGTATGCACAAATAGAAGCCGACTTAAAAGACGCTGCAGCAAAATTGGAAAATGCTCCGGTAAAAAGAGATGGAAGAATAAACAAATGGGCCGCATATGCTTTATTAGCTCGTGTAAGTTTATTTCAGGAAAAATGGGCAGAAGCTAAAACGTATGCCAATAAAGTTATTACAGAAGGTCCTTTTCAGCTGGAAGCCAATTTCTTAAACATCTGGAATGTAAACAATCACAATGGTGTAGAATCAATTCTAGAAGCGCAGTCATCATCTGTACAAGATAAAAGTTTAGGATCAGCATTGCCAACTTTAGCAGGAGCAAGAGGCGAAGACAAGAAAAATTTTCCAAGTAATGATGCCGGAGATGTGTTAGACGGCTGGGGATGGTGTATGCCAACAAGCGATTTAGAAAACGCTTATTTATCTGAAAATGATGAAATTCGCCGTAAAAGCACCATCACAAAATGGGGAGAAGCCGCTTATGGAGATGAGGTTTTAAACCCAACACACAAATTCAGTTTAAATGATAATAAATCAGGACGTATCTGTCGCAAATATTATATTCCAATTGCAACGCGTCGTGCATTAGACAAAAAAGACGGACACTTGCCATTAAACATTCCGTTAATTCGTCTGGCAGAAATGTATTTAACCAGAGCAGAAGCCAATTATCACATAGGAGGCGATGCTTTGTCAGACATCAATATCATCAGAGCACGTGTACAATTAACTCCAAAAACAGGAATTTCGGGACCGACTCTTTTAAGACAAATCTACAAAGAGCGTCGTTTAGAATTGGCTTTCGAAGGATTACGTTTATTCGATATTCGTCGTGAAAAAGACCCAACAACAGGAAGACCGGTAATCGAATCTTTAATGGGACCAAACGGAACTTTTGTTCAATACAACCTGAACTCTACAGACGAGTATGAAACTACAAATACAAGAGAATCTCAGGATAAAGGAATCAATTTTGATCCGGCGAAACATTTATTGTGGCCAATTCCGCAATTAGAAATCGACTTAAGCAACGGTTTAATCAAACAAAATCCTGGTTATTAAGATGAAGTTTAAAACACAAAATAAAATAAGTCTGCTGTGTGCAGGCTTGCTTTTCGCTAACACTTTTTTGGTTAGCTGCGATTCTGAAAATAATGGAAATTCAAATTCAGAAGCTGCAGTTGCGGAATTAAAAATTAATCTGGATGCCAATCTTCAAACAATGGAAAGCTTTGGAGCTTCGGATGCGTGGCAGTGTAATTTTATCGGGAAAAACTGGCCTTCGGATAAAAGAAACAAAATAGCCGATTTATTATTCAGTAAAGAGGTTGATGCCGACGGAAACCCCAAAGGAATTGGATTATCGTTATGGCGTTTTAATCTTGGAGCAGGAAGTGCAGAACAAGGTGATGCCAGCGATATTACCGACGAATGGAGACGTACAGAATGTTTTACAACTGATGGTGTAAATTATAACATGAACAAACAAGCCGGACAGGTTTGGTTTATGAAAGCAGCCAAAGAACGCGGAGTTGAAAAATTATTAGCTTTTGCCAACAGTGCTCCGGTTTATTTAACTCAAAACGGAAAAGCACACGCCACCATAAAAGAATTTTACAATTTAAAAGATGGAAAAATGCCTGATCTGGCTGATTTCTGGGTAAACTCTTTAGACAAATTAAAAACAGAACACGGTTTAACAATCGATTATGTAAGTCCGTTTAACGAACCGCAATACGAATGGGACGGTACAAGTCAGGAAGGTTCTCCGGCTACGAATGCCAACATTTACAGTTTTGTAAATACATTATCTCCAAAACTGCAGTCAAAAGGATTAGAAGCACAGATTGTGGTTGGAGAAGCAGGAGCTTACGAACCGCTTTATAAAACCGTTTCAGGAAAAGAAAGCAGATCCAATCAGGTTGATTATTTCTTTGGAGCTAATTCAGCTAAAAAAATCAGTGGATTAAGCAACGTAAAGAAAACTATTTCGGCACACAGTTACTGGCAGGCATGGCCGTTAAACGAAATGGTTTCGTCAAGACAATTAGCAGCTTCGAGAATTCAGGGAGCAGGAAATATCAGTCTTTGGTCATCAGAATATTGTGTTTTAGAAAGTCCGGGAACTGCAGAATTACCAGGTGGAGCAGGTTCAGGAAGAGATTTAGGAATGTCTTTGGCACTTTGGACAGCAAGAATCATCAATACAGATATTGCAGTTGGCGGAGTTACTTCATGGCAATGGTGGACAGCGATTAGCCGAGGCGATTACAAAGACGGATTAATTCACGTAGACGATGGTGCCAGCAATGGAGCAGGAAATGCTGATTATTGTAAAAACGATGGTTATATCAGAGATTCAAAAACACTTTGGGCATTAGGAAACTTTTCATTTTTCGTAAAACCCGGAATGGTAAGAGTGCAAATTCCGAGTGTAGATAATGCCACTTCCGTGAATGATGTAATGGTAACCGCATATAAAGATGCAGCAAATAAAAAACTAGTAGTAGTTGCAGTTAACATCAGCAAATCGGCGAAAGCCTACAAATTAAATCTTGGTGGAGGAGCTTTAGTTGATGGTAAATTAACACCTTATACAACTTCTGAAACTTTGAGTCTGAAAAAAGGAACTGTGGTTGATGCGGCGGGATTTGAGATTCCGGCAAGGGCAATCGTCACATACATTGGAACTTATAAGTAAAGGTTCTGAGAGACTGAGAGACTGAGTTGCTAAGATGCTAAGGTTTTTGAAACCTGAGATTGACTACGCGCAAACTTTGTCAAAGTTTTAAACTTTGACAAAGTTAGTAAGCTCAAAGCGGCACAAACGAATAAGATTAACCACATTCTTGTCATCCCGAGGAACGAGGGATCTTCGCAAGTAGCTCGACAAAGATTGTTGATTTAGATTACGGAGTTACTTACGAAGATTCCTCCTCCGTCGGAATGACAAACATTGTGAAAAAAATAAGAATTAAAAAATGAGAAAAATATATATCTCGCTTTTATTGATAACAAGTTCGCTGTCATTTGCACAGCGAACCGTTACCATCAGCACAGATAATGTAGTACAAACCATGGACGGTTTTGGAGGTTCAGATGCCTGGAGAACTCAGTTCGTGGGGAAAAATTGGCCAGAGCAAAAAAAGAATGCCATTGCCGATTTACTTTTCAGTAAAGAAATCGATGCTGAAGGAAATCCAAAAGGAATTGGACTTTCGATCTGGAGATTTAATCTTGGCGCAGGAAGTGCAGAACAAGGCGAAAACAGTAAAGTTTCTGACGAATGGAGAAGAAGTGAATGTTTTTTGAATGCCGATGGAACTTACGATTTTTCCAAACAAGAAGGGCAAAGATGGTTTTTACAAGCCGCAAAGAAAAGAGGAGTTGAAAAGTTCCTGATTTTTACAAATAGTCCGCCGGTTTATATGACAAACAACGGATTATCTTTTGCCTCTCAAAAGAATAAACTGAATCTAAAAGATGGTGCAATTCCAAAATTTGCCGATTTCTTAGTTCAAAGTATTCAGGGATTGGAGCAAAAAGAAGGAATCAAATTCGATTATGTAAGTCCGATAAACGAGCCGCAATGGGAATGGATGTCAAATAACGGAACTACAAACAGTCAGGAAGGAACGCCAGCAACAAACGACGAAATCTATGCTTTAACAAAATCACTTTCGGAAAAGCTCAAAGCCAATAAAATGAGTACAGAAATTGTAATTGCAGAAGCTGGACAAATCAACTATTTATATGAAAATGTTAATGCCGAAAACCGAGACAATCAAATCGATTATTTCTTTGGAAAAACAAAAACGAATATTTCTAAACTTCCAAATGTAAAAAATGTCATTTTGGGTCACAGTTACTTTACGACATGGCCAATCGACAAACAGGTTTTAAGCCGAAAATTAATAGCAGCAAGCATCAAGCAAAATCCGGGATTGAAATACTGGCAGTCTGAATACTGTATTTTAGAAAATCCGGGAGAAACAGAAATTCCGGGCGGTTCTGGCGGCGGAAGAGATTTAGGAATGCAGACTGCTTTATTCGTTGCACGTTTAATTCACAACGATATTGCAGTTGCCAACGCCGCTTCATGGCAATGGTGGACATCTATAACCAGAGTCGATTACAAAGACGGTTTAATTTATTTGGATGACGGAAAAAGTAACGGCGGAACTGAACCTAATTATGTTAGAAACGACGGAGAATTTCACGATTCAAAACTGCTTTGGGCTTTAGGGAATTATTCCCTTTTTGTTCGTCCCGGAATGCAGAGAATTGATATTCCAAACCAAAATGAACAAGACGCAGCAAACGACGTAATGCTGACAGCTTACAAAGATGTCCAAAATAAAAAACTAATTGTAGTAGCCGTAAACTGCGGAAAATCTGCTCAAAAATACAAATTCCAATTATCAAAAGGAACGTTAAAAAACAATGAATTGACGCCTTACGTAACTTCTGAAAATTCAAACTTAAAAAGAAATAATGTTCAGAAAATAGATAATCTTGAGATTCCAGCAAGATCAGTAGTGACTTTCGTTGGAGAACTTCAATAAAATAAAGTTTGTTTCAAGTTTTAGGTTTCAAGTTTGCGAGTAACCTGAAACTTGAAACCTGAAACAAAAAAACTTAGAACCTTAGCATCTCAGCACCTTAGCACCTTTAAAAAAAATGTTTAGAAAAAAAATCATATTACCCGTATTTCTCTTCTCATGTATATCGGCGTTTAGTCAGATATCATTTGGAGATTCACAAAAAATAAACGACAACTGGAAATTCAATCTTCAGGAAACTCCGGATGCAAAAAATACAACCTTTGACGACAGTAAATGGCAGTCCGTAAACGTTCCGCACGATTGGAGCGTAAAAGGACAATTAAGCCCAACATTGGCAAGCTGTACAGGATATCTGCCGGGCGGAATTGGATGGTACAGAAAATCAGTAAATATTCCGCAGAGCAAAAGCGGTGAAAAAGTCTATTTATACTTTGAAGGCGTTTACAACAGAAGTGAAGTTTTTATCAACGGACATTCTTTAGGAAAACGTCCAAACGGCTATATTTCATTTACTTATGATGCCACACAATATGTAAAATTTGGAGGAGAAAATACCATTTCTGTTCGCGTAGATCACAGTCAAAGTGCCGATTCACGCTGGTATACCGGTTCAGGAATTTATAGAAATGTCTGGCTGGTATACGCAAATCCGGTTCATATTGGGCAATGGGGCGTTTATGCTTATCCAGAAGTGAAAAACGGAACGGGAACTTTAAATGTTGAGGTTGATGTAGAAAATGGTTCAGCTTTAAAATCAAGTCTTACGGTTGTAAATGAATTGATTTCGAAAGATGGAAAATCAGTAGCAAAATCTTCTTCAAAATTAGAAGTTGCTGCGAATCAAAACGGAAAAATTTCGACCAAATTAAATGTAAAAAATCCACAAATCTGGGATTTAGAAAACCCGAATTTGTATCAGCTTAAAACAACCGTTTTAAAAGACGGTAAACAAATCGATCAAACCGTAACCAAAACAGGTTTCAGAACTTTTACTTTCGATCCGAACAATGGTTTTGCTTTGAATGGAAAATGGATGAAAATGAAAGGCGTTTGTCTGCATCACGATGCGGGAGTTTTAGGTTCGGCAGTTCCGCGCGAAGTTTGGGAAACCAGATTAAAAACATTAAAAGAAATTGGTGTAAATGCCATCCGCACAAGTCACAATCCGCAAGCTCCGGTTTTCTATGAACTTTGCGATGAATTAGGAATTTTAGTTTTAAACGAAGCTTATGACGAATGGGAATTTCCAAAACGCAAATGGCTCGAAGGCTGGAATTACGGAACTCCGGGATTTGAAGGTTCGTTTGATATTTTTGCAGAATATGCTGAAAAAGATTTAGAAGATTTTGTACGCCGTGACCGCAATCATTTATCTGTTTTTGGATGGAGTATTGGTAACGAAGTTGATTATCCAAACGATCCGTATTCGCATCCGGTTTTAGATAAAGGAAAAGACGGTTTTGGACAAGCAGCTTATGGAGGTTACAAAAAAGATGCTCCGGATGCCATGCGTCTTGGAGCCATCGCAAAACGTTTAGTTGCCGCAGTAAAAAAATACGATAAAACACGACCAACAACAGCTGGTTTAGCAGGAGTTGCCATGTCTAACGAAACCGAATATCCGGGCGCTTTAGACATTACAGGATATAATTATACAGAAAGTAAATACCAAAGCGATCACGAGAAATATCCTAAAAGAGTAATTTACGGAAGCGAGAATGTTCACGATATGGAACCTTGGCTTGCCGTAAAAAACAACAAACATATTTTCGGACAGTTTTTATGGACAGGAATTGATTATTTAGGAGAATCGGGAAGATGGCCGTCAAGAGGATTTTACTCCGGTTTAGTTGATTTTGCAGGCGTTATCAAGCCAAGAGGATATTTCCGTCAGTCGCTTTGGTCAGATAAACCAATGGCTTATATTGGAACTTATCCGTTAACTAATGAAAAAGATATTTCTAAAGATGCGTGGGCAATCTGGAACTACAAAGACGGAGAAAAAATACGCGTAGTTTGTTATACAAATGCTGCAAAAGCTCGTTTAGAATTAAACGGAAAAGTAGTGGGCGAAACGAAACCTTACGACGAAAAAACCGGAATTATTTATTGGGATATTCCTTTTGCTTCAGGAAAATTAGAAGTAATTGGTTTAAACAAAGAGGATAAAGAGGTTAGCAGATTCAACATAACATCAACGCAGCAGCCAGTTGAATTAACCATTGCAGATAAAAATATCACAATCTCAAAAGACAAAGGCGTTGCTAAAATAATGGTTCAGGTAAAAGATCAAAACGGACTTGCGGTAATGCTTTCAGATAACGAAGTAACCTGCACAATAAATGGACCGGGAATTTTATTAGGATTGGAAGCCGGAAACAACAGCGACATGACAGACTATACAGATAATGTTCAGCGTGTATTTCACGGACATATTGCGGCTTATATTCAGTCAACAGGAGAAGCACAGCCCATTAAAGTTACATTTACAAGTCAGTGGTTAAAACCTGTTGAGGTTACGATTAACGTGAAATAATTATCAATGTAAAAATGTTCCGTAGGAACAATATATCGGTAGAAATATAATAGACCCGACAGGTTTTTAAAACCTGTCGGGTTTAATCTGGAATACGTAAAAAAAGTTTGTTATATTTAAAATGTGTAATTTACATTTATTTGACATGAAGATAAAAAATAGGATATGTGCTTTAGGATTGTTTTTGGTAATAATTTCTGCGAATGCACAAAACAAAACCTTCCAAAAAGACGAATTCAAACAATGGGCACAAACTCCGCCAATGGGCTGGAACAGCTGGGATTGTTACGGGCCAACCGTTGAAGAACAAGAAGTAAAAGCCAATGTCGATTATATGGCAAAAGAGCTAAAGAAATTTGGCTGGGAATATGTCGTTGTAGATATTCGTTGGTTTGTAGAAAACGACAAAGCAGGAGGTTACAACCAAACAGATCCGCGTTATGTAATCGATCAATACGGAAGATATTTGCCGGCTGTAAACCGTTTTCCATCGGCAAAAGATGGACAGGGATTTAAACCTTTGGCAGATTATATTCATAAAAAAGGATTAAAATTCGGAATTCATATTATGCGCGGCATTCCAAAAAAAGCCGTTGAAGATAAATTACCAATAAAAGGCACAAACGGAATTACGGCAGATCAGGTTTATTCAACAGCTTTGCAATGCGAATGGCTGAAAGATAATTATACAGTTGTGGCAGACAAACCGGGAGCGCAGGAATATTATAATTCTATTTTTGAATTGTATGCACAATGGGGCGTAGATTTTATTAAAATTGATGATTTATCAAGACCGTATCACGAAGGCGAAATCAACTTAATCAGAAATGCGATCGATAACTGCGGACGTAAAATTGTTTTAAGTACTTCGCCGGGAGAAACGCCAATTGAAGCCGCACCGCATGTAACCACGCACGCTAATATGTGGCGTATGGTAGACGACGTTTGGGACACTTGGCCGCATATTACACATTTAATGGATGTGGCACAAAAATGGTATCCGTATATCGCACCGGGAACATGGCCGGACTGCGATATGATTCCGCTTGGGCGAATTTCAGTTAGAGGAGAAAGAGGTGAAGACCGAATGACACGTTTATCCAAAGACGAACAATATACACTGATTACGTTTTTCAATATTTTTAAATCACCGTTGTTTTTTGGTGGAGATTTACCAAGCAACGACGCTTTTACATTATCATTATTGACCAATAAAAATGTGGTAAAAATGCATAACGAAAGCACAGCCGTAAAACAGCTTTTCCAAAAAGACGGACAAATTGCCGTGACTTCAAAAAATGCAAAAGACGGAAGTGTTTATCTGGCTTTGTTTAACATTTCAGATTCAGCATCGCAAAATGTTTCCGTAAATCTTTCTGATCTTGAAATTTCGGGTTCAGCTGAAATTTTAAATATATGGACAAACGAAAAATCCAAAACAACATCAACAACAATTACAGCCGATTTAAAACCGCACAGTTCCGTTTTATATCAAATAAAAAGTAAAAAATAATGAAGAAAGCACAGTTTAGCCTTGTATTATTTTTATCGATTTTTAATTTTTTACAAGCCCAGAATACAAAAGGAATTCCGCCCGCAATTGCCGAGAAAGATTTAACAGCCTATTTATTTGTTTATTTCACCGGAAATTCGGTCGAAGAAGAAGCAGTTCGTTTTGCCGTAAGTGCAGATGGTTATCATTATTATCATCTCAACAATAATAAACCGGTTTTAGACAGCAAAACAATTAGTTCAACCGGAGGCGTTCGCGATCCGCATATTTTAAGAGGAGAAGACGGAAAAACCTTTTATATGGTTTTGACCGATATGACTTCTTCAAAAGGCTGGGACAGCAATCGTGCGATGGTTTTGCTAAAAAGCACCGATTTAGTAAACTGGAAAAGCAGCGTAGTCAATATTCAAACTACTTTTTCCGGAAACGAAAACCTAAAACGTGTTTGGGCGCCACAGACAATTTATGACACCAAAGCAGGAAAGTATTTAATTTATTTTAGTCTGCAGTATGCCGGAGGTCCTGATAAAATTTATTACGCTTACGCGAATAAAGACTTCACAGGTTTAGAAAGTGTTCCGAAATTATTATTTGTACCAAAATCTGAAAGAGCTTGTATTGATGGAGATATAATTGAAAAAGACGGTGTTTATCATCTTTTTTATAAAACAGAAACCGAAACGGCAGGAATTAAAGTGGCCACAACAACCGATTTAACTTCAGGAAATTGGACTGAAAATGATAATTATCTGCAGCAGACAAAAGACGGTGTTGAAGGTTCGAGTGTTTTTAAACTCAACAATTCAGACGAATATATTCTGATGTATGATGTGTATACAAAAGGAAGATATCAGTTTACCAAAACAACAGATTTAGAAAATTTCAAGGTTATTGATAATGATATTTCTATGGATTTTAATCCACGTCACGGAACGATTTTACCGATTACACGTTCTGAATTAAAAAGAATTACTAATAAATGGGGATTACCTGCGAAATTTCCAAAAATAAATAATAATCCCGTTCTCGAAGGTTATTATGCTGATCCTGAAATTCTGTATTCAAACAAAACCAAAAAATATTATATCTATCCAACAAGTGACGGATTTGATGGCTGGTCAGGAAATTACTTTAAAACATTTTCATCCGATAATTTAAAAGACTGGAAAGACGAAGGAATTATTCTGGATCTTAGAAAAGATATAAGTTGGGCAAACCGAAATGCGTGGGCACCGTGTATTGTAGAGAAAAAGATAAAAGGCAAATACCAGTATTTTTATTATTTCACAGCAGCACAAAAAATTGGAGTCGCAGTTTCAGATAATCCAGCCGAGTCATTTAAAGACAGCGGAAAAGCATTAATCGCAGCTAGACCGGCAGGAGTAAACGGAGGTCAGGAAATTGACCCCGATGTTTTTACAGATCCTAAAAGTGGGAAAAGTTATTTGTATTGGGGAAATGGTTATATGGCTGTCGCCGAATTAAATCCCGATATGATTTCGATAAAACCGGAAACAACAAAAGTGATTACTGTTGATGAAACTTTCCGTGAAGGAACGTATGTAATTTACAGAAAAGGAATTTATTATTTCTTGTGGAGCGAAGACGATACAAGAAGTCCGAATTATAAAGTGAGATACGGAACTTCAAAATCGCCTTTGGGACCAATCGAAATTCCCAAAAATAATATTGTAATTCAGGGAAGACCAGATGTTGGAATTCACGCGACGGGACATAATTCGGTACTTCAAATTCCAAATAAAGACGAATGGTATCTGGTTTATCATAGATTTTCATATCCAACCGGAATCAAAATGGGAGACGCAGGCGGATTTCATCGTGAAGTCTGCATCGACAAACTCGAGTTTAATCTGGACGGAACTATAAAGCCAGTAATTCCTACTCACGAAGGAATTGAAGGTTTAAAATAATTTTTGTTTTATAATTTTTAAAAGCCATTTTTGTAAAAGGAAATGGCTTTTTTTATGGATGAAAATTTATATAAGTAAAACGCTATATCTTGTTTTAGAAATATAAGTAAAAAATGATAATTAGATTGAATTACAACCCTTAGTTATATTCTATAAGCTGGTTTGTAAGAAAAAAAAGGTGATTATGCGTAATATTGCGAAATGATGTGCTGTTAACCGCTGCAGTATTTCAAATATATTCATTTAAGCCGAAAACAATTTTAAAGAACGGCCTCTCACTAAGCTTTCTTTAAAAAGATTTAATTATTAATTATTATGTTCATTTCCCTTACTCACGATCAGGTACAATTTCAGTACGGATCAAAACAATGGCAGTACAGTTTTAATGAAATCGTAGAACTCGGACTGCTCAAAAAAAAGAAGTCCTATCTTTTTGAAAACAGTTCTTTTATTGCAGTTACAGCTTCCGCTTATTACTGTATGATTTTTACCAAATTAACAGAATTGTATTATGTAATTCCTGCATTACTCTGCTACACTTTTCTCATTATTCTGCGATTTCACAACAATACCGAATTCGATTATTTTGTTATTGTAAAAGACATTTACAAAAAAGAAACTAAAGTAAAAATAAATGCTTTAGACAGACCAACGATCGGAAAACAAATCGATCAGTATTTAAATTTCGAATACGAACGAATTTTAAAAAGTACACAAAACTAAATACAGAATGAATCAGCTATTAAACGAAATTTCACGTAACGATTTGATTTTTATAGTTGTCGCTCTGGTTTATGGTTTTATAATTATTATCAAAAAAAAATAAAAACCCGGATTTATCAGCCTACGATAAAAACAGTTTTTTATTCAAATTAAAGATATAGCTGCAATACCCCCTAAGTTTTCTGCGGCTGTTTCAGCTATACACGCCCGTCCCAAATCAAACTTATGGCAACTTCAATAAAAAACAAAATAAAAAGCATTAGAGAGTTAAAAAATTATACTCAGGAATATATGGCAGATCAACTTGGTGTCACTCAGGCAGGCTACAGTAAAATTGAAAAAGGCAGAACGATTTTATCCTATGTTAAATTGGTAGAAATTGCTAAGATATTAGAAGTCAGTGTAGAAGATATTATTAGTTTTGACAGTCAAAGATATTTCAACAACTATAATACAGTAAAAGGAAATAGTAATAACGGAAGTATATTAATTAATTCGAACAGCGATGAAGCATTAAAAGAACTTTATGAAGATAAAATAAAACTTCTCGAAAAACTTTTAAATAAAACAGAAGAAGAACTGAACTTATATAAAAGAAAGTTTGGTCAGTTATTATAAAAAACGAGGTCATCACGACCTCGTTTTTAGTTTTATATTTAATTTGTAATTAAGAAGTCTGATCATCAGTATCCGCATCAGAAGCATTCTTTTTTACAGATTCGATTCCGTTTTCTCTGGCAGAAACACTTTCATACATTTCGCTAGAACCAATAATTTGTCCGTTTCCGGCTTTTAAAGTAAAGTATGGTTTTCCGCTAGTAGATTCTTTTCTGTCATAACGACCATCATCCTGCGAGTTTGTTTTTACAGATTCGATTCCGTTTAAAGCAGCAGCTTTAGTTGTGTAGCCTTCACTAGTTAAAATTGTCTGGCCGTTACCAGCTTTCAAATTAAATTGAAATTCACCATTGGCTCTCGTAGTAATTACAAATTTTCCCATTTAGTCTTTTATTTAAATTAATTATTTTGCTATTGATAAAAATACAAAACTTCATAATACAATCACTAGTGCAAGAAAAAATAATCGTTTAGAATTTGTTAATTCTGGTATGCGGTATTAAATAAATTTATTTTAATTATAAGAAAATTCAGTATATTTGAAAGAGTAATAAATTAAATGATCATGAAAAATCTATTCGTTTTATTAGCAATTGCCATTCAGTTTGCATCTTGTAATTCAAAGAAAAGCCAGGAAGAAACAAAACCGTCGGTATCTGATTCTACAGATGTAAAAACTGAAAAAAGTACAGCAGAAAATGTTTTGATTTACGAAGGTTTACTGCCTTGCGCAGATTGCAGCGGAATTGAGACCATTCTCAAAATTTATCAGGGAAACGGAACGATGGAACAGCAAAAGTTTGAATTATCAAGCATTTATAAAGGAAAATCGCCTGAAAAAGAGTTTGTTGAAAAAGGAAATTTTAATACCGAAAGAGGTTTAGAAAATGATCCAGACGGAACAATCTTTATTTTGAATTGGGACAAACCTGCCGATAAACAACAATATTTCGGCTATTTTAGTTCAGACACAAAAAAGATTTATATGCTCGACAGAGATAAAAAAATAATTAAATCAAAACTGAACTATTCGCTGGATTTAAAAAAATAAAACCAGGGTAAGATTTTAAATCGTTATATTTTAAAACCAGATATTATAAACTTAAATGACATTCGGGCGTTTAAGTTTATAATATTTTTTATTTTTAGACTATCGAAACATCAATTCAAAATTTATTGGTGCCGATTTATTTTATGAAGGAAATCAACGAAATCTTAAAAGCATATTCAAAAGCACAAGAAGCAGGAAAAAAAACAGCTTTGGCAACAGTTGTAAAGGTTGAAGGCTCATCTTACCGCCAGCCGGGTGCACGTATGCTTGTTACCGAAGACGGAGAATTGACAGGCGCTATAAGTGGAGGATGCCTTGAAGGTGATGCTTTGCGAAAAGCCCTTTTGTCTATTCACCAAAAACAAAACAAATTAATTACGTACAATACCAGTAATGAAGACGATATAGAATTAGGATTACAGCTGGGCTGCAACGGAATAGTGCATATTTTGTTTGAATATATTGATGATCAAGTACCAAACAATCCAATTCAGCTTTTAAAACAATTAGAACTCGAAAGAAAAGAAGCCGTTATTGTAACCGTATTTTCTTTAAAACGAAATGCTTTGCAGATAGGAACCACTTTATTTTTTAGGAAAGACAGTCCTATTTTAAATCATAACAATGAAGCTTTGAGCTTAATTGAAGATGTAAAAGATGTATTGAAAACTAAAACATCGGTTGTAAAGAAACTTCAAAACGAGAACGACAACGAGGCTTTAATAGAATATATCAATCCGCCAATTTCACTTGTAATTGCCGGAGCCGGAAATGATGTTCAGCCTTTGGTAAAAATGGCTTCTATTTTAGGATGGAAAATTACAATTGGCGAAGGCCGTGCGACACATGCAACAGAAAAACGTTTTCCAAAAGCAGATTACCTAAAAACAGTAAAAGCTGAGGATTTTTTAGAAGATATTAAAATCGACGATCAAACCTATTTCGTTTTAATGACACACAATTACAAATACGATTTAGCCGTTTTAAAATTACTTTTAGAAACCAATTGTCAATACATCGGAATTCTCGGTCCGAAAACGAAATTAAACCGAATGCTCGACGATCTTCAAAATGAAGGAATTAATGTAAGTGAAGAACAGTTGGAGAGAATTTATAGTCCGATAGGTTTAGATATTGGTGCCGAAACTTCAGAAGAAATAGCATTATCAATTGTATCAGAAATTAAAGCTTTTTCGACTGGAAAAACGGGAACCTCTCTTAAATATAAAACCGGAAAAATACACGACGAAATCCAATATGAAAGATAAATTTCTACATAAAACCGGAATCGTCATTTTAGCTGCAGGGAACTCTTCAAGATTAGGCCGCCCAAAACAATTATTGGAATACAAAGAATCAACGCTTTTAAAAAATACAGTTTCAGAAGCTTTAAAAGTCCCAAATTCATTTGTTTTAGTCGTAACAGGAGCGAATAAAGAAATAATTGAAAAAGAGCTTAATTCGGCTGAAATAACTTTATGTTTTAATGCTGAATGGGAAAATGGAATGTCGTCTTCTATAGTGAAAGGAGTCAATGAACTTTTACACTTAAACCCCGATAGTGAACAATGTATTATTACAGTTTGCGATCAGCCTTTTATAAGCAATTTAGTGTTTGAAAATCTTATAAGTGAACATCATAAAACCCAAAAAAACATTGTTGCTTCTACCTATTCTGAAACTTTAGGAACACCGGTTTTATTTCATAAAAAACATTTCAATGAATTATTGGGATTAAAAGGGCAGGAAGGAGCTAAGAAAATTATTAAAAAGTATTCTGAAGACACCGTTTCAGTTTCTTTCGAAAAAGGAAATATTGATATTGATACGGAAGAAGATTACGACAAGCTTTTAGGATAAAGGCTCAAAGGTTCAGAGGTGCAAAGGCTGATAGGTTTTATATTCTAAGTACTATTTTTTTGTCATCCTGACGAAGGAAGGATCTTCGTAAGTAGCTCTACAAAGATTGGTGATTTAGCTTATGGAATTACTAGCGAAGATCCTTCCTTCGTCAGGATGACAAAAATGAGAAAAATCGGCTAAATCTGCAAAATCTGCGTGAAACAAAAAAAATAGACAACAGCTTCTGAAATTAAAACTAGACTTTCAATTCTTCTGCTAGAGCCAAAACCCGCTCAATAACTATATCAATATCTTCTTCTGTAGTAAATCGTCCCAAACTAAAACGAATTGAACTCAAAGCATCTTCATCAGATAATCCCATCGCTTTTAAAACATGGGAAGGCTCAGAAGTAACAGCCGAGCAAGAAGAACCATTTGAAACCGAAATATTTCCCAAAGCCATAATTAGCTTTTCTGAATTTACACCCGGAAAACAAATATTCGAAGTATTACAAATTCGGTTTTGAATATTTCCGTTTACAAAAGAATCTTTAAATTGTAATAAACCGATTTCTAGTTTGTTACGTAATATTTCGATTCTGTTTTTATCTTTTTCTAATTGATTTACAGCTATTTCTGCAGCTTTACCTAAACCGATAATTCCGGGAACGTTAAGAGTTCCACTTCGTAATTTTCGCTGTTGTCCGCCGCCAAGAATCTGAGGAAGTAATTTTAGTTTGGCTTTCGCCGAAATATACAAAGCACCAACTCCTTTTGGACCATAAAATTTATGTGCAGACAAAACCAAAAGATCAATTCCAAGAGTTTTTACATCAATCAGGATTTTTCCTGCAGACTGAGTAGCATCACACATAAACAGCACATTTTTATTTTTTAAAATGGTAGAAATTTCGCTGACATTTTGTATGACACCCGTTTCATTATTAGAAAGCATTCCGATGAAAACCAGTGTTTTAGCAGTAATTGTTTCATTTAAAAGATTAATATCTAAAAGACCGTCTTTATCAACTGGTAAATAGCTGATTTCGAATCCGATACTTTCCATAAAGTGACAAGTTTCCAATACCGCTTTGTGTTCTGTAGAAACTGTTATAATGTGTTTTTTTTCTTCATTAATCAAACCTTTAATCGCCAGATTTATGCTTTCTGTTGCGCCCGACGTATAAATAATTTCTTCCGTATCAGCATTAATTAAATCAGCAGTATGCCAGGCCGCATTTTCAACAGCTTCGTTAACCGTTAATCCTGCAATATGCTGACTTGTTGAGTTAGCGTAGAAATCTGTAAAATAAGGCAGCATGGCTTCCAAAACGCGTTCATCAACACGGGTTGTCGCATTATTGTCAAGGTAAATAGGTTGCTGATTCGGCATAGTAAAAACTTAATCTCGTAAAAATACAATTTTTCAAATTAAAGAAGAAATCAGCTTGATGCGCGTTTTTTTTAACGCAAAGCACGCAAAGGTTTATCGCAAAGAGCGCAAAGTTTTTTTTAAGTTAATTATCTAGATAATTGTAAAGTTCGCAAAGCTTTATCAATTCCAGCTTTGCGAACTTTGCCTTCGCTTAACACAATATGAGACAAAAAACCTTTGCGAACTTTGCGTTAAAAAACACCCCAAATATCAAATTCAGCTTTGCGAACTTTGCCTTTATTTACCGCAAACTGAGATAAAAAACCTTAGCGTTCTTTGCGTTAAAATCCACACCGAAATTGTAATTATTCTAAATAAGCCTAATGTTTGAATTTCATAATTTTTTGTGGATTAAGATTGTTAAATTTGTTAGGATGACCCAAAGTGATTTTGCTAATTTAAAATAGATAGAATGGCTTCTAAAAAAAATAATCCAAATGAAGTAACGGAGAATGACTCAAATTCTCGTCGTGACTTTATAAAAAAGTCGGGACTTTTGACCGCTCTCGCCTTTACACCGCCTTCGCTGGTAATGGCATCCGAGAATAAATGGGATGAAAAAATAGCTGAATATTTAGAGACAGTGCCGCTTTCTATCGAAGTAAATGGCAAAATGCATAATCTTAATATTGAGCCAAGAACTACTTTACTTGATCTTTTAAGAGAACAATTGCAGCTTACCGGAACCAAAAAAGGCTGTGATCACGGGCAATGCGGTGCCTGTACAGTTCACGTAAACGGAACCCGAATTTTATCGTGCCTGACTTTGGCAAGCATGCAGCAAAATGCTCAGGTGACAACAATCGAAGGACTTTCAAAAGGAAAAAAACTGCACCCAATGCAGGAAGCTTTTATCAAACATGACGGTTTTCAGTGCGGGTACTGCACACCGGGACAAATCATGTCGGGAATCGCCTGTATAAAAGAAGGTCATGCAAACAGCAGAGAAGAAATCAGGGAATACATGAGCGGAAATATTTGCAGATGCGGAGCTTACCACAATATCGTTGACGCCATAACTGAAGTGAAGGAAGGAGGGAAAGAGTTATGAAAAATTTCCAGATAATTAGAGCTTTATCATCAGGTTCAGCAGTAACAAATATCAGCAAAGAAAGTTCAGCGATGTTTATTGCAGGCGGAACGAATCTCGTTGATTTAATGAAAAAGAATGTTACAGCTCCAGATAAATTAATCGACATCAACGGATTAGACTTAAAGAAAATAGAATTTCTAAAAGGAAAAGTTTCGATTGGCGCTTTGGCAAAAAACAGTCAGGTTGCTGAGGATTCATCGATAAAAGAAAAACACCCTTTGCTGGCTTTGGCTTTAGCGGCCGGAGCATCTCAGCAAATCAGGCATATGGCAACGGTTGGAGGAAACATGCTTCAAAAAACACGCTGTTCATATTACTACAATAACGATATGCCTTGTAATAAAAGAAATCCAAAAAGTGGCTGCGGTGCGATTGGCGGTGCCAACAGAATGCACGCTATTTTTGGTGCTTCAGAAAGCTGTATTGCGGTTCACCCAAGTGATATGTGCGTGGCTTTGGCGGCTTTAGATGCTAATGTTTTAGTTGAAGGACCAAAAGGAAAACGACAAATTAAATTCACAGATTTTCATCGCCTGCCGGGAAATACGCCTGAAAAAGACAATACTTTAGAAAACAAAGAATTGATTACTTCGGTAGAAATTCCGGATAATAATTTTACTAAAAATGTGTATTATCTAAAAGTGCGTGACAGAACGAGTTATGCGTTTGCGCTGGTATCTGTTGCTGCGGCTTTAGATCTAAAAAATAATGTAATTAATGATGTGAGACTTGCCATGGGCGGTGTGGCACATAAACCCTGGCGATTAACTGAAGCAGAAGAGTTTCTGAAAGGAAAAACGGTTTCAGAAGAAATTTTTAAACAAGCAGCAAATTTAGCAATGAAAGGTGCAAGAAGTTACGGAGACAATGATTTTAAATTGACCTTAGCACCAAATGCCATAACGGAAGCACTTACAATAGCAGCATCAAAATAATTAGAATTATGAGCAAGACAAGTAATATTAATAGAGTTGACGGATTTGCTAAAGTAACAGGATCAGCAACTTATTCTGCCGAATATAAAACGCCTGGAGTTGTGTATGCCTGTTTGGTTGGAAGCACCATTGCAAAAGGAAGAATCAAAACCATTGATACTAAAAAAGCGGAATGGGCGCCGGGAGTTTTGGCGGTTATTACGCATTTGAATGTTGATAAACCTGTTGGCTATCAAAAAGCAAAAGACAAACATAATTTTGGACAGCCGCTTCAGATTTTCAAAGATGATTCGGTTTTGTATTACGATCAGCCAATTGCGTTGGTTATTGCGGATACTTTTGAACGTATGCAATATGCAGCAAGTTTAATTAAAGCCGATTATTTTAAAGAAGAACATTCGACAGAATTAAAAAAAGCGGCTGATAAGGAGAAAAAAGTCGATACCGATAAAGGAAATGATTATCACAGAGGTGTTCAGGATGGCTATAAAAATGCAGAAGTAATTTTAGAAGCTGAATATACGATCCCGACTGAAGTTCATAATCCGATGGAATTGGCTAATATTATTGCAAAATGGGACGGAAACAAACCTATTTTATATACCAAAAGCCAAGGTGTTGAAGGAACCAGAAAAAGTGTTGCCGGAGTTTTTGGAGTTCCTGCAGAAGATGTAGAAGTTCATTCTGAATATCTAGGAGGTGCATTTGGAATGGGATTGCATACCTGGCCCTATGAAATTGCGGCTTTAATTGGTTCTAAAAAATTAAACCGTCCAGTAAAATTGGTTTTACATCGCGAACAGATGTTTACCAATGTTGGTTTTAGACCTTTTACAATTCAAAAAATGGGTCTTGGGGCTACAAAAGCAGGAAAACTTACTGGTTTAACGCACGAAGCGGTTGCTATGACATCGAGTTATGAAGATTTTATGGAAGGAACGGTAAACATGTCGCGATTTATTTATGATTGCGAAAATGTTTCAACGCGTTACAGAATTGTGCCTTTAGATACTTGCACGCCAATCTGGATGCGCGGTCCGGGCGAAGCTACAGGTTCTTTTGCATTAGAATGTGCAATGGATGAAATGGCCTATAAATTAAACTTAGATCCAATTGAATTTCGAAAACTGAATTATGCCGAAAAAGATTTGGAACAAAATAAACCGTGGAGCAGTAAATATCTTCTTGAATGCTACGAAGGCGGAATGGAACGCATTGGTTGGAAAAACCGTAAAAATGAACCGGGTTCTGTAAAGGAAGGAAACTGGCTTGTGGGTTACGGAATGGGAACCGGAACTTTTGGCTGTTATAGAAGTCCAACTTCTGTAAAAGCAAAATTTTTACCAGACGGAAATCTGGTTCTGCAATGCAGCGTTAACGATATGGGACCGGGAACGGCCACTATGATGACAGCAATTGGAGCTGAAATTACCGGTTTACCTGTTGAAAATGTTATTATTGAAATGGGAAAAAGCGGATTGCCAAAAGGCCCAACGCAAGGAGGTTCGGCTACGACTTCTTCTGTAGGTTCAGCGGTACACGATTCTTGTAATTTATTAGTTAGTAAAGTATTGGAATTGGCTACGCAAAATCCAGTTTTTAAAGGAATTGCTATTACTGATTTGACTTTTGCAAATGGTTTGATTGCTGCTAAAAATGACAATTCTAAATCTATTGCTTTGACTTCTTTACTTGCTGAAAATAAGTTAGAAGGATTAGAAGTTGAAAATTTGTCAAAAGGAGCAGAGGAAGCTAAGAAATATTCTATTTATTCGTTTTCAGTTCACTTTGTAAAAGTATTAGTAAATCCGAATTTGGGTAAAATACGATTGGCTCACGTGGTTTCCTGCGCCGATATTGGAACGGTTATCAACCAAAAAACGTCTGCCGGACAAATGTATGGCGGAGCAGTAGGAGGTATCGGAATGGGATTGATGGAAGCTCTGGAAATCGATCATCGTTTTGGTCGTCCAATCAACAATAATTTTGCTGATTATCATGTTCCTGTAAATGCCGATATTGAAAAACAGGAAGTTTTCTTCGTAAATAAAAAAGATCCAATTAGCAACCCAATGGGAACTAAAGGTCTTGGCGAAACGGCTTTGGTTGGAATGGCGCCTGCAATTGCAAATGCTGTTTTTAACGCAACAGGAAAACGTGTTAGAGATTTACCAATTACACTCGATAAAATTATAGAAACCGTTAAGGTTTAAAACAAAAAAAGAGTCATTTTTCAATGACTCTTTTTTTATATCTGCAAAAGCTAAATTATTTAACCGTAATTGGCAATTCAACTGTTGTTTTATCCCATCCTATAACAAGATTAGCAACATTTCCCTGAGCTGTAAAAGCAATAGATAAAGCTTCGATTACAGTAGAAACTGGTTTTACAGGAACAGAAACTCTCACAACATCTTTGCTTTCATCATAAGGATATGCACCCCATAAATCTAGTTCTTTGTTGATGATGATTGTCCATTTGTCTTTTTCAGGAATAGCAAATAAGCTGTAAGTTCCTGCCGGAATGTTTTTACCATCAATTGTTACAGCTTTGTAAAATTTGATTTCGGTATTTTCATTAGCACCAACTCTCCAAACTTCTCCAAACTTAGTTAAATCTCCAAAAATAGTTCTTCCTTTTACAGAAGGTCTAGAGTAAATAACTTTGATAACTGGATTTGGATTATCACCTTTTTTGAATTTAACGGCTTTGTTTGGAAAATAAGAAATATCAACCGGACTTGCATCAAGCGGAGCAAATTTCACTACTTCCTGCGCCTGAACTGTAAAGGCAGCAAATAAAGTAACTGCCAATAAACATAATTTTTTCATAGGTTTACAATTTTTTAGAATAACTACAAAGTAAATTAATAATGAAGAAAAATCATATAAATTGCAGTCAGTTTTTTGTTAATGAATTGCTAACGGTGTGATTTTAATTTTGCTCTTTTTTCTTTTTATCATACCAATTCTGCATAATGTAAAAAGCTTTCTTTTTATTACCATCATTTGAGATTAATCCTTTACGGTTGTATTCGTCCTGAATTCCAGGAAGAAGTCTTCTTGGCGATCTGAAATCAACTAAAATCCATGGACTTAATCCGCTTAAATGAGGAATTTTTTCGATCATTTTCAGGTTTTGGATGTATAAATATTCCTGAAACTCTTCTGTCCAGCGTTCATTTTTTTCTCCGTGTAAACCTTGTTTGGCATCTCCTCCAAACTCAGAAACAATAACAGGTTTGTTGTATTTGGTTTTCCAGAAGATTTTTTCAGCATCTTCAAGTTTTCCGCCGTACCAGCCTAAATATTGATTGAAAGAAATAATATCTAAATAATCACCAATAGCATCGTTGATAGTTCCGAATCCTTCTGCATCGCTTTGTGTTAATAAAGCCGCACTGATTAATCTTGTATTGTCTAAAACTTTAGTATGGTCAACCAATTTTTTAATGAAAGCATTTCTAGCGTCAGAAATTGGCGTTTCATTTGCCATAGACCAAATAATAATACAAGCTCTGTTTTTATCTCTTGTAATAGCCGCAGTCAATTGATCTTCGGCATTTTTATAAGTGTTATCGTTTGTAAATTCAACTGTCCAGTAAACCGGAATTTCCTCCCAAACCATTAATCCCATTTTATCAGCTTCTCTGATAATGTTTTCATTGTGTGGATAATGCGCCAAACGAACATAATTACAGCCCAATTCTTTTGCCCAGTTTAATAAACGTAAAGCATCTTCCTGAGAATTCGCACGCCCGCCTTTTGCATTTTCTTCGTGAATCGAAATTCCTCTTAAAAAGATAGGTTTTCCGTTTAATAAAATTTTATCTTCCTTAGTTTCAATAGTTCTGAAACCAATTTTATCATTTAATTTTTGTCCGTTAAAATCGATTGTAACATCATATAATTTTGGATTTTCAGGCGACCAGTATGAGATTTTTTTAGCCGGAATTTCAAAATTTAAAATTCCGTCAGCACCAATTTTTCCTTTGTAATTGATTTTTAATTCAGGAATAGAAACTGATGCCTGATTTTTTGCCGGATCTAAATTATTGATTTTAATAAAACCTGAAATCACAGCATTATTATTCTTTTTAAGCTGAATCGTGTAATCTTCAACAAATGAAGCTTCTTCTTCAATTAGAGTCACATCGCGTGTAATTCCGCCATAATTCCACCAATCGGTATTAAGCGTTGGTACATCTTCTTTATGGCGTGTGTTATCAACTTTAATAACCAAATAATTATCTTTTGGTTTTATAATCGAAGTCACTTCATAATTAAATGGCGTAAAACCGCCTTCATGTCTTCCCAGTTTTTTTCCGTTTAAATAAACATCAGCTTTGTAATTGATGGCTCCCAAATACACAAAAAGACGTTTATTAGCTTTAAGATCATAATCAAAAGATTTTTTGAACCAAACTGTTCCTTCGTAATATTTCAGTTCAGGAACCTGCGAAGTCCAGTCGCCCGGAATATTGATTTTTGGCGATTTATCAAAATCGTATTCAACTAATTCCTGTTTGTTTTGGGCATGATAATTACTATAATATGCCGATTTTGGAGCTTTTTCCTGTTTGTCGTAAACATCGTGGTGAAAACTGTAATAACCTGTTTCATAAGGGTCAACGATATAATTCCAAACTCCGTTTAAAGATGTGGTATTTCGGTTTGGAACATTCGAAATTAAGCCTTGTGATTGTCCGGCGTAAAATGTGGTTAGTAGTAGTAATGTTAGGATTTTTTTCATTCTTATAGTTGTTTTTGTGTAATATTATTTGTGGTTTTACTGATCTGTAGTTCCTACGGAACATTATTTGGGCGTGATATTCGTTTTCGCCGGATTTTATCCGGCGCTACCGATATTTCGTTCCTAACGGAACTTTTTTAAATCCTTAGAATCTTTTTAATCTGTGGCTAAAAAAACTTAGCGAACTTAGCGTAAATCTTAGTTGCCTTTGCGGTTAAATATTTAAGGTTCAATCTTCAAATATTCACCTTTAAAACTCTGATTCAAAGCTGTCATTTCAATCGGATTTCCTGAGCCGTCAGGAATAACTTCTATCGATGCTTTTCCGTTTGCCATTTTTATTGATTCACTTCCCGTTGGCGTTCCTTGGTTTTTCATTGTTTTTCCGCCTTTCAAACATTGAAAATAAACACTTTCCTCATAATCCAGACAACGTAAATTGTTATTGTCAATTGCAATTGCCGTAACCAGATAATTACCATTTTTCAGTTTTTCTGATGATAATTGCAAAGATGAAGCCGTATCATTTTTTGTGAAACGGTAATTGACTTTTATCGTATCTGAAACCGTTTTGCCATCTTTAGTTTTTCCAATGGCAATCAGCGTATTATCTCCTTTTTTAAAATTAACATCCCAAGTTAAACCATTTGCAGGATATAGCGAAAGATTTCTTTGTTTTTCTCCAAGAGATTTTCCGTCGTGTAGTAATGTAACTCGCTCACAATTACTGAAAACGCTGATTGTTCGTGGCAAATTTTCAGGTCCCTGACGTTCTGTCCACGTATGCGATTCTATGTAAGCGAAAGGTTCTTTTGACCAATAACTTTTAAAAACATAATACGCATCTTTTGGATTTCCGTTTCGGTCGACCAAACCTTTTTGATTCATGTACGGAATATCATCTTCCGGACGTAAAGGCGTTGCAAAATCCTTAAATGCCCATTGAACATTTCCCACAAAATTTGGGTCATTCTCGGATATATGCAAGTGCCAGTCAAATAAATCAACGATATAATTTTCGCTCCAGTCGCCAATTTGGGCGATATTAGCCACTTTGGTCTGTACAATAGCTTCTTCCCAACCTTCAGCTTTTATGACATTTTCGCCCGTAACCGGATTTTCGCTGTGACGCCCAACGTGGCTGTCGCCGCCATATTCGGCATGAATAAAATGTTTGTATTCTTTTTTATAAACGTCAATTGCTTTTTGATAACTTTTATAACTTCCGGAATACCAGCCAGACCAGATAGAAGGAGAGAAGACATCCACAATATGTGAACCTTCATAATATTTTCTAATGGCTGTTTTTCTGGTTGGATCCAGTTTATGCGCCATGTCATTTAATTCCGTTAAAAAGACATTTGTTTTCTCGGTATTGTCTCCGTTAGGAAAATCCGGAAGCCAGTTCATTTCGTTTCCTAAAGACCAAATTATAATACTCGGATGATTGTAATTTTGATTGATGATTTCTGCCAGCATATTTTTGGTATTCGTCTGCCAAAGTTCATCGCCAATTCCGCCGCGGCACCATGGTAATTCATCCCAAACCAAAAGACCAAGTTCATCGCAGGCTTTATAAATTTCAGGGTCTTGCGGATAATGCGCCAAACGAACAAAATTTGCGCCCATATCTTTTATCGATTTCATATCGGCCCAATGCTGTGCGTTGCTCATGGCAGCGCCAACTCCGGCTTGTTCTTCATGACGATGTGTACCGCGAATCAACAAACGTTTTCCGTTTAAATAGAAAGGACCGTGATCTTTAAACTCAAACCATCTGAAACCTACTTTTTCAGAAACGCTGTCTTTAATTTGATTTTTTTCAGATAAAACAGCCTTTAAAGAATACAAATTCGGTTTTTCGGTATCCCAAAGTTCAGGATTTTTGATGTTTTCGAATGATATTGTTGAAGTTTTATCTGAAACAGAAATAGTTTTACTTGCAACTTTTTTCCCTTTCGGATTTTTGAGTGTTACGGTTAACGATAAATCTTTAGAATTATCAGGATTTACAAAAGAAGAAACAATTTGTACCGAAGCTTTTTTTGCCGAAACTTCCGGTGTTGTAATCTTCAAATTATCAATATGATTTTTGTATTTCGAAACAAACCAAACGTCGCGCGTGATTCCGCCATAAATAAAGAAATCACTTTTTTGAGACGGAATAATTTCAATGTCATAACTATTATCAACACGAACAAAAATATCGTTGTTTCCTTCTTTAATAAAATTGGTAATGTCTATTGAAAAACCAATATAACCGCCAATGTGTCCGCCTGCTTCTTTTCCGTTTACGTACACTTTTGTGGTAATATTTGACCCTTCAAAGTATAAAGAATAAACGCGGTTTTTATCAATATTCGAAATATTTAATTTCTTTTGATACCAGCTTGCATCGCGACGATAACCCGGATATAAATCGGTTGCATCTTCGGCATTCCAGGTATGAGGTAAATTTAATGAAGTCCAGTTCGTGGCTTTTTGTGCTTCATTTAGGTTTGATGTATGGTTTTCAAGATATAACCAATTGTCATTAATATTCATCTTTGTCTGAGCAAAAGAGCTGCTCAGACAAATCTGAAAAAAAACAAAAAGCGCAAAAATTGAAAAAGTTTTATTCGGTTTATTCATAGTTTTTTTAGGTTCTGAGGTTCTAAGATTCTGAGGCTAAAAACCTTAGTCCCTCAGCAGCTTAGTACCTTTGTTACTTCTTTCTTAATAATGCTTCCAAAAAATAATAGTCAGCGTAAATTATTGGTTCGTCAATTTCATCGTGTTTTGGCCAGTTTCCTGTGCTGTGATCGAATAGGAAAGGAGCCTTAATTTTAGAATCTAAAATATATTTATCTGTTTGAACCGATGCCATTAGTTTATCGGCGAAAGCCAGATAACTTTTATTATTTGTATAGCCGTACAATTCATATAATCCCGAAGCCATAACCATTGCTGCTGAAACATCTCGAGGTGAATTTGGAATGGCCGGATCTTTTAAATCCCAATACGGAATTCCGTCTTCCGCCAGGTTTTTATTATTCATAAAAAACTTTGCTGTGGCTTCGGCTTGTTTTAAATACGCCGGATCTTTTGTGTATCGATACGACATTGTAAATCCGTAAACTGCCCAGCCTTGTCCGCGCGCCCAAACCGAATCATCATTAAATCCTTGTAAAGTTGTTTTCTTTCTAACTTCTCCCGTATTCGGATTATAATCAATTACGTGATAACAAGAGTTGTCTTCTCTAAATTGATTTTTTAAAGTTGTGTTGGCGTGTTCAATCGCAATGTCGCGATATTTTGGATTTCCTGATAATTTAGATGCTTCAAAAAGCAATTCCAGATTCATCATATTGTCGATGATAACCGGATAATCCCAAATTTCTTTGTTGAAATCCCAGGAACGAATCGAACCCACTTTTGGATTAAACCTTGTGCATAAAGTTTCGGCGCCTTTAATAATTACTGCTTCGTATTCTTTCTTGTTTTCCACTTTCAGCGCTTCTCCAAAACTGCAAAACACTTTAAAACCTACGTCATGCGAATTACTGTTGACACTTTCTTTTTTACTGAAAGGAGTCCATTTTTGAGCTTGTTCTTTGTATTTTGAATCGCCTGTTAATCGGTATAACTGCCAAAGATTTCCGGCAAAAAAACCGCTTGTCCAGTCTCTCGACGGAACTTTGCGAATCTCATTGGTTTTGATATTCATGCTTCTTGGCATCGACATAGAATCTACCGGATAATCGAGTAACATTTTGTAACGCGTTTGGAGTAAATTATTTGCCGCTGCTGTACTTTTTGTTTGATGATTAACCCCAGATTTGCACGCTGTTACCAGCGATGCAAACCCCAGGATTAAAATGAAACTAACTTTATTCATACTACTAATTAATCAAATTTTTAGTTTCCAGACTAAATTTTATACGCGGATTTCATGGATTTATTTCGCAAAAATGCAGATTTTTTTCTCTCGCAGATTTGGCAGATTTGGCTGATTTTTCTATTTCCAGCAGATTAAAAATATTTTTTAATTCAATCTGCTTAATCTGTAAAATCTGCGGGAAACAATTTATTTGCACTTAAAAATTCTGCGAAAATCCGCGGTTAATAATAATTGTTTTTAAATTAATAACCAGGATTATTTGGTTTTAAATTTGGATTTATTGCCAGTTCTGTTCCCGGAAGCGGCCACAAATAATCTTTGTCAGGATTAAAATTGGCATGTGGTTCTAATCCATTCGGACCAAATACTTCAGGACCGTTTTTCAATCTTTTAATATCGTACCATCTGATATATTCAAATGCTAATTCTAATCTTCTTTCATCGATAACCATTTTTCTAAAATCTTCTTTAGATAAACCTGGTGTTACATTTGCCGGAAAAGAAACCTGTTTTCCTGCTTTATTTCTTGCTCTTGCACGAACTCGGTTTACATAACCATCGGCTTCTGTAGTTCCCGGATTAATTTCATTTAAGGCTTCTGCTGCAGTCAGTAAAACTTCGGCATAACGCATTGTGATGTAATTATGCTGGGAAGTTCTTCCGTTTGCACCTGCTTTTCCCGGAAAACGGAAATATTTTGCAATATGCGGACGCGGCGCTTTTTCGTTATCACTTGAAGGATAAACCTGCAATGATCCGCCCGGACCGGTTTTCTTTCTAATAATGGTATCAAAACTTACTGCTCGTCTGTAATCTCTTTGATCCCAGGTATTAAACACTTTTAATGACGGAACTGCAACCGAAAATCCCTGTCCGTAGCTGTAACTGTCATCTTTTAACGAACCTGTAAAAAACGCTGTATAATCCTGACCGTAATTTCCTGATGTTAAGTTATTAAAATCTACTGTAAATAATGGCTCTTTTAATGAAGCTGCTTTTGTAGCATTGAACAAATCCTGAAAATCGGCATCAAGACCTAAACCAAATTTAGCTTCGTTTGTAATAACATATTTTGCTTCGTCATACGCTTTTTGATACTGCCCTAAAGTTAAGTAAACTGAAGCTAAATATCCTGCTGCAGTACCTTTTCCCGGAACAGCTTTTACTTTTGGTTTGTCTTCAAGCCATTGTTTTGCAAATTCAAGATCGGCAATGATTTTTAGATAAACATCGGCTTCTTTTGTTTTTCCGATAGAATTTACCTGAGAAACATCATTCACTACAAAATCAATGTACGGAATATCGCCAAAAAGACGAACTAAATGATAGTAAGTAAATGCTCTTGCAAAATAAGCCTGTGCTACAATTGCGTTTACTTTTGCAGGATCTCCGGGTGTCTTTTTAGCACCTTCAATAGCTTGATTTGCAGCTGTAATAATGACATAAGACTGCGGCCAGAAGTTTGCCACAAGTGCATTTGTATCGTTCATCGACATGTCATTTACATCGATACGTGCTGCCTGCGTGGTTCTGTCGCCAATGTCCGCCATATCATCGCGAAGCATTAAAGCGATTGTAAATTCTCTTCCCCAATAATTATTGTGCGCGATGTTGGCAAAAGCTCCGTTTACAGCGGCCTGCAAATCATCGGTATTGTTGAAGAAGTTTTCCGGACGAATAATTCCTACCGGTTTTTCTTCTAAATCAGAACAGCTAAAAAAGGTCAGTGTTCCTAAGAATAGAAATGCTATATATTTTTTCATAATATTTTTATTAAACTAGAATTTTACATTAAGACCCATTGTAAACGTTCTTACGTTTGGATATCCTCCATAATCTAATCCTAAGTAAGTGTTACTTCTTGCATTAGTGTCGTTTAAATAGCTTGTTTCAGGATCTGTTCCCGGATAGTTTGTAATGGTCCAGACGTTTTGCGCACTCACATAAAAACGAACTTTACTCAATCCCATTTTCGAAACGATGTTTTCATTTAAGCTGTATCCTAAAGAGATATTTTTTAAACGAATGTAGCTTCCGTCATAAACAAATCTTGAGGTAACTCTTTTTGTTCTGGCCGCATTTTTAGGAACATTTGTATCTGTGTGTGTTGGTGTCCAGGAGTCTAAAACTTCAGTAGTAGCATTGTTGTTTCCAGATGCTAATTCCATTAAAGTATAGTTTAAGATTTCTCCTCCTTCTGAACCTTGGAAGAAAATATTCAAATCAAGATTTTTGTATGTAAAATCATTGTTTAAGCCAAAGATGAAATCTGGATTCGGATTTCCGATAATCGTTTTATCCTGAGAATCTAATTTTCCGTCACCATTATAATCTCTGAATTTTTCGCCACCCGCAGTTGTTTCGAAGTTTCCTGGCAAAACAGTTTCGCCCTGCTGAATTACGCCATCATAAATAAATCCAAAGAAAGAACCAACCGGCTGCCCAACTCTTAAAATCTGTGATTCTGTTGCCAAAAAGTGACCCGGAGCCGAGTTAATCAATAAATCTTTGTTATCAGCTAATTTCAATACTTTGTTTTTGTTTGAAGAAATATTGAAGCTTGTATTCCATGTAAAATCCTGACCTATAAAGTTTTTAGAATTAATACCCAATTCCCAGCCTTTATTTTCTAATTCTCCAACGTTTTGAAGCTGAGAAGCAATTCCCGAAACTCCCGGAAGTGGTCTGTTGAATAATAAATCTTTTGTGATCGTTTTATAATAATCGGCTGTAATGCTGATTCTGTTGTCAAATAAACCTAAATCAATACCATAATCCTGCTGATAAGATGTTTCCCATTTTAAGTTTGGATTATCTAATGAAGTTAACTGCACCGCATTTGTAATCACGTCACCGCTTACATAATAAATTTCAGAAAATCTCGAAAGCGTAGAGTAAGCACCAATTGATGGGTTTCCGGTTGCTCCGTAACTCGCTCTTAATTTAAGATTTGAAATCGTTTTGCTGTCTTTTAAGAAGTTTTCTTTACCAATATTCCATCCAATTGCTCCAGAAGGAAAAGTTCCGTATTTGTAGTTTTTACTAAAGCTTGAAGAACCATCTCGTCTGGCTGTGAACGTTAGTAAATATTTATCATCATAATCAAAATTCAACCTTCCGAAAGCAGAAATCAATTCGGTTTCAGATAAATTAGAATCTGGTTTTAAAAATACTGTTCCCGCGCCAAGATTTCTATATGAATTGGTATTCGTTAAAAATCCTCTTGAAGCCGCATACGAACTTTCATTTTTGTTTTTTTGATATGAATAACCACCAAGAACCGTTAAAACTCCTTTGTCGATAATTTCACGTTTAAAAGTCAAATAATTCTCTGTTAAGAAAGAAGAAAATCTGGTGTTGTTTACAGAAGCTTCTCCTTTGATATTTTTTCCTGCAATCAAAGTGGAAGGAATAAATCTTCCGGTTTGAGAATTAGTATCTGTTAAACCTAAAGTCGTTTTAAAATCTAAATCTTTAGTGATTTTGTACTGTCCAAAGAAATTATTTCTGTTGGTGATAGAAACCGTTTCCAGAATATTTTCCATCGCAGTTGCATACGGATTATCAATATCGTCACCAATAGGTGCCGTTGTTGTATATGTTCCGTCTTCATTATAAATTCCTTTATCCGGCATAAATCTGTAAGCCGATGCAATTACACCCGCAGCTCCCGTTCCTCCGGCGCCTGTTTGGCTCACAATTCCGTCTTTATTTTGTTTGCTTGTAAAAGTATTTAAACCCACTTTGAATTTTGGAGATAAATCGGCCTCAAGATTAGCAACAATCGTATATCTGTCAATTCCTGAATTAATTACAACACCATTTTGGTTGAAATACGTTCCGGAAACATAATATTTCACCGTATCTGAACCTCCGGAAAATGATAATTGCGTATTCGAAATCATTCCGTCACGATAAATCACGTCTTGCCAGTCTGTATTTGCAGGACCTTGCGTGTGTGTTGTAAAGCTTTTTCTGTACGCCGCAAACTGATCTGCATCTAATAAATCCAGTTTATTGTTTACCGTTTGCACAGAAGTCGAATTGCTGAATTCAATTACTGGTTTTCCCGGTTTTCCTTTTTTAGTAGTAACCATAATAACCCCGTTTGAACCTCTGGAACCGTAAATAGCAGTCGCAGAAGCATCTTTTAAAACCTCAATAGAAGCAATATCCTGAGGTGCCGGCATCGAAACTCCCGCAAAACCATCGACAACTACAAGTGCATCACCGCTGGCATTAATAGAAGTTCCTCCACGAACCCTGATTTTTACAGGCGCTCCCGGTTCACCACCATTATTGGTTTGTACCGAAACCCCCGCTGCACGACCCTGCAAAGCCTGCTCTGCACTTAAAACAGGATAAGCCGTTAACTCTTTTGCCGTTACAGAAGATACAGAACCTGTAATGTCACTTTTTTTACGGGTTCCATAACCCACAACTACCACTTCATCAAGAGTTTTGGTATCTGGTTTTAAACTTACGTTGATTGCAGTTTTGTTTCCAACCGGAATTTCAACAGTTTGATATCCTACGAAATTAAAAACTAAAACAGCATTTTTTTCTGAAACAAAAACAGTATAATTTCCATCCATATCCGTCGTTGCCCCAACAGAAGAATTCTTGATATAAACATTTGCACCAGGAAGCCCAAGTAAATCTTCGCTCGAAGTTACTTTTCCGGTAACTTTTCGTTCCTGTGCATTCATCATGATAGCTGCTAGTAAAAAAAATACAAGCAAATACCATCTAAACGATTTAATTTGTTCGTCTGTAAACATTCATTTTTGGTTTAAAAGGTTAATGTTAGATAAAATAGAAAAGCAATAAACTCATTCCGATTATCACAATGACAAATAAAATTTGCAGTAATAAAAAGTTTGTTTTTCTGATTTTCATATCGCAAATGTAGAAGCCGAAAACGATATAGAAATACAAAAAAGGGTATCTAAAAATACAGATACCCTTTTTTAAGCCTTGAAAACAGTGGTTTTTTAAATTACAACCGAAGATTTGTAAAATTTATCAGAATATTGAGACGGAGTTTCGCCGTATCTTTTTTGAAAGCATTTGCTAAAATATTTTGGATTGTTGAAACCAACTTTATAACTAATTTCTGAAACATTTAATTTGTTTTGTTCCAATAATTGAGCGGCACGTTTTAATCGTATTTCATGAATGAATTCGTTTGGTGTAAAATTCGTCCAGGCTTTTACTTTCAAAAATAACATGGTACGGCTGACGCCCAGTTCTGAACAGAAAAACGGAATATCAAATTGTTCGTTTGAAATATTATCCTCTACAATTTTAAATGCTTTTTTCAATAACTCCTCGTCCAGAGAAGAAACTGTAATTTCAGACGGAATAAAACTGTCTTCGCTTGAAAATTTGAGTTTTAAACGTTCTGTTGTGTTTAAAAGGTTTTTTACACGAAGTTTAAATTCCATTAAATTGAATGGTTTACTGATATAATCATCGGCACCGCTTTCTAAACCTTCAAATTTATATACTAATGATGATCTCGAAGTCAGTAAAATAACCGGAATATGACTTGTTTTGATATTTTCCTTTATTTTAGAACAAAGTTCAGTTCCTACCATTTCGGGCATAATAACATCGCTGATAATCAAATTCGGAACAAATTTTAAAGCCTTTTCCAGCGCCATTTTTCCGTTTTCGGCTTCAATAATATTATAATCTTTTTTGAGCAGATTTTTCATGAATTTTCTCAGAACCTTGTGATCTTCGACAAGTAAGATAGTCTGCTTTTCTTCGTTTACGATTAAATCTTCAATGTCTTCATTTTCGATAGTTTCTGAAGGTTCAAGCTGTGCCGCATATTGTGCAATATCATCGCTTATTTTAAAATCAGGAATAATTTCGCTGTCTGAAAGATGTTCACGCCCAAGCGGAAGCGTCACTTTAAAAATAACCCCGCCCGTTGGTTTATTCGTTACATCGATCGAACCTTTGTGCAGTTTCACGATATTTTTTACAATTGAAAGTCCAATTCCGGTTCCTTTATTATAGTTTTTCTGAACCTGATTGTGCGTTGGAACTTCAAAAAACAAATCAAAAATTTTGTCGATATGTTCCTCCGAAATTCCAACTCCGGAATCTTCAACAGCAATAAAAAGATTTTCGGTGTCGTGGTTTATTTTAATATTGATGCTTCCGCCTTTTGGTGTATAGCGAAATGCATTTGAGATCAAATTATAAAATACACGTTCCAGTTTATAGCGGTCAAAATATACCAGAATTTCTTCGTCAGAAGTTTCAAAAGTATAATCGTAACCGCCGTCTTTGGCATATTCTATAAAAGATAAAAAGATTTCTTTAGTGAATTTTACGATATTTCCGTTTGCAGATTCCAGTGTAACCTGATCATTTTCAAGCTTTCTAAAATCCATTAAACGATTAATTAAACTCAAAAGATGATTGGCGCTTCCTTCAATCACCAAAAGCTTTTTGTACATTTCGTTTGTTCCGTTATAATCAGCCAGAATTTGTTGTAAAGGCCCTAAAATCAAAGTCAAAGGCGTTCTGAATTCGTGCGAGATATTGGTAAAGAAATCTAATTTTAGTTTATTGTTTTCTTCAATACGTTTCGTTTCCAGATATTCCAGTTCCAGTTTTTGTTTCAGTCTCGCTTTCGATTTCATAATCCAGATCAAGCCGTATAAGCCTAAACCAATAATAATTCCATATAGCATAAATGCCCAAATGCTGCGCCATGGAGCCGGATTTACTACAACGGTAAGCGTTGCCGGAGTTTTATTCCAAACGCCGTCGTTGTTTGCGCCGCGAACTTCAAAAACATAAGTTCCCGGATTTTGAATAGCAAAATTAGCTTCAGCATTTTTAGTTGTTGTCCAGTTATTTTCTAAACCAATTAAACGGTAACTGTATTGATTGTTTTTTGATCGAATGTAATTCGGAATCGCAAAGTTTATTGAGAAATTAGCCTTATCATAATCCAGTGTTATAGTTTGGGTAAAACCGATGCTTTTTTCCAGAATTCCGTCTTCGTCATTTGCGTGTACAGTTTCATTTTTGATTTTCAAATCGGTAATTAAAACCTGCGGAGCGTATTGATTTAAGGAAATTTTTGTGGCATCAAAATAAGTAGCGCCAGACGGACTTCCAAAATAAAACTGATTCGAATCTAATTTTAAAGCCGAATTATCGTTGAATTCGTTACTCGCCAATCCGTCTTTTTGGTCATAAATGACAATGCTTTTTTTAGTTGTATTGTATTTAATAATTCCCTGATTTGTACTGATCCACAGATTTTTATCGTCATCTTCTAAAATAGAATGAATAGAAGTTATAACTGTATTTCCTATTTTAAGATTGATATGGTTGAATTTTTTACCATCAAAATAATGAAGTCCTTTTGCTTTTGTTCCTACCCAGATTTTGTTTTGCGAATCCTGAAACAAAGTCAGAATATCATCGCCGGATAAAGCCGAATGATCGTAAAAGAAATGCTGAATAACATATTTCTGCGGATTGAAATTTCTAAGCGGAATTCGGTTCAAACCATTTTGAGTTCCGACCCAAACATAATTTTGTTTGTCAACTAAAATTGTTCGGACAATATTGTTGGTTAGAAAAACAGGTTTTGTATTGTCATTTCCAATAATTTGGAAAGTTTTATTTCCTATATTATAACGAATTAAACCTTTTCCAAAAGTTCCAATCCATAAAATAGAACCTTCCGTTTTTAGAGAATAAACACCGCTTTCTTTTAAAAGAGAAATCAAATCCGGAGCAATTCGATTGTCTTCAATTCTTTTTGAAATCGTATTGTAAGCCGATATACCTTTAGAAAAAGTCCCAATCCACAAAATATGATCGTCAGAAAGGCACATCGATTTGATGTCGTTTTTATTCGCCTGCCCGGTTTTGCTGTTAATATAACTTACGGCTTCGGTGTTTTTATTATAAACCGTGATGCCGCCGCCTTCTGTTCCAAAATAAATATTATGATTTTTATCGGCAATAATAGAACTAACCACATCAAAACTCATCGGAATTTTTTTCGAATTCTGATTGTAATTGGAGAAATTCACATTCGATACATCCCAAAGATTCACGCCTTTGTAATAACAGCCAATCCAGATCGAACCTTTTCGATCCATAAAAATCGATTTTACTTTGTCGATTCCGTTGCTGTTATTGCTGTTATTTATTTTCTGCACACTTTTATCCTGACCTAAAATATAAATTCCGTCGTAAGCGCCAATCCATAAAGAACCTTGTTTATCAATAACTAAAGATCTTATGTCAGTATTGATTTCGCGGTATTTTTCAGCATCCAAAAAAGAAACAAAAGCCTTTTGTTTTTGATCAAATTTTAAAAGTCCTTTATTTTTTGTTCCAACCCATAAAAATCCACTTTTGTCTTCAATAACCGATTGTACAGTTAATAAATCTGTGGCATTTAGCGGATAATTTTTAAACGAAAAATTACCATTTTTTCTATTCGTTAATTGGCACAAACCTTTTGTAGTTCCAATCCAGATTTCGCCTTTTTTGGTTTTTAAAATGCTCAAAATATTATTGCTTGGAAGAGTAGAAGGATCATCATCTGAATGAAAAACCGAGGTAAATAATCCAGTTTTTTTGTTATAAATTGTTAATCCTTTTGAAGTTCCAAACCACATTTCACCGTCAATTTCGCGAATGCTCCAAACAGCATTGTTGCTAATTGTATGATTGGTTTTAGTATGCAGATATCTCGTAAATTTATTCGAAACCGGATCGTAACAGTTTAATCCATTGTAAGTTCCCACCCAGATTTTTCCTGAATTGTCTTCTTCAATTGCCAAAATATCATTGTTGCTAATGGAAGATTTATCATTGACATCGTTCCTAAAAATAGTAAACCTGCTGCCATCGTATTTATTGAGTCCGTCGCGTGTACCAAACCACATCTGTCCAAACTTATCCTGATGAATGGCAATGACAGAACTCTGCGAAAGTCCGTCGGTTGTTGAAATATTTTTAAGGCGGTATTTATTTTGGGAAAATAGATTTCCGAAAACAAGTACAGTTACGAGAAAAGCTATTTTGTATTTCATAGCGTTTATTTTTTTAGGTTCAAAGTTGCAAAGGAGCAGAGGAGCAAAGTTTTTTCTCATTTTTGTCATTTCGACGAAGGAGAAATCTGCACAAGTAACTCTACAAAGATTGGACTCTCGTTGCCGAGCTACTTATGCAGATTTCTCCTTCGTCGAAATGACAAACTATACTTAATTAATGATTAAAATGAACAAATAAAACTTTACTTCAATCGCTTTTTTAATTGATAATCATACAAAGACGGAATCTTCTCTATCGGTGTGTTTAAAAATTCAATATAAGGATCGACGTCGTATTTGATTTCAAATTTTGCATTTCCGTGTACGCCAATTATTCTGGCAAAAGCACCGTCTTTCATTCCGTATAACAAAACCGGTTTTGATGTATCCGGAATTTCAACCTGAATATTTAAATTCCAAAATGTACTGAAAGGCCCATGAGAAGGTTTCCAATACTCTGCACCGCCGCCGCCAAATAAAAAGTAGCTGTTATTTTTATCCGGTGTAATATGAACCGTGATGTTATCAAACAAATTTTGATGATTGGCTCCCGAATGCTGATCTAAAAGTGCATCGGCAAAAATTTCACAATCCTGATATACGTTTTTTGTAGAAAAAGTATTGAAACTCAACGGATGAACTGCTTTATTGTAGATTTTAAGATTCTTGACCAAAACATTATGAACACCGCCAAGCGTTACCGTGTAATGTGATAAATGCGGTCCATCGGTAATAATATTCTGAACCGTAACATTTGAAATTTCTTCGCCTAAAATTCCGCTGTCGGCATTTGTGATTTTGACATCATTAACCCAGCTGTTAAAAAGACGTGTTAAGAAAATGCCATTATTTCCCGGTTCAACGTGATGCGCTACTCTCGGAATATCTGGAAAAGTAAAACGCAAATGTTCGATTCCAACTTCGCTTAAATATTTCCATTCGACCAATTGTGCCTGATAACTTGGTTTGATTGAAATAGTTAAAGGCGTTTTTATAGTAATTTTTGAATTTGAAATCTTCACAATTTCAACCTGTTGTCTCACAATCGGAAGTTTAGCAAACTGCCAGTGATGCGAGCCCGGTTTTACTTTTGCACCTTGATATAAATCTTTAATGATTTCTCCGTTTTCACCATCTTTATTAAACAATTGCAATTCTACAATATCACCAATTTTTAAGTTTTTTACTTCGGAAACATTGATCGTAAATTCGCCCATTTTTCCGGAACTGACTTTTGCCAAAACATTAGGTTCCGGTTCGTATTTATCCAAATAAGATTTTACACGTTCACCCGGAATCTGCGTCCAGATAAAACCACCAGACCACGCATATTGTGAGAAAGGCAAATCGATATTGTTTTCAGATTCTCTCTGTCTTTTATCAAAAGTGGTCAAATATTCACGAAGTTCTGCCAGAGATTCAGGATTTTTAAGATACATCATGGGTCTTGGGCAGTAAATTTCAGTTCCGTTTTCGCCAGAACCTGCACCGCGGAATACAAAATTACTTCTTTCGATATAGAGAATTTCACTCAGAATAATTCTTCCTTCGGGCAATTGTAAAATTACATTTCCGTCAACTGAATTCGCTGCTTTTAAAGCTTTTAGAAGTGCTTTTGAATCGTCTAAATTGTCATTTGCTTTTACACCAAAATCAATAGCATTTATAATTTGTCCGTTAACTTCAGGAATTTGGCTTTCGCCGAAATGATATCCCGCAAAACTAAAATCAGGCAGATAATTGGTTTTTGAAGTAATAATTTTGGGTATTTCCTGCGCCAGTACAGCGTTCATAAAAAGGCTGCAGGATATAAGGAAGGTTTGGCGAATCATGGTTTTGTGGTTTTTGTGGTTAGTTAGTTTTATTGTGGGTTGCCACGAAGGCACTAAGGCGCGAAGGTTTTTTTTCTCTCGCAGATCTCGCAGATTTTGCGGATTTTTTTTCTCATTTTTTTGTCATCCTGACGAAGGAAGGATCTTCGTAAGCAGCTCCGCAATGAAAATCGTCAATCTTTGTCGAGCTGCTTGCGAAGATTCCTCGTTCCTCGGAATGACAATTCTACCTTTAAAACTTTGCGTCTCTGCGACTTTGCGAGACTAAAAACATAAAGCTTAAAAAGAACTTCGCGCCTTAGTGCCTTCGTGGCAAATCCATTATAATATAGATCGCTTAATCCCTAATTCAAGTCCTCGTAATTCTGCCAGACCTCTTAAACGGCCAATTGCAGAATAACCCGGATTTGTTTTTTTCTTTAAATCATCCAGCATTTGGTGCCCATGATCCGGACGCATTGGCAATTTGCTGTTGTTTCTTTTTTCGACTTCCAAAATCGCTTTTACAACTTCGTACATATCAACATCGCCTTCAAGATGATTTGCTTCGTAGAAACTTCCTTCTTCGTCGCGCTGTGTACTTCTTAAGTGAATAAAATTCATTTTATCGCCGTGACGTCTTACGATTCCCGGTAAATCATTATCGGCACGAACACCGTATGAACCCGTACACATTGTAAACCCATTTGATTTTGAAGGCGCAGCGTTCATTAATTCAATTAAATCTTCTTCGGTACTTACAACTCTCGGTAAACCTAAAATCGGGTAGGGAGGATCGTCTGGGTGAATCGCCATCAAAACACCTTTACTTTCGGCAACCGGAATAATTTCTTTTAAAAAATGAAAAAGATTATTCTTTAAAGCCTGTCTGTCAATATGATTATATGCGCTTAATGTTACTAAGAAATCTTCGACTGTATACGCTTCTTCAGCACCCGGAAGTCCAGCCAGAATATTTTGCTGTAATTTGATTTTATCTTCTGGAGTCATGGCTTCAAAATAGCTTTTTGCTTTTTGTTTTTGTTCTGCCGAATATTCGTTTTCAGCACCTGGTCTTTTTAAAATAAACAATTCAAAAGCCGCAAAAGCGTTGATGTCAAAACGTAAAGCTTTTGAACCGTCTTCAACCGTAAACGACAAATCTGTTCTTGACCAGTCTAAAACCGGCATGAAATTATAACACACGCATTTAATGCCACATAAAGCCAGATTGCGAATGCTTTCTTTATAATTTTCAATGTATTGAAGATATTTTCCTGTTTGTTTTTTAATATCCTCATGAACCGGAATACTTTCCACAACCGACCAGGTCAAACCCGAAGCGCCTTTTTTTGGATCGCCGTTTTCGTGTTCGATTTCCACTTTTCGTTTGATGATTTCGTCGATACTCCAAACTTCTCCGTTCGGGATATGGTGTAGAGCTGTAACAATTCCGGTTGCTCCGGTTTGTTTAATATCTTGTAAAGAAACAGGATCATTTGGTCCGAACCATCTTAATGTTTGTTCCATTTTGTAGTATGTTGTTTTGTAAGTTAGTTTTTAAATACTTGTTGCCGCAAATCCGCCGTCAACTTTTAAAATTGTTCCTGTAACAAATTTTGACATATCGCTGCATAAAAATAAAAGTGCGCCGTCGATATCTTCCGGAGTTCCAAATCTTCCCATTGGTGTGTGATCGATGATTTTTTCACCACGCGGAGTTAATTTTCCGTCTGGAGTTAACAATAAAGCACGGTTTTGTTCTCCAATAAAAAATCCTGGTGAAATCGCATTTACACGAATTCCTTCGCCATATTTTTGAGCCAATTCAACCGCCATCCATTGTGTGAAATTGTCGATTGCCGCTTTTGAAGCAGAATAACCTACAACTCTCGTTAAAGGTCTTTGTGCCGATGCTGATGAAATATTAATGATATTTCCTGATTTTTGTTTGGCAAAAAGCTCTGCAAAAACCTGAGTTGGAAGCATTGTTCCGATGATATTTAAATCTACAACTTTTTGTAAATCATCGCTTTTCATATCATAAATGGCCTGATCCGGCTGAATCGTTGCGCCCGGCATATTTCCTCCGGCAGCATTAATTAAGATATCTAAACGACCGTATTTTTCAACGATAAAGTCTTTTGCTTTTTCTAATTCTTCTTTGCTTAAAACATTCGCCTGAATCGCAAATCCTTGTCCGCCATTTGCTTCTATATTTTGAACAGTTTTCTCTGCTTTTTCAAGAGATTGAGAAACGATTCCCACAATAACGCCTTGCTGAGCCAAAACATTTGCAAATCTACTTCCTAGTACTCCGGCGCCGCCTGTTATAAGTGCAATTTTTCCTTTTAGATTAAATACTGAATCCATTCTTATTTTTATATTTATAATTTTTGAACCTGAAACCTGAAAAACAGAAATTTATATTTTAACTTTAAATACCAGTTTTTTCAAAAAGCCTTCGCCAATCATTGCTGCGTGAACATCTTCCGGAAATAAAATCGCAAATTGCTTTTCCTGCAATTCAAAAAACATATCGGGTTTATCATGGAAAAAACGAACATCTCTTTCGTCGCTATAATCTCCGTTTGGGCTAACACATTTTTCTCTTGGTTTCCACGCAAAAGTTTCAGGACCTTGTATAGAAATCTGAATGTCGATGTTTTTGTCATGACATTCAAAACCTTTAATGCTTTCTTCTCTTGTATTTCCGTCGCCGTGAATTACTATTAGCTTTAAGCCTTCATTAATTTCTATAGTTCCCGCTTCAAGGCTGGCAATATCGGTTTGGCTTACATATTCAAAAGCTTTTTGAAAATTAGGATGCAGGCTGTAATATTTCGCTGCATTATGAACTGAATCTATTATCATTTGGTAAGATTTTGTTTTTTTTTTGAAATAAATAATATAAAAAAACTTGTCGTTTTTATATTATGTGTATTTTTACGTGTACGCACACGGTATTTTACAAATGTATGTAAATTGTAATGTAAAACAACTTATTTTTGCTAAAAAAAATAATTTTCACAAAAGAGCTTTTATTATTTTAACTAAAAAAGAATCAATATCATAACAATAAAAAAAATAGCGGAATTAGCCAATGTTTCGCCCGGAACTGTTGACAGGATTATTCATAATCGCGGTCAGGCTGCACAGGAAACTGTAGACAAAGTCAATGCTATAATTGAAGAATTTGGTTATAAACGAAATATTCTGGCAAGTAATCTGGCTTTGAATAAAAAGTTTCGTTTTGCAGTTTTCCTCCCTAAATATGAAAAATTGGAATATTGGCGCAGTCAGGTTGAAGGAATTGAAAAAGCGGCTTTAGAGTTTAGCAAATTCGGAATCGTTCTGGATTATTTCTTTTATGATTTTGATACGGCTTCTTTTAAAGAATCTGTCAAAAAAGTAATGGATTTTGACTGCGACGGATTGTTGTTTGCACCAATATTTTACGAAGATTCGGTTCAGTTTTTAAATGAATATAAAAAGAAAAATATTCCGGTTGTCATGATCGATTCGAATATTTCGAATGAAGATGATCACGCTTATGTTGGTCAGGATGCTTTTCAAAGCGGTTATCTGGCCGGAAGATTAATCAGTTTTGCGGTTAAAAACGAAAGACATGTTTTAATTTTTAAAATTACCCGCGAAATCGAAAGTACGTCGGTTTACTTACAGCGAATTGACGGTTTTTATTCTTATTTTAAAGATCACGATGAACTTACGAATTTCAAGTTTTCAGAAGTTACAATTAAAGATTCTGGAATTGATCAAATGAATTTGGAAATGTTTTCCGGAATCAACAGCATTTTTGTTCCTAATTCAAGAGCCTATATTGTTGCCCGATTTTTGGAACAAAACAATATAAAAGGTATCCGAATAATTGGTTACGATTTATTAAATGATAATATCGAATACTTAAATAAAGGTGTAATTGATTTTTTAATTAACCAAAGACCAGAAAGTCAAGGTTATATGGGAATTAATTATTTGTATAAAAAACTGGTTCTTCAGGAAGATGCAGAACGCACACATTATATTCCGCTGGAAATTATCTTAAAGGAGAATTATTTTCCTGCTAGGAGATGATTTTAATTGCCCACAGGTTTTACGGATTAAACACAATCTTGTCATTTCGAGGAACGAGAAATCTGCGCAAGTAACTCCGTAAAGAAAGGCGCCAATCTTTGTAGAGCTACTTGTGGAGATTTCTCGTTCCTCGAAATAACAAAAATGATAATATATCTTATTGTCTTCGTGGCCAATCTTATTTCTTAACCTTCACAATCAAAGGATTATTGATTTTCTCAGCAAAAGAGCTCAAATAAGTTTCCCATTCTTGTTTGGTTTGAAACGGACTTCCTTTTTTCCACCCAAAACCAACATAATAAATGGCTTTTCCGTTTTTAACAGAAATATCTCCATACAGATTACTTAAATCTTTTTCATCCGTAACATGATTGTCAAAACTCTTCAAAGTGCCTTTTGGAGCGACTAAACCTAAACCAATTTCAGAATCGTCAATTGGTTCCCAGTAACTTAACCAGCCTTGTTTTAAATTAGTTCCAATAGTTCCTTTTTTCTCGTGAAGCGTTATTCCGGCAGAAATGGTTTTAGTTCCCGTAATATTGATTTCAAAACGAGAAAACTGACTTCCATAATCTAAACTGATTAATTTAGATTCAGTTATTTTATTTCCTTTTGCATCCCAATCCGCATACGTTAAAATAAAACTTGTTCTGATTGGTCCGGTTGTAATGGTTTTCCAGCTTACGAAGTTTTTAGAAAAATAATATTTGCCATCAACATTTACAGCAATTCCGCCAATTCCACGGCTGTCACCAACGTGGAAATTATCTAAACCTTCGCCAGTATCTTTGTGATACGTTCCTGTTCCGTTTGTGGCTTTTTCATACCATTTATTAATGATTGGATAATCGACTCTTTTTAGCCAGGCATCAATTCCGCTGGTTAAAGTTCCGCCGGCAATATTGTCTTCGACCATTTTTTGAGCTACAGGGCCGTAAGTTCTAAAAGCTACTTTATTATTTTCCCACGCATAATCATCGGTTCTTTCGGGAACAAATCTGGAATAACAACTAACAATTTTCGAAGCAGAAGGATTTGTTCCAACAAAAACTTCAAAATCCTCTTTTGACGAAGCTTTGATTTTTGGCTGAAATAAAAGCACATCCGCAGTTCCGTCACCGTCGTTGTCTACGGTTTGTGTTTCTAAAAATGAATTATTGCTGAGATCTTTTACAGCATAATTTTCAAGTTTAGAATCTGCTGATAATCCGAGCGATTTTTTAGTTAATTCGACAGTTTCAAATTCTCTGTCAACCTTTAAATTATTGCTGATTGTTATAGTTTTATTTTGAGCCTGAATATTGAAACTTCCAGCCAGAATTGCGGTTAATAAAAGATGTTTTTTCAAAATGAGATAGTTTTTAATTTTTGCTTTTTGTTTCTTATAAAATTACAAATCTAAAAGTATTTATAAATACATAAATAGAGTAATAATGTACAAATGACTGATAATGAATTTTATATGAATATTTTTTTGAATTAGTTAAAAATCTTTTTCTACTTTTAATAAACCATTAAAATATTCTAAAACTATGAAAAAGAGATATTTATCAATAATATTGTTTTCAATTTTTGTGAATCTACAAGGACAAATCATTATAAATGCAGATCAGTTTAAAGAAAAACTAAAAGATATAAACAATCAAATTGCAGATTCTTTTCTCCATAATGACAGCAGCGTCATTATAAAATATTATGACGAAAAAGAACCAGTCTGCATGCCGGAATATCATAAAGCTTTATACACAAAAGAAAACATTAAATCCTATTATCAGCAATGGCTTTCTTCGTTTAAAATAAATGCTTATAAACGAGATATTTATGAAGTTCAGCTGTTGGATAATTATGCAATTGAAATTGGAACTTTCAATATTAATGCAGTTAATGAAAAGAGCCCATTAATGTATGATGGAAAATATTTAAATGTGTGGAAGATTGCAAAAGACGGAAAACCCACTTTAATTTCAGAAATATGGGGAGCCAATAAAGGAATTGACGGAACTAATTTTGCTTCTATAAAAACGAAAGAAAGCGATATCCCAAAACCTGCTGTAAAAAAATCTTTAGAGAACGAAATCAATAAACGAAATCAGCGCATTGCAGAACTTGTAACAAATAGGGAAGGCGAAAAACATGCTGATGAATTCTTTATTAAAGATGCCATTTATCTAACTTACGATTCTCCAATGTTTGTTGGATTAGAAAACATCAAACCTTATTTTGTAGAACACGAAAAGCCAAATGGCGTTTCGATCGATTCTATTTCGATTAAAGCCAGCAGAATGATTCCGATAAATAATTTTGTTATCGAATATGGCTATTATTATGTTGATGTTTCATGGGATAATAAAAAAGGAAAAGCAACTGTTACCGGAAAAAGCACGAATATCTGGAAAAGGGACGAAAACGGAATTTTAATGCTGTATCGTCAAATGGTAAATCATAATTAAATAGCTGTAATTCAAAAAGAATCACGATATTTATGTAAAATAAATTACATGAAGCAGAGCGCCGGAATATTAGCATATAAATTCGTAGACAAAACTATTTTTTTCTTTTTAGTTCATCCTGGCGGGCCGTTTTGGAAAAATAAAGATTTAGAAAGCTGGTCGATTCCAAAAGGAGAATTTACAGAAGATGAAGATCCGCTCGATGCCGCGATACGCGAGTTTAAGGAAGAAACCGGTTTTGAGGTCGACGGTGATTTTATAAAACTCGAATATGTAAAACTAAAATCAGGTAAAATTGTTCATGCCTGGGCTGTCGAGTTTGATGTTGATGAAACTTTGGTAAAAAGCAATGATTTTGAAATTGAATGGCCGCCAAAATCAGGAAAATTTCAAAAATTTCCAGAAATTGACAGAGCCGAATGGTTTCAAACAGCCGAAGCCTTAAAAAAAATAAATCCCGCACAAGCTGATTTTATTGTGCAGATGATTTCTAAAATTTCGGCTTCTTTATAGATAACAATCCGTTTCTGAATTAATTTTTGTAATTTACATTCTTGTCGTCTGATTCTTTTTATCAGATATTTTTAAAATGTAAATAAAGAATATGGAAGTTAAGTGTATTATTTTTGATTGTGATGGAGTTTTGGTTGATACAGAGAAAATTGGAAACGGAATTTTGCTTGAAATGGCAGCAGAACACGGTTTTGAAATGGAAATTGAAGATGCTTACCGTAATTTTAACGGCCGAAATTTAAAAGATTGTTTCCGACATATTGAAGAGGCAATCGATCAAAAACTTCCTGAAACTTTTGAAGCCGAATATCGCCAGAGAAGTTTTAATGCTTTTAGAACGGAAGTAAAACCAATGGAAGGTGTTGTTGAATTTATCGAAAAACTAAAAATTCCGTATTGTGTCGCTTCGAGCGGTCCGGTTGAGAAAATCCGCTTAAACCTTGAAGTTGCTGGTTTACTGGATAAATTCGAAAATAAAATATTCAGTTCCTATCAAATTAACAGTTGGAAACCTGATCCGGGAATTTTTCTGCATGCTGCCAAGGAAATGGGTTTTGAAGTAAAAGACTGCATTGTTCTTGAAGACAGTAAAGCGGGCGTAAAAGCAGGACGAAGCGGCGGTTTCAAAGTTTATGGCTTTGCTAATGGTTTTAATGATAATGATTTAGAAGAAGAAGGAGCAGTTCTTTTTCATAGTTATGAAGAACTGAGCGAGATACTGGATTTTAGATTTTAGAATTCAGATTTTAGATTTAAAGTTGTGTGTTAAACCCGACAGGTTTTAAAACCTGTCGGGTTTAGTTGTACGCAAAGTATATCCGCAAAGATTGTGTCGCAAAGTTTTTTGAAATTTAATCTTACAATTGCTAATTTATTTGATTAAAATGTAATTTGTTGCATTAAAATAAATTTTTATATATTTGAATTTCGACATTCTCTTTTTTGGTTTAACAATGATGAATAATTGTTATTGGTACATTTAAAAGAATGAATGTTTTTTACCTAGAAAATGTCTTTCCCAAAGAGTCATTTTTGAAATTGTGATTCACAAAAGTCACAAAGTAACCTACAGACAGAAACGAAATGACGAAATTTATATTTAGAATTTTATTTTTATCGATATTACTTTTATCTTCAATTTTAAAGGCTCAAATTAAAAAAATTGGAGTTCCTTTTATAACCAATTATAATCCGAAAACTTACAAAGCGGCTTCAGAAAACTGGGACGTGCTGCAGGATTCTAAAGGAATGATGTTTTTTGCCAATCATTTCGGGATCATGCAGTTTGATGGTGTTCGCTGGAGCATCGTAACACAGCCCGAAAACCGTAGTATGGTTCGCTCTCTGGCGATTGATAAAAAAGACAAAATGTATGTGGGCGCTCAGGGCGATTTTGGTTATGTAATTCAGCTGCCAAACGGACAATATCAATATACTTCTTTAGTAAAACTGCTTCCGAAATGGGCTTTGAATTTTGGGGATGTTGTACATACGATTATTAAAAATAATGAGGTGATTTTTTTCTCTTACGAAGAAATTTTTATCTATAAGAATAATAAAATCAAGGTTTTAAAAACGCCTTCAAAGTTTGATGATTTCTTTGAAGTTAATAATGAAATCTATGTTTCGAGTAATGCTAAAGGTTTATTGAAACTAAAAAATGATGTGTTGGTTTCGATTACAAATGCCGAAAAGTTTACCGGAATGAAAATTCGAAAAATCTTTGAAACCCAAAATGGACTTTTATTATTTACCCAAAAAAATGGACTTTTTACTTTTAAAAATAATGAACTAAAACCATTTGTAACAGAAGCAGATTATTTATTAAAGCAAAATCAAATCTCAGTTGCTGTTGAACTTTCTGATGGATATTTCGGAATTGGAACCCGACAATCCGGATTGATAGTTATAGATAGTGCGGGACATTTAATTCAGCATATCAACAAACAAATGGGTTTGCAAAATGATTATGTAACAAATTTAAAAGTTGATAAGGAAAGCAATTTATGGGTTACGCTGAAAGAAGGAATTTCGCTGATCCAGATTTCTTCGCCTTTGTCACGAATTTTGGATACTTCAAGTTCAGAAACAAAAATTTACTGCAGTCAGATTTATCAGAATAAATTATACATCGCTACAGATAATGGTTTGTTCTGGATGGATTGGGAATCTTATAAAAATGGCAAACATGAAAACGCCAACTTTCAGCACATAGCAGAAATGTATGAAAATGTCTGGAACATTGGTGTTTTTGGGAATTCGCTTCTAGCTTTTGAAAAAAACGGCATTTTTGAAGTTTCAGGAAATTCAGCTAAATTATTAGCAAAAGTTGATGGAGCCTGGAAAGGAATTTTAGTTCCTAATCATCCTGATTTATTGATTGTTGGCGGTTATAATGGAATGTATCTTCTTAAAAAAATAAATAACACATGGGTATTTCAAAACAAAATAAAAGGTTTTGAAGAAAGCAGCCGTGTAATTGAAACTGATCAAAATGGCGATTTTTGGATTGCACACGGTTACAAAGGGATTTATAAAATTAAATTTAATAAGACATTCGATGCCGTTTCTGACGTTCAGTTTTACAATCAAAAAAATGGTTTTCCGTCGAGTTTGTTCCTGAATACATTTAAAATCGATAACCAAATTCTTTTTGGAACAACAAAAGGCGTTTACAAACAAGATTCACATTCTAAGAAAATGATTCCCGAACCTGTTTTTAAAAAATATTTGGGTTTGGAAAGTCATATTCGTTTATTAAAATCAGATAATCAAAATAATATCTGGTACGTTTCTGGAGAAAACACCGGAAAAATGACTAAAAATTCAAAAGGAAGTTTTACGGTTGAAGAACTGCCTTTTAGAAAACTTCGCTATTTATATGTTCCGGGTTTTGAAAATATTCAAACCACAACAAGCGGAGATGTATTTTTTGGTACACAGGATGGCTTAATTCATTATAATGCTATTAAAAACAAAAAATATCAAACGAAATATAAAGCGTTAATTTCAGAAGTGAAATGTATTTTTCCGAAAGACAGTTTGATATTTTCAAGCCGTTATGATGTACTTCCTAACAAAACGAAAGAAGCCGGAGAAGAAATCTCCAGAGTTTTATCGTATTCAAATAACGCACTGCATTTTTCTTTTTCTTCTCTTTTTTATGATGAAGCCGATGCTACAAAATATGAATATTGGTTAGAAGGTTTTGAACCCAAATGGTCGGAGTACAGCCTTCAAACAGAAAAAGAATATACAAACCTTCCTGAAAATGAATATGTTTTTCACGTAAGAGCAAAAAATATTTATGATGTTGTAAGCGAAGAAGCTGTTTTTCGTTTTGAAATTCTTCCGCCTTGGTACAGAACTATTTGGGCTTATATTTTGTATTTTATCCTGTATAGTGTTGTGATTTATTTGATTATTAAATATCAGAAATCTGTGGCGGAACGTGATCGACAGCAATTGATTTTAAATCAGGAAAAAGAATTACTTCGCAGCCGTGCTGAACTAAACGAGCAAAGGCTGACTTTGGAACAGGAAAATATGGCAATTGTTCGTGAAAATCTTGAAACAACCATCAATCTCAAAAATGCTAAAGTGGCTTCGAGTACCGTAAACCTTATTCACTTAAATGAAATCCTGCTTTCTATAAAAGAATTGATTAGCCAGATTGATAAGAAAAATGATCCTAATGTGAACTTTAGTTTATTAACGAAAATAAACAAACTGATCGATCATGAATTGCAGGGCGACAAACAATGGAATGAGTTTGAAGAAATCTTTAATCAGCTTCATGATAATTTCATGCAAAGACTTAAACAAAGCTATCCGGAATTGACTCCGAGAGATATGCGTTTGTGTGCTTATCTGCGAATGAACTTTAATACAAAAGAAATTGCGCCGCTTTTAGGAATTTCTGTTCGGGGAGTTGAAGATACCCGATACAGAATTCGAAAAAAATTACAGCTTCCTTCTGACGCAAATATTACAGAATTCATTCTAAATTTTTAATTTTTTATTGTGACGTAAAATCCTAAGTAGTTTTACGTCTTTTTTATGCATTTTTTTACGACCACCGTAGTCAAACCGTACCCAAAAATGTAAGTCTAGCCTGATTTATTTGTTAATATTGTCGGATTATTATTAAAATAATGACCTGTTTACTGCAGAACAGGTTTTATTGTGGTAATAAACTTTACTAACAAAAAACTAAAAAAAATGAATCAAAATGACTCTTTTTTCGGCCGACCACCGAAAGACAATTTCTATTATTTTAAACAATTTTTGGCTGTAGCAATATTTCTTTTGCTGCCATTTATGAAAGTCCAGTCACAATGCAAAACATTGGTTTGGTCTGATGAATTTAATGGTACTACAGTCGACCTAACCAAATGGCAGAGTATTTCAGGAAATGGCTGTCCTTCACTTTGCGGATTCGGAAATGCTGAGGCTCAGCGTTACGATCCAAATCAGGCAACAATTGTAAAAGAAGGAACAAACAGTTACTTAAACATTGAGGCAAAATATCAGCCAAGCGGTTCTTTTCCGGATCAGCCTTATGCTTCTTCAAAATTAACTACAGAAGGAAAGTATTCACTTAAGTATGGTAGAGTAGAAGCCCGTATGAAATTATCAAACGGACAAGGCGCATGGCCGGCTTTCTGGATGCTTCCGGTTAACGGAAACTGGCCGTATACAGGTGAAATTGATATCATGGAAGCCAAACACAGAAACCCACAATCTGTAGACGGAACGATCCATTATGACGGTAACGGATATCATTTTACAGGCAGAAGTTATAGCTCTCCAACCGATTTATCTTCTGATTTTCACGTTTACGCGGTAGAATGGGGACCAAATTTCATTAAATGGTATGTTGATGATCTTTTATTTCACACCGCAACTCCAAATACTACAGTAAACGGCGGATGGCCTTTTAATGATAGTCAGTTTTATATTATTTTAAATTTGGCTGTTGGTAGTGCAGGAACGCCTTATACGAGTGTAAATGGAGCAGGAGTAGCACCAGTTCCGGGAGATTTTCCGGCTAAATTACAGGTAGATTACGTTCGTGTTTATGACGGAAGTTATAAATATGCCGTTGCAGGCGATGCAAAAGTGTACCAAAACGAAACAGGTAAAACTTATTCTATAAGCGCAATTGCAGGAGCGACTTATAACTGGACAGTTCCTTCGGGAGCGACAATTACGGCTGGACAAGGAACAAATGCTGTAACAGTAAATTGGGGAACTACAGGCGGAGATGTTTCGGTAACGGCAACAACTTCTGGCTGTACGGCAAATACTTATAAATTGGCTGTAGCGACAGAAGCTGCAATTCCTGTTGAGAAAATTCAGGAAGATTTTCAAACAAACAGAAATGTTGTTTACGGAAATAAAACAGGAGTTTTAACAGAAGCGATTGCAAATCCATCTGCAACTGGAATTAATACTTCGGCTTTGGTTGGAAGATACGTTCGTAATTCTTCTGAATTATATGATGTTTTCAATATCAAAAATATCGTAATCAGTAATGCAAATGATTATGTGTCAGGAAGAAAAAGAATCTCTTTTGATTTGTATACTTCGGCACCGGTTGGAACAAAAATTTCTATGCAGTTAGAAAATAGCAATGTTACAACGGCAACTAATTATCCGTCAGGAAGACATAGTGGTTACAAAGCGACTACAACAGTTCAAAATAAATGGGAAACGATTGAATTTGAATTTGAGAAAATAATCGATCCAAACACAAGTGCTTTGACAATCAATAATGTGGTTTTACTTTTTGAATCAAATTCAAATTCGGGAGCAACATATTATTATGATAATTTGTTAACAAGAGCTACACCAGAAAAACCAATTGTTGCCACAGATGTATTGCAGAACTACGATGGCATCAATAAAATTATAAAAGGAACTACAACTGGAACTTATACAGTTGTAGCAAATCCGGGTTCAAATTCCGTTAACTCGTCTGCAAATGTGGCGAGATACGTTAGAAATGTAACCGAACAATACGACGTACTTTTCTTTAACACACAAACTTCAATCGAAGATGCAGGTTTATTCAAAAACCAAACTAATAAAATTATGATTGATGTTTATACAACGGCGCCTGTTGGAACGGTTGTAAGTATGAATTTTGAAAATAGTGCGACTTCGCTTCCTGCAAATTATCCAACGGGAAGAAATAGTAATTATGTAGCGATTACAACGAAACAAAATCAATGGGAAACGCTGACATTTTACTATAATTCAAGTCCAGATGCCGGAACTTCAAACCTGGCAATTAACCAAATGGTTCTTTTGTTTAATTCTGGTTCTTACACAAGTGATACGTATTATATTGATAACATCAGAATTGGTGCAACTAAACTTCCGGATACTTACACACCTGGAGTAGTTTACGAAGATTATCAAAACACACATAATATTACATTTAGAGACGCTATCGGAACTTATACAGCAAACGTAGCCAATCCAAGTGCGACAGGAATTAACACATCTTCAAACGTTGGAAGATACGTTCGTAAGTCAACAGAATTGTATGATAATTTCTCATTCAATACAACTTTAACAAACATTGGAGATTTTAAAGCGGGAACTAAAAAATTCGCTATGGATGTGTATACATCAGCTCCGGTTGGATCAATTATTTCATGGCAGGCAGAAAGCAGTGCTTCGGTTCCGTCAAACTACCCAGTTGGAAGACACAGTATTTATCAGGGAGTTGTAAAACAAACGAATACCTGGCATACGGTAACATTTACATACGTAAGTACGCCAGATGCATCTACTGCAGATAATGAAGTAAATCGTTTTGTTTTCTTATACGAGCCGGGAACAAATTCTGGAAACACATATTATTTTGATAATTTAAGAGCTTTAAATTTAGTTTCTACAGAAACTCCGGCAGGATTACCTTCGCCATGGGTTAGTACAGATTTAGGAGCGGTAACGCCAGCAGGAGAAGCTGCACATTCTAGCGGAACTTTTACTATTAAAGGTTCAGGAACTGATATTTGGGAAACAAGTGATCAGTTTCAATTTGTAAATCAATCCATTACTGGCGATGCTGAAATTATTGCTAAAGTAAATTCGCTTACAAATACCAATACGTACGCAAAAGCGGGAGTTATGTTTAGAGAAACGCTTACGCCAACTTCGAAACACGCTATGACAGATGTTACGCCAGCTGCAGGAGTTGAATTTTTATCAAGAAATACTACTTCGGGAGTAACGGTTGCAGATGTTGCTGCGGGAACTGCACCAAAATGGGTTCGTGTAGTACGTTCTGGAAATGTATTTACTTCTTATATATCTGATAATGGTACAACGTGGACACAGCTTGGAACTCCAAAAACAATTACAATGGCCAATACCATTTATGTTGGAATGGCAGTTACATCTCACGCAAACGGAACTTTAGGAACGGGAGTTTTCAGCGATGTTATTGTTAGAAATATTACACCAAATCCGAATGTGAATTTAGCTTTATCGAAAACAGCAACAGCTTCTACAGAAGAAAATGCAACGCTTTCTGCTAATAAAGCAACAGATGGAGACGGAACAGTTTCAAGATGGGCAAGTTCTTTTGCAAATGCTACAGAATGGATTTATGTTGATTTAGGAAGTAATTACAACTTAAACCGTGTCGTACTGAAATGGGAAGCAGCTTATGCAACGCAATATAAAGTACAGCTTTCTACAGATAATGTTTTCACAGAAAGTGAAACAATCAATACACAAACAGCCAGCGACGGAGGAACAGATGATTTAACCGTAAGCGGAACAGGTAGATATCTTAGAATCTTGTGTACAGCAAAAGCTTTGGCTCCTTACGGATATTCATTGTATGAAATCGAAGCTTATGGATCTGCATCAGCAGCTAAAAAAGCCAATGTTATAGTGGAAGAAAGTAAACCGGAAACTGCTGTTTTTGCAATCTATCCAAATCCGGCAAGCGACTATATTCAAGTTTCAATTCCAGAAAATTTAGACAACAAGATCATTACGATTTATGACAATTCTGGATCGTTGATTCTTCAGAATAATTTGGAAAAAGAAGCTAATGAAAGTGTGATTGATTTGAGCAGACTGAGAAAAGGAATTTATATTCTGAATTTTAAATCAGATCAAAAAAGCTGGACTAAAAAGTTAATTAAGAAATAATTAAAAATCCGTTGGGTGTAATTCGTTTTAAAAATAACCCCCTTATCAAAAGCCGGAATTAAATTTAATAGGATAGCACCGAGAATTACGCCTGACGGATAATAAAACCATTGTTTGAAAATGACTTTGGTTTAGAATCTATTTATGTAACCCCACAATTATTTAAATATGAAAAGCAATAAACTTCAAAGATTTTCAATTTTGACAACACTTTTTCTGGTGTTTTCAACTTTAATGTATGGGCAGGGACCTGTTCCTTTTACCATTAGTAATAATTCAACTTTTGCCGACAGCGATTTATATGTTGCCATTGTTGGTATCGATTATACAACTGGAAACCATGTTTGGGTAAATGCCAAAACGAGTCAGGTTTTACCAATGAGTGCTTCTTACAACACGGTTACAGGACCAACTTATGGTGGAAATACAGGACCGGGACAAAACTCAAAATATGCGGCGTGTTTTACAAAGCTGAGTGAAATTCCAAATAAAACTTTCACTTTGCCATTAATTGCAGGCTGTCGAGTTTTTATTTCTAAAGGTTCGCAGTTGTATTTTTACTTTTTTGGCGCAAGCGGAGCACCGTCAGGATATGCTTCTCCAAATCCGCAAAACGCAACAGATCCGAATCAGGGAATTTTATATGAAATGATCGAATTGACTAATAATCAATATGGTTTCTTCGGAAATCCAACACGTGTAGATTCATATAAATATCCAATGGGATTGGAATTATTTGGAGCAAATGGTTACCAAAAAAGAGTTGGAGATTTAAAAAAACATGCTGATATCGTTGCGGCTTTTAAAGCGAATGTTCCGGCAGAATTTCAAGGTTGTGTAAACGATGCAACGGGCGAAATTACAGCTCCGTCTAAAACTCCCGCTTATGCAGCAGGAGGACCATACGAAAACTACTTAAAATCATATATCGATGCGATTTGGAATAAATACAAAAACGAAGATTTAATATTTTATGCTGGAGATGCCGGAGTTTTTAAAGGAAGAGTTATTGGAGAGCAACTAGAAATGGTAGGACAATCTGGAGGATTTGTTGGCCGTACTGGAAGAGTTCAAAACAGACCAAGTACTCAGGAAGCTCTTGAAGGAAAAGGCGTTCTGGACAGAAGATTAGTCGATGGAGATTTAGATCTTGTAATTCAGGCGCAATTGACAGCGGCAATTAACCGACATGTTGTAAATGTTACAACAGCCAATCCTGGACAGCAAAACTGGTACGACGCATCAAAATATTATCAGGTAAACCCAACTAACCATTATTCTAAATTCTGGCATTTACCGGGAATTAACGTTGATAATCTGGCTTATGGATTTGCTTATGATGATGTTGCAGATCAGTCGCCATCTTTACATTCGCCTCAGCCAACTAAAGTTATAGCTACTTTTGGAGGTTATGCAGGATTAGTTCCTTCAGTTCCGGCTTCAACAGATGTAATTACGGTTTATAAAGATTGTAACTACACAGGTTTCTCTGGCGGATTAACAATTGGAGATTACAATTTAGCACGTTTAAATTCTTTAGGAGTTCTTAATGATGATATTTCTTCATTAAAAGTTGCGCAAGGTTATAAAGCAATTTTATACATGGATGATAATTTTACAGGAACTTCAACCGTAATTACTTCAGATACTTCTTGTTTAAATGCAACGTGGAATGACAAAGTAACTTCTATAAAAATTCTTCCTAACGGTGTTACCACTTTAGGTAACCAGACTTTCTTCCTCCAAAACAGAAACAGTAATTTGTACATGGATGTTTGGACTGCAAGTATGGCAAACGGTGCCGGAATTAATCAAGGTGCTTTAACTTCTGGAAACAACCAGAAATTTACTTTCACGCATTTAGGTGACGGAATGTACAAAATCATAGTCAACCACAGTGGTATGTCTATGGATATTAATAATTTCAATAAAGCAAATGGTGCACGTGTAGAGCAATATCCGTACAATGCGACAACCAATCAGCAGTTTATTTTGGTAGATGCAGGAAGCGGATTTTATAAAATTGTTGCCCGTCACAGCGGAAGAATTGTTGAGGTAGCAGGAGCAAGTACAGCTTCGGGAGCAATTGTGCAGCAATGGGATAACAATAATCAAACTTGCGGACAATGGAAATTAGTTCCGGCAACAACTTCTCAAACTTCAGTTTTAATTCAGGCAGAAGATTATTCAGCAATGAGCGGCATTCAGGTTGAAGCAACTACAGATACTGGCGGAGGATCAAACGTAGGTTACACAGAAACTGGTGACTGGTTAGCATACAACAGTATCAATTTCCCAACAACAGGTTCTTATTTAATTGAATACAGAGTGGCAAGTGCAGTTACCGGAGGAAGATTATCTTCTGATTTAAATGCAGGAGCTATTGTTTTAGGAAATGTTGATATTCCAAATACCGGAGGCTGGCAAAACTGGCAGACCGTTTCTCAGACTGTAAATGTAAATGCCGGAACATACAATTTCGGAATCTACATTCAAAATACAGGAATGAATATCAACTGGATTAAAATTACTAAAGTTGGTGCGGGTGCTGCTGCAAAAACGGCTTCAGTTCAGCCAGCAGAAGAACCAGCAGAAATTGCTTTAAATGTTTATCCAAGTCCGGTTGAAAACACACTTTATGTAACTACAGATCTTTCTGGCGGAAGCGTAAAAATTGTCGATTCACAAACGGGATCTACTGTAGCCTCTCAAAAAATCAGCAATAATAGTTTTGATGTTTCGCATTTGAGACAAGGAATCTATTTTATTGTTTTTGAAAAAGATGGCAAACAAACGATCAAGCGTTTCATAAAGAAATAATTTTAGATTTCAGATTTTAGAGTTTAGATTAAAATGAACCATAACTTCAAGTAAATCTGCAATTTCAGGCTTTAGATTTTAGATAATAATTTAGGCAGTGTTAGTTCTGCAAAATTAGATTGCATAGACAGTCAAATCTAAAATCTAAAGTCTGAAATCTAAAGTCAAAAAAAAATATAACTCAAGAACCGTCCCCAATATTTACGAGTTTATTAATCTATTAAAACAATTATTATGAAAAACAATTACCGAAGAATGCTGCAGAAATGCATGATTATTTTAGTGTTGGGTCTTTTTAATTTTGCTGCAGCTCAGCAGAAAAAAGTGATAGCCTACATTCCAAACTGGATAGACTTGAATGCTTTTTCGAGTACCATTCAGTACAGTAAATTAACGCACATCAATATTGCGTTCGAAAATCCTGATGCCAACGGATATTTGAGTTTTAATTCCGGAAGCAATTCTATTATCAATGCTGCACACGCTCAAAACATTAAAGTTTTTGTTTCCCTTGGTGGAGGTGCGATTTCAGAAGGCGGAGCCATTCGCGACAATTATTTTAATTTAATTACACCTGCAAACAGAACAGCTTTTATTCAAAAACTTTACGACTACGTTGTGGCGCACAACTTTGACGGAATCGACGTAGATTTAGAAGGACCTGCAATCAATGGCGATTACGGAGGATTTGTTATCGCTCTGGCTAATAAATTACATGCCAATGGTAAACTGATCTCAGCAGCGCTTTCAGAAGGATATGGTGGTGCAAATGTACCTGCATCTACTTTTGCGGCTTACGACTGGATCAATATCATGGCATACGATGCAACTGGACCATGGCAGCCAAATAACCCTGGACAACATTCTCCATACAGCATGGCTGTAAATCAATTTAATTACTGGACAGGAAGAGGTTTACCGGCAAGCAAAGCCATTATCGGATTACCATTTTACGGATACGGTTTTGGAGCTTCTGCTAATCAGGGAATTTCTTATGCTAATATTGTAGCGCAATATCCGGGAGCAGAAAATCAGGATCAGGTTGGAAACACAATTTATTATAACGGAATTCCAACCATCAAAGCAAAAACAACTTTTGCGATTCAAAACGCAGGCGGAGTTATGATTTGGGAATTATCTCAGGATGCAACAGGTTCTAAATCTTTACTTACAGCCATTAATCAGGTTATTACAGGAAGCAATCCTCCGGGAACGGGAACTTTAATTCAGGCTGAAAGTTACAACACAATGAGCGGTGTTCAGACAGAAGCGACTACTGATACAGGCGGAGGATTAAATGTTGGATATTGTGATACAGGAGACTGGATGGCCTATTACAACGTAAATTTTCCAACTTCAGGAAATTATGTTATTGAATACAGAGTAGCAAGTGCTGTGAACGGAGCAAGAATTTCTTCTGATTTAAATGCAGGAAGCATCCAGCTTGGAGCGATTAATGTACCGAATACAGGAGGTTGGCAAAACTGGCAGACTATTTCTCAAACCGTAAATGTAAATGCAGGAACGTATAACTTCGGAATTTACATTCAGGCTTCAGGACCAAACATTAACTGGTTTAGAATCACTAAATCGGCTTCAGGTTTAGCAGCAAAATCAGCAGCTCCGGCGGCAGAAACCCCTGCAGATATTGCAAGTGTTACTATTTATCCAAACCCAACAGAAGAAACGCTTTTCTTTAGTTCAGAAGTTTCTGGAGCAAATGTAAGCGTTATCAATTCTGAAGGCGGCGCAACAGTTTCTTCTCAAACTGTAAACAACAACAGCATCGACGTTTCTAGTCTGAAAAAAGGAATTTACCTAATTTCATTAGAAAAAGATGGAATCAAAACGGTAAGACGTTTTATTAAAAAATAAGATCTTAAAAGCACTGTTTCTTCTTTGTTACGACAGAGAAGAAAGTGCTTTTATTTTTAAACACATAGAAACATAGTTCATCTTACTGAAAGAAGACGTTTCACTTGCATGAGTAAACATAGCAAGTGATGCTTTGCTATGTTTAAAAACGAGTTTTCTGAATAATCTTTTTTAGAAATTAAATCTATGTTTCTATGTGTTAAAAAAAACATTTTCAATTTGTAACCCCCTTTAACCCCAAAATATGAAAAATAATTACAGATTTCGGTTAAGTTTACTCTTGATTTTAGCTTTTGGATATTTTGCCACGGCGCAGACTTCTTTAGGTTCAAGTAAAACATTTTTAAATAAAATAAAAAATGAATTAACTTCTTCCGCCACAGCAAAAGGAACAGAAAAAACAATTTTACTTCAGGCAGCCAATTCCAAAAGTTTTAACGGAAAAATTAATTACAAGGAATCAAATGCATCAAGCGAATTTTTGATTGGAGAAATTAAAAATATTGCAGAATCATCTTTTTATATAAAAGTAAAAGACCAATCTCTTGAAGGTCATATTATTTTAAAGAAAACCAGAGAAGCCTATAAATATTATTCTGATGCAAAAGGAAATGCTTTTGTTTCAAAAGTTGATATTAACAGCTTGGTTTGTATTGATTATAAAAACGTTCCTTCAAACACAAATACTGCTGGAAAAACAGCTGCTGCGGCAGAAATTGCTCCGGCATTATTGAATCTGCAAAGTTTGCCGGGCGCTGCTGGCTGTGTTTTATTAGATTTTGACGGATATTATATGCCGGCAGGAAATCTTTGGAACAACGGAAATGCCATTAATGCAGCTCCTTCAGGAATGAGCGATGCAGCCGTACAACAACATTGGGAAGTAGTTTCAGAAGATTATCGTCCGTTTAATTTGAATGTAACCACAAGCGAATCCGTTTTTAATTCTTATCCAAAAAACAGAAGAATGCGTGTTGTAGTTACGCCAACAAATACTGCAGCTCCAGGCGCAGGAGGTGTTGCGTATATTGGTTCTTTTAACTGGGATAATGACGTTCCTTGCTGGGTATTTATCACTTCTGGAAAATCGGGTGGAGATGCTTCTTCTCACGAAGTTGGACATACTTTTGATTTGGGTCACGACGGACGTACAAATCCTGCTGAAGATTATTTCTTAGGATTAGACGGAACTTCGTATGCGCCAATTATGGGGGCGGGTTATTACAGACCTGTTGTTCAATGGAGTAAAGGAGAATATAATTATGCTAATAATTTACAAGATGATGTTGCGATAATTGCAAGTTCTAAATTTGGAGTTGGATATCGTGGAGACGATTATGGAAATAACATTGCTTCTGCAGCAACTTTAGATTATAATGGAAGTGGTCAGATCAATCAAAAAAATGGAATTATTTCTAGTGAAGCCGATTATGATTTCTTCAGTTTTACAACCGGAGGCGGAAATGTGGTTATTAATGCGAATACGGTTTCAAGAGATGGAAACCTGCATCTTTTAATGAGATTGTACAATTCATCAGGAACAGAAATAGGAACATTTTGGAACTCTGATCCGTTTGCTTTAAATGCTACCTTAAATGCAAATCTTTCAGCAGGAAGATATTATGTAGGTGTTGACGGAACCGGAGCAGGAAATGTAGGAAGCGGCGGTTATTCGGCTTATGGTTCTATCGGAAGTTATTCGATTACAGGAACAATTCCGCCGGGAGGAAACATTAGTCCATCTACAGATGTAATTACAGTTTACAAAGATTGTAACTATACAGGTTTCTCTGGCGGATTAACAATTGGAGATTATAACTTAGCGCGTTTAAATTCTTTAGGAGTTTTAAATGATGATATTTCTTCGCTTCGAATTACTCAGGGATATCAGGCAATTTTATATCAGGATGATAATTTTACAGGAGCTTCAACAGTAATTAATTCTGATAATTCATGTTTAAATACAACATGGAATGATAAAGTAAGTTCAATCAGAGTTATTGCAAACGGTGTTACAACTTTAGGAAATCAGACTTTCTTTTTGCAAAACAGAAACAGCGGTTTATATATGGATGTTTGGAATGCAAGCATGACAAACGGAGCAGGAATTAATCAAGGCGCTCTTAATTCAGGAAACAATCAGAAATTTACATTGACTCACTTAGGAGACGGAATGTATAAGATTATTGCCAACCATAGCGGACAGTCTATGGATGTTAATAATTTTAATAAAGCGAATGGTGCGCGTGTAGAACAATATCCGTATAATGGTACTACAAATCAACAGTTTATCTTGGTTTCTACAGGAGACGGATTCTATAAAATTGTGGCCCGTCACAGCGGAAGAATTGTTGAAGTTGCCGGAGCAAGCACAGCTACCGGAGCTATTGTACAGCAATGGGACAATAACAACCAAACTTGCGGACAATGGAAATTAATTGCAACAACAACTTCACAAACATCTACTTTAATTCAGGCAGAAGATTACTCAGCAATGAGCGGAATTCAGGTTGAAGCAACAACAGATACAGGTGGAGGTTCAAACGTGGGTTACACAGAAACTGGAGATTGGCTAGCATACAATAATATTAATTTCCCAACAACAGGTTCTTATTTAATTGAATATAGAGTTGCAAGTGCCGTTACTGGCGGAAAATTATCTTCTGATTTAAACGCGGGAGCTATTTTGTTAGGAAATGTTGATATTCCAAATACGGGAGGCTGGCAAAACTGGCAGACGGTTACACAAACGGTAAACGTAAACGCAGGAACGTATAACTTCGGAATTTATATTCAAAATACAGGAATGAACATCAACTGGATTCGTATTACAAAAGTTGGAGCAGGAGCGCCAGCTGCAGTAATTGCCGAAGAAAAAATAGAAGATTCTGTTTTAAATGTATATCCAAATCCGGTTTCAGAAACGTTGTTTTTTACAAATGATGTTTCGGGAGGAAATATAAAAGTTGTAGATTCTCAAACAGGTAATGTAGTTTCATCACAAAAAATCAATGATAATAGTTTAAATGTTTCGCAATTGAGACAAGGAATTTATTTTGTTGTTTTTGAAAAAGATGGAAAACAAACAATCAAACGTTTTATAAAAAAATAACCCATTTGCCATAATGGTTTTAAATACATTAAATTTTAGGTTTTAATGTAATGGAAGGCTGTCAGAAATGACAGCCTTTTTGATATAAATTGGTTTTTGAGATTTGATTCCATTTATTATGTGTAGTCCCTACGGGACAATTATATTTGGTGATCATATTTTTTTCTACCGATATTTAACTCCTAACGGAGTTTTTAACCTTCGTTATTTAATGTTTCAGAATAACCTCGTTAGAGGTTAAATATCGGTAGAAAATAATATTCACACGACCAACAAATTGTCCCGTAGGGACTATACATTTTTTTAATCAATCAAAAAACACCGCAAAGCACGCAAAGCTTTGTGAACTTTAGTTTTATTTAAAACTCACTTAAAAAACTTAGCGCGCTTTGCGAAAAACCTTTGCGAACTCTGCGGTTAAAAATAACCTCAATAAAAATATTATCATTCCATAACAATAACATAAACACATTTCATCATTAAATCAATAAAATTGCGGTTAATTACTTTTAATAAATTCCCCATTTTGCAAAGCTTCAAAACCTATGAATTTAAAATTTACTTCCCCAATAATTATACTCTTTATAATCCTTTTCAATCATACAATTTTACCCCAGAATTCAAAGAATTTAAACGGAGTTCAGGTCGCTTTTTTATCAGATGTTCACCTTCAGGATTTGTTTGGTACGTTTTCTGATAATGATTTTAAAGGTGTTTTGAATACCAAAACAGGAAAATATACGTTAATAAGAACGATGGCCTCGCAGTTACATTCGACGAGAATTTTCAATGAAAATTATTTTGCCTTCATCGCCGCTCTTGAAGATATTGCAAAAAGAAAGATAAAATACGTAGCACTTCCGGGTGATTACACCGATGACGGACAGCCGATACACGTACGCGGATTGAAGAAAATTTTAGATCAGTACCAAAAAAAATATGGTATTGAATTTTTTATAACCACCGGAAATCATGATCCGGTTGGACCATTTGCTCAGGAATCGGGAAAAGAAGATTTTTTAGGAAAAGAAGGAAAAAGCCAACCCATTTTTAGCAAAGACGGCATGTATAAGCCAAACATGAATATCGAACAGCCAGTTGTCATAACAGCCGATATTGCTAAAATGGGTTATTTAGGCATTACAAATAATCTGCAAAACTTCGGGTTTTATCCGAACAAAAAATACAAATTCTGGGCAACACCTTTTTCGACTTATAATTCTCAGAACTACAATTATAAAAAAGCAGTCGAAGCTTCTCAATTAAATAAAAGAGTTTATAATGTTGCACCCGGATTTGAAGTTCCGGATGTGAGTTATGTCGTAGAGCCAATCGACGGACTTTGGCTTATGGCAATTGACGGAAATGTTTATATTCCGAAGAAAATTGATGGCGATCCAAAAGATCCTAAAAATTATTCGGAAGCAAGCACAGGTTATAATAATGTACTTTCAAATAAAAAGCATCTCATTAAATGGGTTCAGGATATTTCGGCAGAAGCCAAACTTCGCGGAAAAACTTTAGTTGCTTTCAGCCATTTTCCAATGATCGATTTTAATGATGACGCTTCTGCAGAAATAAAAGAATTATTAGGTCCGAATAAATGGCAGTTAAACAGAGTTCCGGTTGAAGAAGTAGCGCAGGTTTTTGCCGATGCGGGTTTGAAAATTCATTTTGGAGGACACATGCACATTAATGATACAGGATTACGCACGACAGCAAAAGGCAATACTTTGGTTAATATTCAAACGCCGTCGCTTGCGGCTTATATTCCGGCTTATAAATTATTGACGATTAAAAAAGATAATCTGGTAGATATTCAAACTATTACAATTGATGAGGTTAAAGGATTTGATGAACTTTTTGATTTGTATAAAATGGAATATCAGTTTTTACAAAGTCAAAATGCAAAAGACATTTGGAATATCGATATTCTTAAAACCAAAAATTACCACGATTTTACCGATTTCCATTTGAAAGAATTAGTCCGTTTGAGATTTTTATCAGACGATTGGCCTTCTGCTTTTAAGGATTTTATTCTGAATGTTTCTGCTCAGGATTTATTGGTTTTAGCTAATATTCAATCGGATAAAGATTTTGATTTTATTCTGAAAAACAAATCTCAATTTCAAAAAGAATGGAACGAAGCCGAAACGAAATCGGAGCAAACTTTAACCCAAAATAATCTCAAAAAAGAAGATTTTAACTGGACAGGAAATGATCTTTTAATTGACTTTTACCGTTTTAGAAGTGCTGATGAACTGGCTCTTGCCGATGTTGGAGAAAAGCGTGTTGCGGCTTATAAAATTGTATCAAAACTATTTTTAGATTCTAAAGAAGAAGCTTCAAAACCTTTGCAAAATCAGATGAAGTTATTTGTTACAATCTTTAATAAATTCATGCATGAAGTTCCCGCAGATCATTTTACTGTTGATTTGAAAACGGGTGCAGTTAAGAGTTTAAAGTAATTTTTAACCGTAAAGTTAAACCCGACAGGTTTTAAAAACCTGTCGGGTTTGCTATTGTGTGTGTATTTTTTTTACGCAAAGGACGCAAAGTTTTTTTCGCAAAGTTTGCCAAGGTTTTTGTTAGCATTTATTAATAAACGTAAAGTTCACAAAGCTTTATCAATACAGCTTTGTGAACTTTGATTTTTATAAAATCTTCTTTAAAAACTTCGCATTCTTTGCGAAAAACCTTTGCGCCCTTTGCGTTAAAAAAATCACAGCCACAACAAAATTGTGACTGTGACTGTAAACTAAAATTTAATTACCATTAACTGGATCAACTCTCACATAAGTTCCGTCATCATATTTAATTTGATAAGGAGAATTAAAGAAAGTACTCGGAAGATAATAATCTGTAGTGATGATTTGTGCTCCAGAAGTTTTGGCTGCGTTGAAATGCGTATAATCATTAGCTCTCGCTTCTTTAGTATCAGCATCGGCTCTGGTTCTTATGATGTAGCCTTTTTTAACTAAATCAGTAATAGAAGCATCTTCAGGATTATTTCTAAAAATCGTTGAAGCTTCCGGTTTTCCAGGTTCGGCGTTGATGAAAACGGCACGTCCTTTTAAAGATGGATGGTTTAAGGCATATAAATCTCTTTTTGCACCATTATTATCCAGAATAAACAAGAATTTTCCTTTTGCTTTTTTCAGCGTTGGCCAGTTGTTGTTTAGCACAGCTTCTTCAAGCGTTTTGTATTTGCCGCGAACCATGTCTGGCGTAATTAGTTTATTTCCTAAACCTTTACGAAGTTCTTTGTCTAAAGCATCAAAAAGTTCAGTTGTAAATTTCTCAGCTTTTGTACCTAAAAAACTATCATCGTCTTTTGGCTCTAATGTAATAAAAACCGGAACGTGGTCAGCATTTGCGTCAGACCATTTTTTTAGTTCTGCAAGACAGTTTTGGAGTGTGTAACAAGAAGTTCTAAAATCAATATCAATCATATGAAAAACTTTAAATCCCGGTTTTTTCATTTCTCCATTCGGGTCGTAAGCTTCCTGCGGTTTTACAAGATCAAGCCCTTTTGGATGTGTAAATTTTCCACCTTTTACATCGCCCTGAACATCAATTTCTAATTGGCGCAAACCCATATTTAATTGATCTGTAATAGAAATGTGTGTGTATTGTAAACCTTTTAAAGAACGCGTAGTATCTTTTGCCTGAATAAAATTGTATAAATCCGGCTCGATATTGTGACGGTAACTGTTATGCGAGCCAATAACTTGAATTTGGTTGATTTTTAAGTCGTCATTTTGCGCCTGACTCAATTGTATTGTCCCCGCAAAAAGCAATGCAAACAAAATTTGTTTCATGATTTTTAGATGAAATTAAGATTAAAAAGTATGGAGACGCAGCAATAGAGAATTGCATTTTAGAGAATACTAAAGTAGACTTGGAATTTAATTTTTGTGTTAGCTAAACGAAAAGAAATCGCAAACCAACTGTCATTTTTGCCTGAAAATAGTAGTATTATTAAAACAAAAACATTTGAAATTTAATTTAAAGATAACTTTCAGGCAAAAAGTATTGGTATAACATTTCCTTATTTTACATCAATTAATGTTACCAAAATTACCAATGAAGAATCCTGAAATTTTTGAAAAAACGTATACTGATTACTGGCAGAAACTCAATGCCTTTTCTTATGCAATGACTCAGGATAAAGATTTGGCACAGAACATTGTTCAGGATGTTTTTATTGATTTATGGGAACGAAAAGACGATTTAAATATCAATGCAATTGAACCTTATTTATTTCGTGCTGTAAAAAATCAGATTTTTAAACATTACCAAAATAATCGTTTTGATAAGACGATTATGGAAGACAAATTTGAGGACTACATTATCGACAATTTTCAGTCGATCGATCCTGAAGTAATGGATTTACTTTATTCCTTATTAGACAAACTTCCGGAAAAAAGAAAAGAAGTTTTATTAATGTATAAATTTCAGGATATGTCAATTGAGCAAATTGCAGATGAACTTGGAATTTCAAAACAAACGGTGAAAAACCAAATTTCATCGGCATTAAAACAATTGCGTGAAGGCTTGAAAGACTTGGCCTGGCTGGCTCCAATCATCTTTTTTAAACAAAATTTTTAAGATAACTTTCTGTTAATGGTTTCATAATATTTCCGGATAGTACGATTTTAAACTTTCGGTACTTATAGGTAACAATAAGTATTATGATAAAAAGAATCAAGCATAGTTTAGAATATCTAATAGATAAAAGTTCTCGAAATAAAACTTCAGAAGCAGAAGAAAATCTGCTGACTAATTTCGCTTTAAGCGAATATCAAAAATCAAATTGGGATGAAACTTCAATGGGAAATTCTGATGAAGTTTCTAAAAATATATACGATGGAATTCAGCTTCGAATGGTAAAGAAGAAAACCATCAATCCTTATATAAAATATATGGCCGCTGCCAGTATTCTTTTTCTTGCTGGTTTAGGTTTTTTCTTTAAAACTGAAATTACTGCAGAAAAACAATTAGCATTTAAAACGTCATCGATTCCCAAATCTATCCAATTAAGTGACGGCTCGAAAATTTATCTGGCAGCAAACTCATCATTTCAGTATCCTGAAAAATTCGAAGGCAGCGAAAGAAAAGTGACTTTATTAAAAGGGAATGCTTTTTTTGAAGTTGCCAAAGACAAAAAACATCCTTTTATCATTACATCGGGCGAAGTAAAAACAAGAGTTGTAGGAACTTCTTTCCACATCCAAATGTCAAAATCTAAATGCGAAGTAATTGTCGTTACCGGAAAAGTAAATGTTACTTCAAAAGGACAGAGCGTTGATTTGGTTCCGAATGAAGAAGCCGTTTTTGAATCACAAAAACTGATAAAACAAATGGCAGATAAATCATTTTTGGTCAATTGGTACAATACCGATATAACGCTGGATCAAACGACATTGAAAAATGTTATCACGATTTTACAATATAAATACGGAGTTTCATTTCAGTACGATAATGAGCAGGTATTAGCAACGCCGTTAACGGTTTTCATTAAAAAAGACGCAGCATTAGAGAATGTTTTAGATCAAATAAATTATATCACAAACCTAAAATTTAAAGTTTATGGCGAAATAGTAAAAGTGGATTAAAAACAAAAAAGCAGCTGCTGAGAACAACTGCCATTAATAATTAAGTATCGTAAAAAAACCAATAACTTAAATCATGTATTTTAAACCTTCTTATTTAAATCTAAAGAGTTTTATCTTTTTAGTACTAGCGTTACTGACCATTGAGAGTGGTTTTAGTAAAACTATTTTAAAAAAATCAAAAGTAGAAAATAAAATAGAAAAAGCAACTCTGGTTTCTATTTTTTCAAAATTAAGCCAGCAGACAGATTATAAATTCAGCTACGGACAAGCTGTAATTGCTGATAATACGACATATACCGTAAATTATTCGGGAGAATCAGTTACTTCAATTTTAAGTGACCTTTCTAAAAAAGCTAGTTTCAATTATAATATTAATGGAAAATTAGTTTTAATTCAAAAAACAGCTGCGCCAAAAGCTGTAAATACTAAAGCAGTTGAAAGAATTAAAGTTAAAGGAAAAATTGTTGACGAAAACAAAGTGCCAATTCCGGGAGCAACTGTAATGGAATCAGGAAGTTCTAACGCAACAGTTACAAATTTTGATGGAGAATTTGAGCTTACAGTTGGAGAAGGAAAAAACATCGAGGTTTCGTACATGGGGTATAAAACTAAAACTATTGCAGCGCAAAGTGGTTTTATGACAATCCAATTAGAACCAAATGCAGCAGAATTAAATGAGGTTTTGGTTGTAGGTTATGGAAAACAATCAAAAAAAGACGTTACCGGAGCAGTTACACAATTAGAAGCTGCCAATTTCAAACAAGGTGTAAACGTTTCTGTAGATAATTTAATTCAGGGTAAAGTTGCCGGTGTACGTGTGGTAAACACAAGTGGAGAGCCTGGAGCTGGAGTAAACGTAACCATTCGTGGAGTTGGATCTATCAGAAGTGGTAGTACACCTTTATTTGTTGTAGACGGAATGCCATTGACAAATGATGACGTAAGCCCTTCAGGAAGTAATGTTGGATTTGGAAATTCAACAGCAAAAAATCCATTAAACTTTTTAAATACAAGTGATATCGAATCGATCACAGTTCTTAAAGATGCTTCGGCTGCAGCGATTTACGGTGCAAGAGGATCAAACGGAGTGGTTTTGGTTACAACTAAAAAAGGTTCAAAAGGTGAAGGAACATTAACTGTTGATTCTTATATGGGAGTTTCTTCTGTTGCACATAAATTAGATGTTTTAAATGCAAGCCAATATAGAAGTGCTATTAAAGATCCGGCTTTTGATCATGGAGGAAACACAGACTGGCAAGATGTAATTTACAGAAGTGCCGTTACTACAAACAATGCGATTTCTTTTGCAAAACAAACAGAATCAGGAAATTATTATGCATCTGTTGCACAAATGGATCAGGAAGGAATTATTCGTAACAGTAATTTCAAACGTCTTTCGGGTAGAATTAATGCTGCTGAATCGTTTTTAGACAACAAACGTTTAAAATTAAAAATGAACCTTACGGCGAGCCAGACTACAGATGATGGAATTCCTACAAGTGACGACGGAGGATCAAACGGTCAGCTTATCGTTCATACTTTAATGGCAAACCCAACAAGATCAGTTTTTGATGCTAACGGAAACTATACAAACTTTAACATGAATGCGCATTAT